>CAISWS010000431.1 GCA_903889265.1 uncultured Bacteroidota bacterium
GCCAACATTACATTTGAAATTTATTGGAAAATTATTTTTGGGAATGAGAAAATTCTTTTACATTTGTATTTAGATAGTTGTCTAAATATACAAATGGCTAAGTGAAACTGAACGTGGTATGAATGCACTTTTTAAAGCTTTGAACGACCCTACGCGGCGTGATATACTGGAACTTCTGAAGAAACGGGATATGACGGCAGGCGAAATAGCTGACGAATTCAGGTTTTCGAAACCTACCATTTCGCACCATCTTGATTTGCTGAGGCAGGCAGGTTTGGTGGAAAGTGTAAAAGAGGGGCAGTTTATTTATTATTCGCTGAATACCACCGTAATGGATGAAATTATTACCTGGTTTGTTCAGTTTACCGGCAACAAAAAGTCAAACAATAAAAAACAATAACATGGAAAAGACAGATTACAAAAAGGAAATGATTTTATGGGTGTTCCTTTTATTGCCACTGGTTTACCTGGCTTACGTATGGAATGAACTACCGGGCACAGTGCCCATACACTTTAACGCCGATGGCGAAGCTAATGGCTGGGCAGGTAAAGCATCTGAATTTATTATGACAGGGACTAATTTGTTTGTTTATTTCATTATGCTGTCTGTACGAAAAATTGACCCGAAGAAGCTGAACGACGGTTTTTTTACCACCAATTATTTTAAGCTTCGTGTGGTGCTAACCGTTTTTCTGTCGGTTATATGCATGATGATGATTTACATTGGTTTGCCGGGTAACGAGCACATGGGCGTACACTGGATACCCGCAAGTGTGTTTTTATTCCTTGCGGTTTTGGGCAATTTTATGATTAACCTGAAACCCAACTGGTTTATTGGTATACGTACCCCATGGACGTTAAGCAGTGATTCCGTATGGAAGAAAACACACCAGGTTGGCGGAAGGATATTTTTTTACGGTGGCATGATTTGCATTATTGCCAGCTTTTTACTGAAAGGTGCCTGGATGAATGGCTTTATGCTGACTTTTATCCTGGGCTCTGTAGTATTTCTGTTTGGTTATTCATTCTGGCTTTTTAAGCAGGAGCAGGGGAAAGCCGGGGAATGAGACTTTTGAGGCGCAGAAAAGCTATTACCCTGAATTTATTGTAAGGTACTGCCATGCCAGCCGTCCAAACTTAAACAACGATGGATTGTTTAATTATTAAACGGCTAAAAGAAATATTATGAGCTACCTTAAAATTTTGATTCCGGTTGCCTTTTCGGTGATTTTTATAAGCTATCTGATGGCGCAGGGCGACGTTACTTACGACCACAGCAAAAACCCTTATTACTCGCATACCGATAACAAACCGGTTAAGGTGAGGGATGCAGAATGGAAAAAAATATTGCCTGCCGGAGTTTACCAGATTGCGCGTGAACAGGGTACGGAGCGGGCTTACACCGGCAAATACTGGGATAACCATGCCAAAGGAACTTATTACTGCGCGGTTTGCGGAAACGCTTTGTATAGCTCTGATGCTAAATTTGAAAGCCATACCGGCTGGCCCAGTTTTTTTCAGGCACTTAATAAAAACAGCCTGACACTTAAAACTGATCCGGATGGAGACCGGACCGAGGTTACCTGCAAAAGGTGCGGTTCGCATTTGGGGCATGTGTTTGATGACGGGCCTGCACCTACCGGAAAACGTTATTGCATGGATGGTAATGTGCTGGATTTTGAGGCGGGGAAATAGAGTTATGTATGTTACTTTAGCAGAGGCAGTTGTATAACGGTGGCGTGGAACCCGTTAGACTCACCCCTCTGCCTGTCGGCATCTCCCCTCTCCATAAGAAAGCTAAGCTGCGCAAAGCAATCTTATAGAGAGGAGAGAACCTCAGCGCTCAGAGATTCGTTTTCAGCACGATTTATTTTCCAATATTTCTGAATGCTATTCGTAAAAATGAGGGTAGTACAATTAGCAATAACGGCAGGGCAATTATAAAGCCGCCGATAACAGCAATAGCCAGTGGCTGATGTAATTGGGCACCGGTGCCTATACCCAGGGCCAATGGCAGTAAAGCGATGATAGCCCCAAGGGCTGTCATAAGCTTTGGCCGAAGGCGGGTGGCTATGGCAAAGCTGATGGCCTCGTCAACTCCTTTGGTAAGTAATGCATCAGAAAACTGCAGGTAGGTGAAAATTGCGTTTTCGCCAATGATACCTACTATCATTATTAAGCCCGTGTAGCTGCCTACGTTGAGTGGTGTATGGGTTAAGTAAATCGCCATATAACTTCCTGAAACGCCCAGGGCGGCTATGAATAAAATGATAAGAGCCACTTTTATTTTACGGAACAGGAAAAGAATAACGGCAAACACCAGCAAACATGCGGCAATCAGGATAAAAAGTAGTTCTTTAAACGATGCCTGTTGCTCTGCATAAAGGCCGCCATAAGTGATGTGAAAACCCTGTGGAAGTTTAACCTGGCGGTTTACTGCGGCCCTGATGTCGTGCATAACGCTACCCAGGTCGCGCCCGTTTAACCGGGCATGGACCGGGAACATTGATTCAAGATTTTCGCGCACAATTTCTGACTCGCCCTCGTTTAAACTAACGGTTGATAGCTGATTGAGCGGAAGTAGTTTTCCGGTGGGTAAAAATACGGGCAATTGTTTTACCTGGTCCAACGACACATTTTTTGAACCGGGATATAACATACGGATTGCAGTTTGTTGTTCTTTTTCAAAAACATTGCCTATGATATTTCCTTCTAACTGTGTTTGGGCCTGCATTTGAAAATTAGTCGGCGTAATGCCAAACTGCGCCAGTTTTGTATAGTCGGGCTGTACTGAAAGTGAGGGCCCTGCGATGGTGATGCCGTTAAAAACGTCGGCGGTGCCAGGTACTTTTTCAATTACCCCGGCAACCTCTTTTGCAAGCACTTTTAGTTGCGCCTGGTTAGGGCCGTATACTTTTACCTCTATTGGCTGAACGGAGGTCATTAAATCGCCGAGCATATCGCCAACTACCTGGCCGAAATCAATGGTAAGCGCAGGTTGATTGGCCGATACGCGTTTACGGATATCGTCAATAACTTCTTCGGTGGTTCGTGCCCGGTTTTTCTTTAGTTGTATGGTGTAATCACCACGGTTAGGCTCGGTTATAAAAAAGCCCAGCTCGGTACCGGTGCGGCGCGAATATGCCTGTACCTCCGGCACCTGCATAATTATTTTTTCAGCTTCGCGCAACATGTGGTCGGTCTCTTCCAGCGAAGTGCCGGGAGGAGAGAAATAGTCCAGCACGATAGAGCCTTCGTCCATTTCAGGAAGGAAACCTGTTTCGAGTTGAGGATAAATGAGTACTATGGCTGCAATTAAACCCGCTACAAAGAGAAGACTGATATAAGGTTTTTTAATAAAAAATAATATCCAGCCAGTGCGATGGTGGATTTCATGCGCGGCTTGTTGCTTTTGTTTTCCAAAGCTTAACAGCAGATATAGCGTCGGCAATATTGACCATGTAACAAAAAACGAGCATACCAGGGTAATAATCATGGTATTGGTAAGGATGTGAAAATACGCTCCGGCCACGCCACTCATCAACATAAACGGAATGAAAATTACAATGGTACTGAGCGATGAGCCGACCATTGCAGGGAACAGGTATCTTACTGATTGGCCCAGCAATTCGGAGGTGGGGATATTGGGCTGCTCCTCATGCGTGCGGTGTATTTGTTCTACTACTACAATCGCATCATCAATAATAAGGCCTATGGAGGCGGCTATGGCCCCCAGGGTCATAATGTTGAAGTTGTAACCTATGGCGTAAATTACCAGCAGTGTGAGGCCAACGGTAACCGGTATGGTAATCAGGATAACCGCACTGGCTTTGAGCGAGCGCAGGAAAATAACGGCTACAACAATGGCAAGCAGAAGCCCTATTAACAGGCTGTCGGTTACGCTGCGGATTGAATCACTGACAAAATCGGCCTGTACGTAATATGGTTTCATTACCACGCCTTTGGGCAGTAGTTTATTTAACTCTTTTACTTTGGCCTGTACGTTGTCGCTCACTTCAATCAGGTTGGCGTTGGGTTGTTTAAGCACAGATACCAGCAGCGAGCTTTCCCCATTGGCGTTTATGCGGATGTATTCTTTCTTTTCGCGGATGTTTACCAGGGCTATGTCGCGGAGCAGTGTGATTCGTTTGCCATCGTTTTTGATAACGATATTTTCGATATCTGTTTTATTGGTGATGCCTGCGTTGGTAACGGTCAGGTAAAGGCGTTTATAGTTACTGAGGTAGCCATTTGCCAGTACGAAATTACTTTGGCTTAGAACTGTCATTATTACATCCGGTGTAATGCCAATGGCGCTCATTTTTTGCGCGTTTAGTTCCACCCAAAATTCTTTGGTCTTGCCGCCTACACTCCGGACTTCTGATACTCCGGCGACCTGGGACAGAAAGGGCTTTACGGTGTAGTTGGCGATAAAGTTCAACTCAATATCGCTGTGCCCCGGGCCTTGCAGGGTGTAACCCATTACAGGTAGCAGGGAAGGGTTCATTTTCTCAACGGTCATGCTAAACCCCGGAGGGAGGTCGCTGCGGATTTCGCTGATGCGGGCCTCTATTTGCTGCTGGGCAAGGTCAACATCACAGTTCCAATCCAGGTAAGCTGAAATCTCGCATGAGCCGCGGCTTGTATTACTGCGCACAGTTGTAATGTGCGGTACTTTTTTAATAGCCGTTTCCATGGGTTTGGTAACGGTTATCATCATTTTATTTACCGGTTCAAGGCCGTTTTCGGCAATGATTTTAATTTTCGGGAAGGTGACCTCGGGGAACAGAGAGGTTTGTAAATGGGTAAAGGCCATAAAGCCGCCCATCAGTATCATTACCGCCAATACCGCAACCGGGTTTTTATAGGTTACAAAAAACTTATTCATGGCCGCGGGTTTTAGTAATTTCAACCAATGCGGTATCGGGCAGGGCGTAGTTACCTGTTAAGAGGATGCGGTCTGAGGCATCGAAATGCGGGGTTAGTATTTCCACTTTTCCTGAAGTTTCGAGGCCGCGCGTTACCGGTACTTTTACGGCTGTAGAATCATTAATCAGTTTCATCACCCAAAAATTCTCCTCGGTTTCATCTGCCAGCACCGCTTCTTTAGGCAAGGCCTGGGCATTGCTTTTTATTGTTTTTAGCAGGCGGATGCGGGCAATCAGGTTTTCGGGCAGGTTTTTATCTGTTGCGGCTTTTACCACAAAACTTTCGGTTTGCGAAACGGCATCCATGGCAGAGAGCTTTGAATCAATTACACCGCTTAGCATTGATTTGTCGGGTAATTCAATAGCACAGGCTTCGCCGATGTGGACTTGCTGGTTAAACTCGTAAGGAACATTCAGTAAAAATACCTGGCTGCTTTTTTGGGCTATGATACAAAGCTGCTCGCCATCGGCAACATAGTCGTCATCGTGTTTATCAAGTTCGGTTATTATACCTGAACCGGTTGCTTTGATATCAAACCTGCCGTTGAATTTAAGAATTGAATCAAGCGCCGTTGAGGAGTAGGCCGCGGCTTCCCTGGTTTTAATGGTAAAAAGCACCTGTCCCTGTTCCACATAATCGCCTACTTTAAAACCCGTTTTTTGGATGTAGCCTGTAGCGGAGGATTTGACAATGTTTTTTTTGAGGAATGAAGTAACGCCGTTTAGGGCTATGCTATCGCTGATTAATCCTTTACTAACGTATGTTAGGGTAATGGGGGTGCGGGCATCCACTGCTTTTTCTCCCTCATCTTCTTTAGCTTCTTTCGGTTTGCAACTTTGTATGGAGAGCAGGGCTGACATTAATACTAATGACACGATACCCGTGATGCTAAGTTTTGCTGCGCGTTGCTTCGGGATTGCTTCGTCGAAAAGCCTCCCCGCAATGAAAAATAATTTATTTAATATCATTTGAAGTAGTTGAGTTGGTTAATAATTTGAAGCCTGCTGATGGTTGTTTGGGCGAGGCTTGATTTAAAGTTGATGTAATTATTGATTGCCAAAACCAGGTCGGTGATTTTTACCAGGCCTCTGTCCAGCTGGGCTTTGTAGGCATCTATCAGCTGGTTAGCCAGTTCAAGTTGTTTGTTGGTTTCGGCAACCAGTTCATCGGTAGAGCGGAGGGTTTCGTGTAACTGCTGCACCTGTTGCTGGTATTGCCTCCGGTAAAACAGTTCATAGTTATGCGATATCTGTGAGGACAGGGCTATTTTCTGGTATTCCATTTTACGTTGTTTGCCATCGTATAAGGGCATGGAGAAATTAAGGCCGATGCCCGCGCCAAAGTTTTTATAGGCTGTTGGTAAATTGGAGGTCCAGAGCCCGGCATCGCCAAAGGCGGCCAGCTTAGGCTGGTAGTTGAGGTCTACCAGGCTTTTGCGGTTGGCGAATTTAAGACTGTCGATCCGGTATTGCCTTAGCAGCACTGAATTTGCGGCATCGAACATGGCTGGCAAAGGGATATCGGGTTTACTTAGTTCAACCATTGCAGTGTCGTCAAATCCACAGAGAATGTTGAGGCTATAAAGGTCTGTACGGTATTGCATTTTTGACTGGTGGTAGCTGAGTAATTGTGTTTCTTTAACCATGCGCACATTCAGAAAATCTGTTTCAGCATAAATGCCTTTTTGCACCAGTGGTTTTAATGCCTCTTCCTCATTATTTAAAAGCGCCAGTACCTGCTGCACCGATTGAAGCAGGCTGTAGTCCCTATAGGTAATAATGTATTGGTCTGTAATGGCCTTTTTGAGGTCGAGCGTTGAAATTTCGGATTGGTTACCCAGGTAGCGGTTTTCGATATCAATGGATTCGAACTGAGCCTTTTTCGATTTCTTCATAATCAGCTGTTGCGAAACGCCAACCTGCGCCTGGTAGTTGCCGCCGTTGGTTACTGCAGCATCGTAACCATACCCGTTTATATTGGGTGCATAATATGCCTGTGCGTTTAACCCAACCTGTGGCTTGAAGGCGGCTTTTACTTTCTGGCTGTCGATACCATTGCTGAGCATTTGCGTTTGGTAATCTTTAAGCAGCGGGCTGTTTTTAACGCCCTGCTCCAGGTAAAAATCAAGGGTACGCGTTTGTGCCGGTAGCAGGAGCCGACAGCACATAATCACAATAAATATTTTATGTTTTTTCATAACATTATTAGTTTATGGCTCCGACTATGGCGGAGCGCTACCTGCTAACCATAATAAACATAGCTATACAGGCGGGTTTGCCGAATAGCACAACGAACATGAAGTGTAGTGAATGGGGTAAATAGTAAACAGGCCGGCGTTGTAAAAATACCTTACCGATTCCTTTTTAAAGGGAACCGGCAAGGTTTTAACCGCTACAATAACGATTGAAAACGGCCATTAAAAATATCTCATGCATATACCCCGATAGGGATAAAACACGGGGGTGAGATATAGTTAAAAAGTTTACAACTGCGCGTTGGCTACTAATCTTCCTCCTTTGCCGCTTCTTTTTTCAGCAGGTCGCCTTTGGCGGAAAACTGTACCTCGTAACCCTCTTTACCCTGGTTTATAACCAGCTCGTATAACGTGCCTTTATCGGCGGTTTCAACTTCGGTAGTTTCCTGGATAGTGAAACCTCCGAATTGTTTGTTGAAAGCGGCTGATACGGCATGTGGCAGCTGCGAGAATTTTATTTCGGTTTCAGTTTCGAGCCAGGTGCCATCTTCTTTGTAAGTGGCCGACTGTTTTTTGTTGCCGTTAAAGAATACCACCTCATAGGTGTTTTTACCTTCCATTGACCAGCTTTGCTGATTAGATGCGGGGAATTTGCTTATGAAGGCCCTGGTTACCAAGGCGGGAACTTTATCGGTAGTTATTTTCTGTGCAAACGAAACGGAGTAAAATATACTTCCGAGCAACAACACTGACATTATTTTTTTCATAATAATATTTTATAATTTATAATTTTAAAAACATTAAAACCTGCAGTTGCGGCAAAGAAATTTTCACCTGTACTATTAAAAGTAAGGCCATTATTAACCCGTTCATCGCAACAAAACAATCCGTTTCAGCCCATTGGAGGGCGGAAAACAGAGGTGGTATATCCTGAAAGGAATACCTCGTTAACCTGCGCGGTTAGCTGATTTTCAACAACTGCCGGTTGAATTAATTCAATATTAAATTGCCGGGCTGCGGTAATAATAGGCACCAGCTGATGATGAAACTGAATGGGCTGATGTGGCTTATCGCCGGGCTCGGGTATATCGTGGCCGAATAAGCCATCTATCTGTAACAAGTGTTCGGTAATAAAATCGGGTAGGTCCATGTCGGGGTCTTCAACGGCCTTGCAATGGGCGTACATTCCAGGCATATCGGGCAGGGTAGAAAAGTCCCCCTCCGGCAGAAACATGGTGCCAGCTATAAAGTAAAAAAGTAAGAGGATGGTTAAGGTTTTTAACAAGCTCATCTCTTTTCCAAAGATATTGATTTTATTCGCTTCAGAAAAATTACCCTGCCTTCGTTTTTCTTGTAAATTACCGGGCGGTACTTTTAGGATTCCGAATTCATCACAAAAAATTAAAAATATGAAACGATTCAGTATTTCACTAGCGGTGTTGGCGTTAACTTCTTTTACGACATTTGCGCAGCATTATAAAATAGCCCATAAATTTCCGGTGGGCGGGGAAGGCGGCTGGGATTATCTGATTTCGGACCCGAAAGAAGGCCGCTTGTTTATCAGCCATGGTACTGTTGTAAATGTTGTAGCTGAGAAAAACGGTGCCCTGTTGGGAACAATACCTGACACCAAAGGAGTGCATGGTATTGCTTTAGCTTATGATCTGAACAAAGGTTTTATCAGCAACGGGCGCGATTCGTCAGTAACAGTTTTTGATTTGAAGACTTTGGCTACCATTACCAAAGTTCAGGTTACGGGTATAAACCCTGATGCTATTTTGTATGACCCGTTTTCGCACAAAGTTTTTGCTTTTAACGGCAGAACAAAAAATGCTACGGTGATTGATGGTAAGAATAATAAAGTTGTTGCTACCATTGCGCTGGATGGAAAACCTGAATTTGCTGCTACCAATGAAAAGGGCCGCGTGTTTGTAAACATTGAAGACAAGAATAAAATAACAGTTATTAATACTACTACTTTAAAGGTAGAAGCTAACTGGCCTATTAGCCCGGGTGAAGAAGCCAGCGGCCTTGCAATTGATATTAAAAATAACAGGCTATTTGCGGTATGCGATAACAAAATGATGGTGGTGGTTGATGCTGAAAACGGTAAGGTTGTAGCTACGCCGGCTATTGGCGAAGGCCCGGATGCAGCAGGTTTTGACCCCGAATTAAACCGTGCTTACAGCAGCAACGGCGAAGGGACTATTTCGGTAATAGAGGAAGTTAGCCCGAACGAATTTAAATTACTTGAAACCGTACCAACGCAAAAGGGTGCCCGGACGATGGCACTTGATACGGAGACGCATCACATTTATCTTTCTGCGGCGGAGTATGGAGATAAGCCGGAGGCTACTAAAGAAAATCCGCATCCACGGCCAGCCATTAAATCGGGATCGTTTGTGATTATTGATGTTGCAGCGAACTAGGCAAATTTGGCTGGATAATGGTGCCCGAGGGCAATAAGTTTGAATTATGATAGCCGAAGCATGAAGAGTAACCAGAAGGATACTTGTAACCGGCTTAAAAAAATGAGCCCATTTGTTTTATAATAGCCCCTCCTTTTGTAATTACAACCATGCCCGCCACCATAATGGCAAAGACAAAAATGTAAATACCTGAACGGAATAGCTTTAATGCCGTTTCTTCTGATTTAGGGTATAGCCACCAACCAGCAAGCGCTAAAGGGAAAAAGCAAAATGTAGCCACCACCGCTAAGCGTTTTGTTTCGGAGTTCATGGGTTTTGTTTTACGCTGTATAAATAAATTTTCCACCAGCTTTGAGGGTCGGTAAAAACTTTTTCGAATTGCAGGCCCTGTGCATCATGATTACGGATGTCTGCGGCGGAGATAAGATATCTGCCTCCCATTTCTGAAAAGGCCTTTGCGTTAAAATCAAGATGATCAACGTGCTGGTTTGAAAACTTATAACAGTTAAATGCCTGGTGTTTTATACCCAGCTCTGAGCTGAAAATATAGCAGCGGTTGCCCCAACCATCGTAGTATTGGGCTATGTCTTCGCTCTTTGCAATTTCGCCCGCAAATATGTTCCGGAATTTTTCTTTATAGCGTAAATCGTATACCGACATCAGGCCATCAAGTGTATAAAATCCATTAAACTGCGCAACACTTGGGCTTATGCCCAGACTGGCAACGTAATAACTGTTAGGTGATTGGCCAATATACTTTTTGATATCGTCAAACTGCCTGTTGGCAACATAATTTTCGAAGCCGGGAAATTTCTGGTGGCTAAAGAGCGAACGATAGTTCTGGAAAACTTCATCATTACCAGCCAACGACTGAAATACCTGTAACACAAGCAGTGGCAATACCATTGGTTTTAACACTGTTGAGTTACTCATTTTAACCAGCCCCAAAGCAAAAACCAGAAACCACAAAAAGGGAAGTAGTATACTAAAGCGGTTAAAACGGAAACTTTTCATCAGCGCCAGTTTGCCACTTAACCAGTACTCCGGATAAATATAAAAGCCCTGAAAAAGGCATATTAGAATAATTGCCGAAAATACAGCAATCATCAGTTTGTCTGACTTTTTGATAGTAAGCACAACAGGCATTAAAGCAACTGAAGTAATAAATATGGCAATGTGATAATGGGTAGTAAAAAACATGAGGAACGAATCGCCGAGCGCTTTGGTCAAATTGGGCGTCTCAAACATGTAAAGATTATATGCCAACCGGTGCGATACAAAACCGCTTTTCAGGAACATACCGGCCAGCATTTGAAAATTTACAAACGCAAATGCCACTACCAGCAGCACCATACCTGCAACATAATGTTTGCCGAGTTTTGATTGGGTGAAAAAATATATCCCGACCAACATTAGTAATACGGCAAAAGGAATTGCCAGCCATACTACACTGGCATAAAAGGGAAAGAAGGCGATGATTAAATAGCTTACCTTTAAACGCTTACTACGGTTAAGATTAAGAAATGCCCATAAAAGCAAAGGCTGCCCCATTACAGAAATGCCAAACGGCGTAAAGACAGATAATACACTAAAGGCCAATGCGCATAACCAAACTATATACCGGTCTCCGGCATCCTTAACAAAGTATGTAACAAGCAACAACGCCATGCTAAAAAAGCCAGTGGCGTGTATAATCAGGCTACTTACAATGTATGCATTGAAGGCCCCCAGGTTTTGCACCAGAAACATATTTATGGATAATCCGGTGGGATAGGCGCTGCGTGGCAGGCCCTGCATTACCTGCGGAACGATAGTGCCAGGGCTAAGAATAAAGGCCAGGTGGCTATCGGCCAATAATTGCAGCCATATCCATTCGCCTTCAAGCGTATCATGGAGACGAATGTATGAGTTATGCCCTAATAAAATGATGGGTACCACATAGGCTAAAACTACGAGTATTATTACGCTTTTTGAAAGCAATAGATGCCTTTCATTTTGGTCCGTCTGTAACATTCGGGCGCCAAATTAGAAAATGATGGGGTGGCAGCCCGAATTTTATGAATTTTAAGCATATCTGGTTCCATAATATTTGAAGCAAAATATTAAAACAACTTGCCGGAAAGTATTATAGCTGCCGTAACCAGGGCCGGCTTACCAGTGGCGAAAAAGGCCATGGTACTGAGGACGAAATAATAAGCAGGGCAAATGTGTAACCTAAGGCGAGCACTTTGAATTTTGCTGAATCCGAATTTTGTTGTTTTGCCAGTAAGGAAGAGATGGTGATGACTATAATGCCAAGCAACATCATCACACTGTGCTCCATGCCGAAGAACCTTAGTTGGCGTTGGTGCACAGCTTCATCAAAATGCTGTAGAAAATAGTTTGTGACAGGACTAATGAAATAAAGCCAGAGGCCCAGTACTAACTGAATGTGCGCTAAAGTAGCACTCCAATGCCTTATTCTATTATCAAAAGCTGAGTATTTTTTACCGGCAAGCCAGCCCATATAAGAACGGTAAAGTGCATAAATGATTCCGGCAATAACAAACCAGCGAACCAGCGAATGAATGGCTAATATTATCGCATACATATTATTCGCTTATAGCTGTTTTGCGGGATTTTAAAATTTCAAATACGGAAGGGGCGCCGAAGAAAAACCATGCGGCCAATATTATATCGCAAATGCAGCATCCGGCGGATGAAGAAGGGTTGAAGGGAACAATGGGGTTTCCGTAAAAATGATGCATGATGTCCCAGGCTGAATGCATCAGCCACCCAATGCCGATAAAGTAATAATGTTTATGGCCTTTAAAGGCCATAAACAACATGATTGAGCTGAATGCAAATTCCCATACCCCCAGGCCACCACTCAAATAAACCCCTCCTGCACCTGCAACAATTATGGCGCTGAGATTTTGACGATTAGGTTCGCGAAGCAATGAAAAGAGAGTAATATAAGCTAATGCAATAATTATTGCTGCCATGGTTTCGGCGATACTAAATTCAGTGACTACGTGTACACTCATGCAGGTTGTTTATGGTTTAGACAACTGCAAACTGAATAAGGTTACACCCTACTATCTTCCAAAGGTAAATTTCCGCACAAAGCGGGTTTTCCCTGGCATGTCTTCCCTCCTCCCCGTCAAACAATGGCGTGAAAAGAAATATTTTCAGGAATGCTTTGCGTATTATTTAATTGGCCCCAACCTAACTGTATCAGGCCATTGTTTTAGTTGTTGAATGATGGCTTTGGTGGTGGCTGTATCTTTTTTGATATACCAGTTAATTGGTTGCTGGGTGGTGGTTTTATCTTCGGAGTAGTGGAAAAATACTACTGATTTAACCAAAGGATAGTTTACCGGCATGGCAGCCAGTGCATCGCTGAACCACTTGCTACGGTTTCCACCTACATCCAGGCAGCCAAACTCGGTTATCATAATCGGTTTTTTGAAACCAGTCATTTCCTTATAGTGATTGCCAAATATTTCCTGAAAACTCCACCATTTACTCCAATTAGCCACGGTGCCATAGTTAAGCGTTCCAATTCCAACATAATCTACATAATCGCTGCCGGGGTAGAAGGCATCAAAAAAACCGTAGGCAGGGTGCGGACTCCAAACCCAGATTACATTGGTAGCACCGGCCTTTACAAACACATTATGTATGTGCCTCCAGGCAGCAATAAAATCTTTGGCAGAGTTATTTTGCGGCCCCCATGGATAACGGTAAGGGTCGTTCATTTCGTGTCCTACGCGTAAGAATATGGGGGTGCCCGATTCTTTTGCTGCAGTAGCCCATTCTTTGATGTAAGGGTCGTATAAACCTTTGGCTATATCGGCAAGGCCACCTTTATCACGTTCTTCAGCCTTGCGCAGGCCAGGATATTTTTCTGAATCGAAAGCACTTAGCCAGGGCTCCCAAGTGATAACCGGAACAGAGCCTAAGGCGATAATGGCATCCACCTGCTGTTGGGGAAATTGCTGTTCAGCATTTGTTCCCCAGGCAGTATAGATGTGAATCAGAGGAAAACGTGTATGTAATGAATCTTCGAGCTCTATAACACTTTTAAAGGATTCACTTATTTGGTTATCATAGGCTCCTAACATAATGGAGTTAGGTTTTTTTAGCCGGGAGGGGTCAGTAATATAGGGACTGAACCATGTTAGGTCGTCCGCCCTTTTATGCTGCCGCTGCTTGATGATAACGTTGTTTTCTACCTGCTGCACAGCATTACCTGCCCCGGTAAAGAAATTCTCCAGTGGGCCACGCGATTTATTTCCTGCAAAGGATAAAGCCAATACAATAATTACACCTGTTAGCACAGCGGCCAGGGTAGAGAATACCCTAAATGTTTTTGCCTTCATCTTTACTGATTTTAATTTTTTCTAAATCAACACTATCCCAGGGGTCTTCCGCTTTTAAATAGTTTGCTTCCAATGCGGCCAATACACCGCCAACACTCATAATAAAGGCAATAAAAGCAAAGCCTACCATAGCCCATGTTTTTTCGGCTGATAGTACAAGGTCGGCTTCATCAGCGTAGTACCGCCGGTAAATAAAAACAGAGGCTACTACAATCAGGAAAAGTATTATCTGCGCAACCAATGGCCGGGCAAAAGGGGTAAAATAACCGCGCACTGCCTTTTTAGCTGTTGGGATATAGGGTATATCTGCATTCACAACCGCCAATAAAAAGCCAAGGAAGAATACGGGCCAGCAGGCATATTTTAATACCATGCCCCGCCAATGGACACCACGTTCGGTTTCGGGGTGGCACATCCATTTTTGCATGTAGAGGTAAATTAAAACACCCATGAGCGCTACGAATGAGCCTCGGATTAAAAAATCAACGAACGACATTTTAGCAGGTAAAACACCGGTAAAGAAAAACAGAAACGGAATGAGTGTAAAGAAAAACGAAGTTGCACCTACCAGGTAATACGTGCCAATAGACAGATACGACAGCCTCTGCCAGCCAGTAAGTTTCCAAAAAAGTTTTGGAATTTCCTCGAAGGTTACTTCAAATACCCCCCGGCTCCATTTTAACTGCTGTTTGCAAAAAGAGCCAAAGTCCTCCGGCACTAATCCCCGGCTGACTACTACCGGATTGTAAACTGATTTCCAACCGGCGGCGTGTATGCGTATGGATGTAACCAGGTCTTCGGCCAAACCGATACCATGGCCACCGATGCTTTCAAGCGCCTTTCTTCTGAAAGTACAATTGGCGCCGATGGCAACACTGCAGCCGTAGCCGCTTAAACTCATTTGTGTGGGGCCATAAAATGTGTAAGTCTGCTCTGCCGCGCCATGGGCTGTAAACGAGCGGTACTGATTGTAGTATGCCTGTGACACCTGTACAAACCCCATTTTTTCATCTCGGAAAAAGCCGAGCGTATTATCAAGAAAATTGGGGAAAGGAATATGGTCGGGATCGAGCACCAGGATAAAATCCTCATGTGTTAGCTTTAGTGCGCCATTTATTTTTCCGGCTTTGGCACCGGGCAGGCCTACTAATTCTAACCACACGGCGCCATTGCGTTCTGCACATTCTCTGAATTCCGGTTTACGGGTATCATCCAGTAAATAAGTGGTGTGCGGGTAGGTGATTTCTCTACACGCCGCCAAGGTTTTTTCAAACATTTCCACTGGTTCTCCGGGCGAGCTGGTGGTGAATATGGCTACACTCAATCCTTTCTCGGGTTCCACCGGTTCAGGTTTGCTGATACCCAGGTAGTTTATCCATATTAAAATAAGGCGGCCAATGCCATACCAGAATATCAGGCTTAGCAAAATGAAAAACCAGATATTGGCAATGTGCTCCTGCCTGAACCACCAGTCAGCAAACTGCAAAACGCTGAATATGCCTGCGGCAACCAGCACAAGCAGAAAGAACCTATCCAGGTTTTTTACACCGGCAGACTGGCGAAACTCCCAAAGATTTTTACTGCCCTTTTTTATCATTCCAGAAGTTTATTTTTAATCCTACGCCTGCGCTGTTGCTGGTATAGAAATAGGTTTTACGATAGGCGTAATCTGCTTTAAGGCTTATTTTTTTGGTAATGCGCAACAGCACGTATGCGCTGAACTCCATCGGGTAAAATTTTTCAGTGGCGTAATTTTTGGCAATAACGGTGGCACCGGTTTGGTTTGTATCCAGGTAAAAATAAGGCGTACTGGCAGTGGCGTAAAAGCCCACATTGGCATTAAATCCGATATCGAAATTCTTAGTAGGATGAGCTATTATAGAAGCAAGGGCTGCATGGGAGCTTATATTATCGGGTGTAAAATAAGGGCTGTATATTCCGGTTATGGGAGCGCTTGCATCGTAAGGGTTAAGAATTTCGGCTAATGTCTTTTCGGGCACAAATTTGTTTTGCTTAGCTGTGCTGTAGCTATAGGCATAGCCGATACGAAATTCTAATACCGAAACTTTAAGCGGCGGGCTAAATATCCAGCCGCCTCCGCCTATTACGTAGTTTTTATTTACAAAACCATTGTATTCAAAACCAATGTGTCCGTTGAAACTATTCTGGTCGTTCCATTCGGCATAGGCTGATGCCCGCGTTACCATGATAACGGTATCCAGACTGCTGATGGTATAGTAATATGGCTTACGCTCTGCCTGTGCTTGTAAAACCAGATGCTTGAAGAACGTTTTTTTCAATTCCAGATTAGCAGTCCAGGATATTTTGTTTCCATAAGGTTGCTTTACACCACCGGCATCAAAAGCCAGTTGGAAACCGGATTTGCGGAATGAGGAAACGTCTCCAAGCTGAAGCCACTGTGCATTTTGCAAAAGCCCACTGCGGATAAACAGAGGTGTTTGCAGGTTAAGTTTTAGCGTAGCTTCAGGATGCAGATAAACGTCTACCTCCGCTGCCGGAGTAATCGTTTGTAGTGGCTGGCTATCTATGGTATAGGCCCCCTTAATTTTTAAAGATGATGCTTTTGCAAGGTGCAGTTGGTCAAGTAGTACCAGTGCATCTGCGTTACCCGGCTCCTGAGCTAATATCAATCGAATATTTTTTTCCACCAGTTCAAAATTGCCTTGCGCCAGATAAACTTTTGCCAGGCCAAGTTCTGCTTTGATATTGGTTGGGTCGTAATTTTTGTAGTCGTTTAAAAGCGGAAGGGCCTTATTATAATCAGCCAGATTAACCAGCGTGTTCGCATAATCCAGCTTTAAATAATAATTACTGGTTTGGGCTAAGGCTGCCTTTTTATAAAGCTGTTTAGACCGTTTTAAATGCTTGCTGAGATAGGATACCTGGGCAAATAACCAGGTGGTGTTGAAATCGGCATCATGGCTTTTATAGTAAAGTTTTAGCAGCTTATATGAATCGCGGTATTTTCCTTTGCCCTTTAGTTGCTTTACTTTATTCAATGTATCGGCTGAAGCAGGCTTGTAAGTATTGTATAGCCTTTCATTGACCTTACGGTGTTTATCCATCCAAAACATGCTGGCTATTGCTGCTTTGAAACCTGTGCTGGTTGAATCGAAGGCGTGGTAAGAAGCCAGAACCGGCTTTGCCTTTTTGGGTTCACCAATAGAAATTAAGAAATTGGCGTAGTCGAGTTGAAGATAATAATTGGTTGGATGCGCAGTAACGGCCTGTTTATAAAGGTTTTTGGCTTCCTTGAAATTCTGAAGCCAGTATTCCGTTTGGGCATATACCCAGGTGGAGTTGAGATCGGTTGGATGGGCGCTGTGGTAGATTTTAAGTAAAGCGGCCGCTTTATTTAGTTTGCCATCGCTTTTAAACTTTTTCGCCATATCTAACGTATCGGAGGACAGCTGCGCTGAGGCCTTATTAACCATTAGCATAGCGTAAAGCAATATAAGACCAAGCTTTGAGCCCTTTTTGCCCAATGAGGTAAGCCGGAAAAAATAAGTAGCCGTCCAGGTGGCAGCGCCGGTTATAGATTGCATAGCCTTAGCTTGAGTAAATAGTAATTAACTCTAATTTTTTAACAGTATTACACGGGGGAGAGTAAACCAAATGATTTAAATGAATAGGTAATCGATTTTGTAAGATGTATTTTAAAGCATCGCCTTGGGTAAATAAGATTCAATAATGCTTTCGGGGTTTTCGTTTACAAAAGTTTAAGGTTTGTAATTGGTTTGATGTCAGATAATTGAAAAACCTGCGCTGGCGGCAGATTTTTTTATTGTGCCGGATAATTTCCTTTGAAATTCCCCTGACGCCGCGCAAATAAGACACTAAGCATTATTTTATGAACTTCGGATAATTACTTACCTTCGATTCCGGAACTTTAGGGGTGCCTTAATGAATGGCTGAGATTATACCCTTGGTAACCTGAACAGGGTAATGCCTGCGAAGGGAAAAGTAGCAAGAGGCCCGTGCCCTCGTTTTTCACCTACCTGAAGTTTTTCCGCTTAACGTTGAATGGATAATTTATGGACATAGTTGTAAATAATAAACCCGAAAAGCTGACTAATGGGGATAGGCTTTCTGAGCTGCTGGTGCAGTTGGGATTGTTTGAAAAAAAAGGGATTGCAGTAGCAGTCAATAACAATGTTATTGGCAAATCTGAATGGGAGAAATGTGGGCTAAATCAAAATGACAAAATCACCATTATACGACCAACCCAGGGGGGATAGAAAGTATGGAGTATAGAGTATTAAGACCTGACAGGTTGTAGATAATTTAAGAGCGACTTTAAAATTTATAAATAAAGAATATGAAACAGAAAGATCAGGCACCTAATGAAACTGCTATAAGTTCAGCGCCGTTAACGGGTTCAAGAAAAGTATATATACCGGGTAAGCTGCACAACATAAAGGTGGCCATGCGCGAAATTACTTTGACCGATACCGTACATAAATTCAACGGCAGTAATAAGATTGAAAAGAACCCGTCTATTACTGTTTATGATACCAGCGGCCCTTATACCGATACCAATTATAAAATTGATTTGAAACAGGGCCTGCCCCGTTTGCGCGAGGAATGGATTTTAAACAGGGGTGATGTGCAGCAGGAAACTGATTTCTCGTCAGAGTATTGCAGGAAACGTTTGGCCGATACGTCGCTGGATCATTTGCGGTTTGAGCATTTGAAAATTCCGTTGAAAGCGAGGCCAGGTAAAAATGTATCGCAGATGCATTATGCCAAACAGGGTATTATAACCCCCGAAATGGAATACATAGCCATACGCGAAAACCAGCGGATGGATGAGTTGAAAGCGAGCCAGACCGGGCCTAATGTTTTATTAAGCCAACATGCGGGAGAAAGTTTTGGGGCTAATATCCCGAAGACACATATTACGCCGGAGTTTGTGAGGGAAGAAGTAGCTATGGGCAGGGCTATTATTCCTTCCAACATCAATCACCCTGAAAGTGAGCCGATGATTATTGGCCGTAACTTTTTAGTAAAAATAAATACCAATATCGGCAACTCAGCTGTGAGTTCAAGCATTGAGGAAGAAGTTGAAAAAGCAGTGTGGAGCTGCCGTTGGGGTGGAGATACTTTAATGGATTTATCTACTGGTAAAAACATACATGAAACGCGGGAGTGGATTATACGGAATTGTCCGGTACCGGTGGGCACAGTGCCTATTTACCAGGCTTTGGAAAAAGTAAATGGCAAGGCTGAGGATTTAACCTGGGAGATTTTCCGCGATACGTTGATTGAACAGGCGGAGCAGGGCGTAGATTATTTTACAATCCATGCCGGTGTGTTGCTGCGCTATATTCCGCTTACCGCAAAACGTGTAACCGGTATTGTTTCCCGCGGTGGCAGCATTATGGCCAAGTGGTGTTTATCTCACCATAAAGAAAGCTTTCTGTATACCCACTTTGAGGAGATATGCGAAATAATGAAGGCTTATGATGTAGCGTTTTCTTTAGGCGATGGATTGCGCCCCGGTTGCATAGCAGATGCCAATGATGCCGCACAATTTGCTGAGCTGGAGACTTTAGGCGAACTGACAAAAATTGCATGGAAGCATGATGTGCAGGTAATGATTGAAGGCCCCGGCCACGTACCCATGCACATGATTAAAGAGAACATGGATAAGCAATTGAAGGAATGTCATGAGGCTCCGTTTTATACCCTCGGGCCATTGACTACTGATATTGCGCCGGGATATGACCACATTACCTCGGCCATTGGTGCTGCCATGATTGGTTGGTTTGGAACCGCGATGTTGTGCTATGTAACTCCGAAAGAACACCTTGGATTACCGAATAAGAAAGATGTAAAGGATGGGGTAATTACTTATAAGATTGCTGCACATGCTGCAGACCTTGCAAAGGGTCACCCCGGAGCACAGTACCGCGATAATGTGTTGAGCAAAGCGCGGTTTGAGTTCAGGTGGGAAGACCAGTTTAACTTATCGCTGGACCCGGATACGGCAAGGGAGTTTCATGATGAAACGTTGCCGGCAGATGGTGCGAAGACGGCGCATTTCTGCTCGATGTGCGGGCCGCATTTCTGCTCTATGAAAATAACGCAGGATGTACGCGATTACAGCGATAAGCTGGATGCAGATGCTGAGTTAATTAAGAAAGGCATGGAAGAAAAATCGAAAGAATTTAAGGAGAGCGGAGCGGAAGTCTATTTGTAAATGCTCCTCATCCTAAATCCTTCTCCAAAGGAGACGGACTTTAAATGAAATTGTTTTATGCAAATATTGCCAGACAGGCCCATTGTTTTAACCATTGCAGGGTTTGACCCCAGTGGTTGCGCAGGGCTATTGGCTGATATAAAAACCTTTGAGGCAAATGGCGTGCATGGCATGGCTGTTTGCACTGCTAACACGATACAAAATGTAAATGCCTTTAAGAAGGCAAACTGGGTAGACCGGGAGGAAATAACCAGACAGCTAAGTTTGCTGCAAGAGGAGGTGAATTTTGATTTTGTAAAAATTGGCCTGGTGGAAAGCTTTGAGCTGATGCAACTTCTGGTTGATATGCTGATTGCACGGACACCCGGAGTTAAAATAGTTTGGGACCCGGTGTGCAGTGCAAGTGCGGGATTTACTTTTCATACAAGAATAGGGACTGAATTGCTTGAAAAAATCTGCTCTAAACTGTTCTTAATTACCCCGAATTTAATCGAGCAGGAAATATTAACGCCCGGTAGGGACACCGATGATGCAGGCATGTATTTATCGCAGTTCTGTAATGTATTAATTAAAGGTGGACATGGTGCTACAGAACAGAGCACAGATATACTTTACACAAAAACTTCTACATATCATTTGGAAACAACGAGGATAAAAGGAGTTGAGAAGCGGGGGACTGGCTGTGTGTTGTCATCGGCTATAGTGGCTAACCTTGCCAAAGGAGAAGATGTCAGGCAAGCCTGTGTTAACGCAAAGAGTTATATCAATCATTATTTAGGCAGCAGTCGTTCTTTAATTGGTAGCCACAGTTATGAAAATCAGTAAGCTCCATTATATAACTGCTAACCCTTTGCACGCTGAAGAAGCCTGTAAAGGTGGAGTGGACTGGATTCAGTTGCGTGTAAAGCACAGGAATGATGACGACTGGAAAATGATAGCGGAAGAAACAAAAGCTATTTGTAGCAAGTACGGAGCTAAACTGATTATTAACGACAGTGTTAAACTGGCTAAACTGGCTGGTGCAGATGGGGTTCATTTAGGGAAAGAAGATATGCCACCGGATGAGGCAAGAAAATTGCTGGGCCCCGATTTTATCATTGGCGGAACGGCTAACACGTTTGAAGATATGGTAAGGCTTAATGCATTGAAGGTGGACTATATTGGATTAGGGCCTTTCAGGTATACCCAAACAAAAACAAACCTGAGTGCACTGTTGGGATTGGAAGGATACCTGGATTTAATGAAGGCTTGTGTTGTGGCTCAGATAAAGGTGCCGGTTATAGCTATAGGAGGCATTAAAATAAATGATATTGAAGAGATAATGGCCACCGGTGTTTATGGTATAGCTGTTTCATCAGCCATCAGCAACTCGGGTGATGTAACTGCCACTGCGCAGGCGTTTATTCGAAAATTGAAAAAATGATTTTGTATGGAAAGTAAAGGATTGAAAATAGGCGATAAGATTTTTAACTCGCGGTTGTTTACCGGTACCGGTAAATTTAGCTCATCGGGTTTGATGGAGCAGGCGCTGCTTGCTTCGGGCTCCGAACTTGTTACTGTGGCTTTAAAGCGGGTGGATGCACAAAACGAAGATGATGATATACTGAAACACCTTGGCCATCCGCAGTTTAATTTATTGCCGAATACCTCGGGTGTAAGAACTGCAAAGGAAGCCGTGTTTGCTGCACAGATGGCGCGCGAAGCATTGGAAACTAACTGGCTGAAACTGGAGATTCATCCGGACCCCAAATATTTATTACCCGACCCGATAGAAACTTTGAAGGCCGCGGAAGAATTAGTAAAGCTTGGTTTTATTGTATTGCCTTACGTACACGCCGACCCTGTTTTATGTAAGCGATTGGAAGAAGTTGGAGTTGCTGCTGTAATGCCTTTAGGCTCGCCGATAGGAAGCAATAAAGGATTAAGAGCCAAGGACTTTCTGGAAATAATAATTGCACAAAGTAAAGTGCCTGTAGTGGTTGATGCCGGCATTGGTGCCCCGTCACATGCTGCTGAGGCGATGGAAATGGGTGCTGATGCCTTGCTTGTAAATACGGCCATCGCTGTTGCCGGCGATCCTGTGCGGATGGCGATTGCTTTTAAAATGGCTGTTGATGCCGGGCGCATGGCATTTGAGGCGCGGTTGGCAAAGCCTTCGGGTTTGGCGGTTGCCAGTAGTCCGCTGACGGCTTTTCTGGAGGATTAATTATAATTTAAATTCAAAATGCATTTATCGCACGGAGAGAATACAGAGTAAACAGCCGGGAAATACAAATAAATATTTTTTGAGGAGATGTCTAATTGAGTGATATTATGTTTAAGGAACTGTTTGATACTTATGATTGGGATGAAGTAAAAGCATCTATCTACGCGAAGACGGAGGGTGAAGTAGTTGAAGCTTTAAATAAAACGCATAGGAATCCGGAGGATTTTAAAGCACTGATTTCGCCTGCTGCTTTGCCGTTTTTAGAGGAGATGTCGCAATTGAGCCATGCACTTACGTTAAAGCGTTTCGGCAATACAATGCAGATGTATGTGCCGCTGTATCTTTCCAATGAGTGCCAGAATATTTGTAATTACTGCGGGTTTAGTTTTGATAACCACATTAAGCGCAAAACGCTTACGGATGATGAGATATTAAAAGAGGTTGCTGCTATTAAAGCATGGGGCTATGAGCACGTTTTGCTGGTAACCGGTGAAGCAAACCAGACAGTGGGTGTTCCTTATTTAAAACATGCCGTGCAGCTTATACGTGAGCATTTTGCCAATATTTCTATAGAGGTCCAGCCTTTGGAAGAAAATGAATATCAGGAACTAGCTGAAGAAGGTTTGAATGCTGTATTGGTTTATCAGGAAACTTACCATAAGGATAATTATAAGGCACATCATCCTAAAGGAAAAAAATCAAATTTTTACTACCGGTTGGAAACTCCGGATAGATTGGGTAAAGCAGGAGTGCACAAAATTGGCCTGGGTGTTTTGCTTGGGCTTGAAGACTGGCGAGTAGATAGTTTTTTTACAGCGTTGCACCTGGACTACCTGGAGAAAACATACTGGCAAACCAAGTATGCGGTTTCGTTTCCACGCCTGAGGCCGGCTGAAGGTGTTTTATTGCCTAAAATGGAATTGCGCGATAAAGAGCTGGCTCAACTGATTTGTGCTTACCGCTTGTTTAACGGTGAAATAGAGCTGTCTATCTCCACCCGCGAAAATGAAAAATTCAGAAACAACATTATTAAGTTAGGAATCACTTCTATCAGTGCCGGTTCGAAAACAAACCCCGGGGGTTATGCAGTGGAACCTGAATCATTGGAACAATTTGCCATTTCGGATGAAAGGACACCGGCTGAAATTGCAACGATGCTTAAACAAAACGGATACGAGCCTGTTTGGAAAGATTGGGACTTAGCATTAATGACCACCCGCCATGACCACTGAGGAATTAAAAAGGTATAACCGGCACATTATTCTACCCGAAATAGGTTTGGAAGGCCAGCAGAAACTAAAACAGGCTAAGGTATTGGTTATTGGCGCCGGTGGCCTGGGTTGCCCGGTGTTGCAATATCTTACAGCTGCCGGTGTGGGTACGCTCGGAATTGTGGATGAAGACAAAGTGGACGAGAGTAACCTGCAAAGACAAATTCTTTATACAACAAATGATGTTGGAAAGTCAAAAGCAGAAACTGCAGCCGAAAGGCTGAAAGCGCAAAATCCCTTTTGTGAATTTAAAGTGCATGGTGTAAGGCTTACTGCCGCAAATGCAGTTGAAGTTATTTCAGGCTATGATATAGTGGTGGATGGCTCAGATAATTTCCCTACCCGTTACCTGGTGAATGATGCCTGTGTGATGCTGAACAAACCCCTGGTATTTGGTTCTGTATTTAAGTTTGAAGGGCAGGTTTCAGTTTTTAATTATAAGGGCGGCGCAACTTACAGGTGTTTGTATCCGGTGCCACCGGATGCAGATGAAGTGCCGAACTGTTCAGATATTGGCGTGTTGGGGGTTCTGCCCGGCATAGCAGGGCTTTTGCAGGCTAACGAAGTGATTAAAATAATTACCGGGGGCGGAGAAGTTTTAAGCGGTAAGTTGTTACGTTTTGATGCCCTGAGTATGAATTTTGAGGCCTTTACTTTTGGATTGAACCCTGACAACCACAAGATAAATTCGTTTGCGGACTATGACATGTTTTGTGGGATTGGGGTGAAGGAAATCTCTGCCGATGAGTTGAAAGAAAAGATACGCATGAATGAAAAAATGCAAATTATTGATGTGCGTGAGCCTGCAGAATATGAGGTAAAAAATATCGGTGCACTTTCAATACCCTTGCGTGAGTTAGTTGAAAACCTGGATAAAATTCAGAGAGACATTCCGGTTGTTGTACATTGCCAGGGTGGAAGCAGAAGTAAAAAAGCAGTTGCCCTGTTGATTGAGAAGGGATTTGATAATGCAGTGTCGCTAAAAGGTGGAATTGCTGAATTTATTTAAACTCCGATAATAGATTGGATATCCTTAAACGCTTTCACCGGATTCGCACTTTGCCAGATACTTCCCAATAAAGCAGCTCCGTCAAAACCTGTTTCCTTAACGCTGCCAATGTTCCCGCTGGTTATGCCTCCCAGAGCAATTATACCGGGCAAATTTGTTTTTTCAAGCCTTAGCTGTTTCAGTTCTTCGACTAACGTTTTTAAATCAAATTTTGAATGGTAGCCGGGCTTGCTGATGCTTCCGAATATAGGACTTAGGAAAATGTATCTGTAGAGAAAGGTGTTTTCTTTAATATCCCGGATGCTGTGAAAGGAAGCTGAAATGATAGTTTCTGCATTTAGTTGAGGAGCCAGTTTTTTATTAGCCTCGTTCAGGTGAATACCTTTTATCGCAAATTTATTGGCAAGTTCAAAGTGAGAATGAAGCACAATTTTGCTAAGAAACTCCTTTGGGATGGCTGCTAAAAAATCTTCGGTTTGTTCAATCTTCCAATCAGGTTTCCGTAGATGAAAGGTGGTGAGGCCGCTTTGAAATAGTTGAGTGAGGTTTTCTAACTCGCCAGGCGTATCCTGTTCTGCCGACAAAAGTATTAAGTCAAAGGCGGTATTCATTTTACAGGAATTGAATTTGAATTGCTGTACAGAAGTAAGGCATACGGATTATTTATTTATCACCCCATCCATTTTTGCTGCCAATAACTTAGCCCACTCTGCATACATTTTTCCCGAGGGATGAAGCCCATCTCCGGCCACATAATCCGGATGTTCTTTTAGTTGCCTTGAAATGGGAGTGATGTCAATATAATTTACGTTCGCCTTTACTGACTCCTGCTTATTAATGGAATTAAAAATATCGATGGCTTTACCAATTTCTTCGCGGCTTCTGCGGTCGTTAGCTGCAAAAGGGGTAGCCCCCCAATCGGGAATGGATATTACAAATACATGATTCCCTTTTCCACTTGCAAAATGTAAAGCCGTTTGCAATAACTCAATAAACTCTTTCCTGTATTGTTCGGCATCCCTGTCGCGGTATTGGTTGTTCACACCTATCAGCAGGGTCACAAATTCGTTATCGGAACGTGCGGTGTAATTTGCTTCTTTTATTGCTGCGGCCAATTCATCGGTGGTCCAGCCGGTTTTGGCAATAATGGTGGGCTTGTCAAAGTTAATTCCTGCCTTCTTCAACAACTCAACTGCTTGCATGGGAAATCTTTCCTGTTCAGTAACGGATTCGCCTATGGTGTATGAATCGCCAAGGCATAGCATGTGATAATTTTTTTCGGGCATCATCATAAAACTGGTTATCAGGGTCAGGCTAAAGAAAATTATAAGCCCCCAAGTCTGGCGCATATTAACGGGTTTAATCAACTAAAATTTTCCCGGCTGCTTCTTTGCTCAAAAAAACTTCTTTCCTTCCTTTCAGCTCTACCAAAAGCGATTTGTCAAAATCTACCACTTCTTTTATTACCAGGCTGTCGTTTAACGCGATGCCCTGCTTATCTAAATATTTAAGGAAGGCGGTTGAGTTATCGGTTACGCTTACCACCTTTAATTTGCGGGCAACGCCGGCCTCAGGTAACGGCTTCGATTTAACTACTGCCAGTTTGCCGTTAGCATCAGGTATCGGGTCGCCGTGCGGGTCGAATTTAGGGTAACCTAAAAACTTGTCCAGTTCGTCCGTTAATTTATCGGACTGAATATGCTCAAGCTGTTCAGCCACTTCATGCACCTCATCCCACGTAAAATTCATGTTATTCACTAAGAAAGTTTCCCAAAGACGGTGCTTGCGAACGGTTTTAACCGCCTGTTTAAAACCTTCTTTGGTAAGCTTTGCCCCGTCGGCACGATTGTAATCTATCAGGCGTTTTTCATCCAGCTTTCGCAGCATGTCGGTAACCGAAGCGGGGTTAACCCCCAGCTTTTCCGCAATCAACTGATTGGTTGCCCGGTTGTCGTTTGCGCCATTGATTGAGAAAATGGCTTTAAGATAATTCTCCTC
This sequence comes from uncultured Bacteroidota bacterium, assembly GCA_903889265.1. GTDB lineage: Bacteria > Bacteroidota > Bacteroidia > Chitinophagales > LD1 > Bog-950. The sequence continues at coordinate 26,624 of CAISWS010000431.1, forward strand.
TGTTGTTGATAATGGCATATGGCTGCAAAAATAGGGGAATTATTTGGCAAACCTGACTAAACGCGGGAATTAGCACAATGCAAGGCTAAAAATATAATTAGGTAAGCCTAAGTATTATTTTTAGATTTGCAAAATAATTATCATCTTGCAAATATTATGAATCCGTTAATAACACATGAATCGCTGGAGGAAGTGCACAACAGCATTGACACCACCAAAACCAAAGGTGGCTGGCGGCGCTTTTTGCTTTTTTCGGGCCCGGCGTTTTTAGTAGCGGTTGGTTATATGGACCCGGGAAACTGGGCAACGGATATTGCCGGTGGAAGTAAATATGGCTACTCGCTGATATGGGTGTTGCTTATGAGCAACCTGATTGCTATCCTTCTGCAAACCCTCAGCGCAAGATTGGGAGTGGTTAGGGGCCGTGATCTTGCACAGGCGTCGCGTGAAACCTACCCGCGTGCTGTAAACATTTCTCTCTGGATATTAGCTGAAATTGCCATTGCGGCCTGCGACCTTGCTGAAGTTATCGGCCTGGCCATTGGACTTAATTTACTTTTTGGGTTACCCCTGGTTTGGGGTGTGGTGCTGGCCATTTTCGACACGCTGATAATTTTGTATTTGCAGCGGAAGGGGATGAGATATATGGAGTTGCTGATACTATCGCTGGTGGCATTAATTGGTGCATCTTTTTTTGTAGAACTGGTTTTTGCCCGGCCGGATGTTGGGCAGATAGCGCTTGGTTTTATACCCGGGCTAAAAGATAGTGGTGCCCTTTACATTGCCATTGGTATTATAGGGGCAACGGTGATGCCGCATAATTTATATCTGCACTCATCACTGGTACAAACCCGACGGAGAAGCAAGGATGCTCAGGGAATTAAAACGGCTATCAAATTTAATTTACTCGATTCATCTGTGGCGCTTAACCTGGCTTTTTTGGTTAACGTTTCAATCCTGGTTTTGGCGGCAGCGGTGTTTTACAAAAACGGATATAACAACGTGGCCGAAATTCAGGATGCGCATAAATTACTTGCGCCACTGCTGGGACAGAAGATTGCGCCCATTTTATTTGCTATTGCACTAATAGCTTCGGGGCAAAGTTCAACTATTACCGGTACCCTGGCAGGCCAAATTGTTATGGAAGGATACCTCGATTTACGCATTGCTCCCTGGCTGCGCAGATTAATTACCCGGTTACTTGCCATTACGCCCACACTTTTGGTTATTCAGTTTTTTGGTGAGGATAAACTAGGGGCATTGCTCATTCTGTCGCAGGTAATTTTAAGCCTGCAACTGGGATTTGCTGTTATACCTTTAATACAGTTTGTAAGCGATAAAAAGAAAATGGGAGAGTTTGCGATTTCAAAAACTGTCAAATTTTTTGCCTGGCTTTCAGCCGCCATTATTCTTGGTTTAAACTTTAAGCTGGTTTTCGAAACACTCGGCGACTGGGAGCAAAAGTTATCGGGCCACACCTGGATATTCAATTTCATTATAATTCCGCTGGTATCCATTACCGGTTTATTGCTGGGTTATATTTTGTGGTGCGCTATCCTTGGCCAGCGCTGGAAGAAAAAAGAAGAAACGAATGTGCCGCACGGAAAGGCAGAGGATATTCCTATTATCAGCAGAATATCTTACCAGCACATAGCTATTTGTATTGATTTTTCAAAAAGCGATATTAAGGCCATAACTCAGGGTGTGGCGCACGGAGAGAAAACAACGGATTTTTACTTATTGCATGTGGTTGAAACAGCCGGCGCAAGGCAATTAGGTGAGGAAATACAGGACCATGAAACTAATGAAGACTGGGTGCAGTTAAAACAGTACGGCAATAAGCTTCGTGAGCAGGGTTATCATGTACATGAAAGATTAGGGTTCGGAGACCCCAAGACTGAATTACCACGCCTGGCCGAAAAAGTAAATGCCCAATTACTGGTTATTGGACAGCACGGCCACCAGGGCATAAAAGACTTTGTTTTTGGCGAAACTATCTCGGTAGTAAGGCATAACGCGAAATGCCCGGTGCTGGTTGTTTAAATTTTCGGCAACTTTGCGAATACAATCCTCATCCTAAATCCTTCTCCGAGGGAGAAGGACTTTGAGCAGTTGCCCTTTTATGGTAAGTAGCGAAAAAATATGAGGACAGCGATAGAACCCTCTCCTTCGGAGAGGATAGGGTGAGGAGTATTGAAAACAAGCAACAATGATTGACCAGAAGAAAATAAATATTCAGAATAAAAAGGCAGGGTTCGAGTTCGAGATAACAGACCGTTTTGAAGCGGGCATTGTTTTAAGGGGAAGTGAAATAAAATCTATCCGCAACGGCGGTGGCAGCATCAGCGAGGCGTTTTGTTTTATGCGAAATGATGAATTGTTTATCAGGAACATGAATATACCTGAATACAGCCATGGCGCTTATGCTAACCATGTGCCCGATAGCCTACGTAAACTGTTGCTTACTAAAAAAGAGTTGAGCCGTATTGATGCCAAAATCCGCGAAAAAGGTTTGAGCGTTATACCACTCCGCCTGTTTATTAACGACCGTGGTTTTGCCAAAGTTGAAGTGGGCTTAGGCCGTGGTAAAAAGAAGTTTGATAAGCGCGAGAGTATTAAGGATAAAGATACCCAGCGGGAGATGGATAGGGCGATGAAGAAATATAAGTAGTGGATTAAAAGACGGTTTTAAATGCTCCGAAAATCGGTCATATCGGTTGTTCTGCTATTGGCAGTTTTTGTTGCCCAGGCACAGGTTTATCCGTTTGGGACTATGGTAAAAGAACCAGGTTGTGCAGATGTTTTTGTGCAACCGAAAAGAAATCCGTTCAAAATAATAAAAGAAGCATTAAGCAAACGACACATTGATACGGTAATATGTTATATGCATTATAATGCACAGGGTGACCTACGTTATAATCCTGACCTTGATTGGGGGATAATACTTTGGGTAAAAAACCATCAGTGCTTCGGAAGGCAAATTCAATTTAAGGAATATCTGCCGAAAATAACAAGGAAAACAAAGGTTAGGACACTTATCAGTTCTAAAATAAATTTAGGATATGATTTTGCTACCTCATTTAAAGGACAGGCGGAAAGCCAGAAGACTGAAGATGATAAAAAGAACCAGCTTGATGGAAATGATAAGTTCCGCAACGATGGAAGGTTATTATGCCAATACGGAAGTGAAGTGCATTGTTTTGAAGGAGTAAATGAACGACTTGAATCCCTAAAGGCAGCTTTTTCAAAGCCACATACTCATAAGCATTTTTCGTGCGGTCCTATAAACAGAAGTCAATAAGGTTTTAGATTTTACAGCTTTGAAAAAAGCTGTAAAATCTGCGCACATGGCTAAAAGCCTAAAACACCTTCCCTTTCAACATAGGCACAAAGGCAAAAGCTTTGGCGGTTAAAACCTCCTCGCTATACTGTCCTTCAGCCTGTTTTGTAATGCGCAACATGGTGCAGTCAGATTCGTTACCGAAAGGTAAAACCATTTTGCCGCCGATGGCTAATTGCGGTAATAGTTTCTTAGGCAACTCCGGTACTGCGGCTGTAATAATAATTTTATCGTAGGGTGCATAGGATGGAACCCCTTCAAAGCCATCGCCAAAAAAACATTTTATATGGGTGTAGCCCAATTGCTCTAATAATGGCTTGGTGCGCTCAAAAAGTTTACGGTGGCGTTCAATGCTGTATACTTTAGCGCCCATGGTTGCCAATACTGCTGCCTGGTAACCGCTACCGGTGCCAATTTCCAAAACCTTGTTTTTGGGGTTTATCTGTAAAGCTTCCGACTGAAAGGCTACTGTATAGGGCTGTGAAATAGTTTGTCCTTCGCCAATAGGGAATGCCTTATCTTCATAAGCATGGGTCTCAAAAAAAATGGAATCGTGGCCAAAAAATAAGTGGCGGGGAACAGTTTCAATAGCACTTAACACGTTTTTATCCGTAATCCCTTTATCTTTTAATTGCAGCGCCAATTCCTTGCGCAATCCTTTATGTCTGTAAGTATCTGTCTGGTCCATTTATTACTCAAATTTTTCTTTCTACGTCCCTAAGCCGCCCTATGAAGTTGTCATATAAACCTTCATTTGAAAGATTGTAAAGTTAATGAAAAGAAAAATGCCAACCTCATCCTAAATCTTCCGTATAAGGCCGGATGTACTTATTTCCGAAAGATATGGAGGGCTTTTAAACGCTCTCTTGCACCGGAAGGGATGAGGTCGCATTTTTTTATAGATTTACCGCATAAAATTCAGAAATGAACAAAATCAAATTCGGAACCGACGGATGGAGGGCCATCATTGCAAAAGATTTTACAGTTGATAATGTAAAGCGTGTAGCCAAAGCAACTGCCGATTGGACTAAAAAGCAGGATGCTGATGCAAAAATTGTTTTGGGTTACGACTGCCGTTTTGGAGGTTACCTATTTTGTGAGGCTGCTATTAATGTTTTTTGCAGCAATGGCATAAAGGTTTTTTTTGATAAGCATTTTGTTACTACTCCAATGATATCACTGGCGGCCCGCGACCTGGGTTGCGAGGTGGGAGTAATTATTACAGCAAGCCATAACCCTCCATCTTATAACGGATACAAGTTAAAATCAAAAAATGGCGGACCGCTGATTCAGAAATATGTGAGTGAAGTGGAGGCACTGATTCCGGATAGCTGTGTAGTTGAAGATCTTTCGCTGGAGGAATGGGAACAAAAAGGGCTTTTGGAATTTGTTGACCTGGAGACCTTGTATTTTGCCCATGTATCCAACTACTTTGACCTGGAAGCGTTGAATGAATCATCGGAGATGGTGGTTGCCTACGATGCCATGTATGGGGCAGGCCAGAATATTTTTCCGCGCATAATGCCGCATGCTGATTTTCTGCATTGTGAGTATAATCCTTCGTTTCATGGCCAGGCACCGGAGCCTATTGCTAAAAACCTGAAGGAACTTGAAAACTATTTAAAAGAAATGAAGCATGTTGACCTCGGCTTTGCCACCGACGGCGATGCCGACAGAATAGGTTTATATAATGGCGCGGGAAAGTTTATTGACGCACACCATATTATCCTTATCCTGATTCATATACTTCATAAATACAAAGAGCAGAGTGGAAAGGTAGTGATTGCATTTTCGGTATCAGATAAAATTAAAAAGCTGTGCGCTATTTATAACCTGCCGGTTGAGGTTACCAAAATAGGATTTAAGTACATCTGCGAGATTATTGAAAAAGGCGGCGTTTTGGTTGGCGGAGAAGAGAGCGGTGGCATAGCTGTGGCCGGGCATATTCCTGAACGCGATGGTATCTGGGATGGACTGGTTATTATTGAGCATCTGATAAAGCACGAACAGACTTTACAGGAGTTAATTGATGAGGTTTATGAATTGGTGGGCAAATTCTTCTATAACCGTAACGACCTGCACCTGAAAGAAGAACAAAAACTGAAGATCATAGAAAACTGCAAAAACGGGGTCTATAAAGAATTTGGTGGTATACCCGTAGCTAAAGTTGACGATCTGGATGGATATAAATTCTACCTGCAGGATGAAGAAACTGTACTGGTACGCGCAAGCGGTACTGAACCCGTGCTGCGTATATACGCCGAAGCATCATCAGAAGAGCGGGTAGAAATTATTTTAGACCGGGTAAAGAAAACCTTGCTTGCTTAAGCACCTACATAGCTTTTTTAACTACCAATAAATAGTGGTCGAAAAAGAATTCGTGTTTTAATAAAAGGGTAAGGGTGGTTTTCCAGCCTCCTGTTTCTGAAAAATCTGTGTATTCTCTGATGTCGTATTGATGAGGGTGAAGTATATCACCGGGTATCAGGCGGAATAAATATTTGAAAAAGGAATAGTTGTGGGCATCAATTGATAGCACAATTACTCCACTAACACCACAAGCTTCTTTTAGCTTTTCAAAACCGCGTTCAATATCATGCACATGGTTAATGGCATTCATACAAAATACTACATCGTATTTAATTCCATCAACCTCGAAATCCTCCAATCGTGATTTTAAGAAGCGCACAGAAGGGTAATCACTCTTTTTAAAAAAATGGGTTTGCTTTTCGTATTTGTCCAATAAAGGATCTATGGCTGTTGTTTTATTATCGGGCAGGGCAATAAAAATACCTGTAGGTCCGCAGCCCATATCAATAATGGTTTTTGATGCATCAATTTTTACTTCAGCCGCAATTTTGCCCAGCAGTTTGTTCCAGTAATTTTTTTTCCATGCAAGGTAGCTGGCCTTGTCTTTACCCCGCAGGTATTGCCGCCACCATCGTAACTCGAACCACTGTGCGATTTTCCAGCGTAAACTCATCTTTTGGGTTGGTTGAAGCGGCAGTTGGTATTCATAGTTCCTTGTGAAAGCAAAAATGCCTTTTTATACCGGTATCACGATAAGCAAGGACTTTTTTATGTCAGTTAATTTAAGTTGAGCCAGGTTTTGCCAAATCATGAACCGTACCCCGTGCAACTACCAAGGATAATCTTAACTCTTTACGTAGCACCGTTTTCCGTATTTTTAGGGAAAAGTTGTATTTTCGGTTACTCTGAGATACTGACACCATCTTGGATCAATGAAAAATGATGGTTTACTGTGAAAACTATTTCCACGACCGGCTGCCCATGTTATACCCCCTAACCATTTAAATATGAAGAGATTTTTATCCGCCGTGGTTTTTATTTTATCTGCTGTGTTTACAGGAAAGGTGGAGGCGCAAGCATTCCCAAATCCGGCTTTGCTTTCAACCGGCCAGGGCGCTCAGGGCAGCCTTGACCCTATATGGCAGGTAAGTGGCTGGTATAATACACCCCCTAACCCCGGAAGTTTAACTTTTACCCCTGCTTTAATCAGTAATAATTGCGCACCAGGTTCGTGGGTTGACCCAACTACCCTGGCCCCGCCCGAAAACAACGGAAACTGGATTACCAATCCAAGCTATCCCTGCGCCACAAATACCAGTGCGGGCTATATTGATTACAGGCTTACAGTAGTTTTGCCTCCTGCATGTAACGGGGAAAGTATTAGTGCCCCCGGTGCTTATACCCTGTACCTTTCAGGTTATGTAGATAATGCCATAGCAGATGTATTTGTTAATACTACCAGTACCGGTACCAGCGGGGGCGGGTTTGCGGCAGGTTCACAATTAAATATGACTTTAACCGGCCCTTGGGTGCCAGGCGCTAATTACATCGATGTTTTAGTCTGGAACCAGCCAAACGGGGGGCAGCAGAATCCTTATGGCCTTTTGCTGGTAGCCAATAGCACCACAACATATGCTAACGGATGCCCGCCTGAAATTAATGGTGACACAGTTATTTGCGCCGGAGCCAGTACTAAAATATGGGTGAATGAGACGGGTTACAGTTATTTGTGGAGTAACGGAGCAACTACAGATACTATTACAATAAGCCCGGGTAGTACAACCAACTATTCGGTTATTGTTTATAACACATATGGATTCAGAGACACTACTACTGTTAATGTAACGGTACATCCAACTCCGGTTATTCCGGTTAATCCGGCTGCACCTTCTATATGCATCGGTGGTCAGGCAAACCTGACAGCAGGCGGGGCGGTTAGCTATGTATGGAGTGATGCAGAAACAACATCGTCAATTACAGTTACTCCCGTTTCAACCATTACTTACACAGTAACCGGAACGGATGCTAATACCTGTACCGCTACCGGCACAAGCACGGTAACTGTAAACCCCTTACCGACTGCAACTATTAACCCGCCACAGATTCAGATTTGCGCGGGAACCAGTGCCACCTTAACCGGTGTTGGTGGGGTTGCTTATGTTTGGAGCAATGCTGCGACAACAGCTGCGGTAACAGTTTCGCCAAGTACCACGAGCCCTTATTTAGTTACCGCTACAGATATTCATGGCTGTTCCGCTACTGCCATAAGTACGGTAACTGTAAATCCTTTGCCGGTTGCAGTTATTACACCCCCGGCGGTGCAAATTTGCCTGGGTTTTAGTACCACGCTTACTGCCAGCGGTGGCTTAACTTATGCCTGGAGTGATGCCGAAACAACTGCTGCAATAACAGTTGCACCGGTTGCAACAACTACATATGTCGTTACAACAACTGATGCAAATTTGTGCACGGCTTCAGCATCAGCGGTGGTAACGGTTAACAACCCGCCGGTGGTTTCAATTAATCCGGCAACTGTGCAAATTTGCCTTAATGGTAGTACCACGCTTACTGCCAGTGGTGGGGTGGGCTACCTTTGGAGCAATACCTCCACCACAAATACTATTACTGTTTCACCAACTGTTACAACCACCTATTCGGTTACGGCTACTGATGTGAATACCTGTGTTGACAGTGCTAAAAGCACAGTAACAGTAAACCCATTACCTGCGGCAGCTATTAATCCTGCAACTGCGCAGATTTGCGAGGGTGATAGTACCGCGCTGACTGCAAGCGGGGGAACAATTTATTTATGGAGTAATGCTGCAAGCGCAGCAACAATAACGATTGCCCCGATGGTAGCAACAACCTATAATGTTACAGTTACTGATGCCAATAGTTGTTCTGCCACAGCTTCGGTACCAGTTGCTGTTGATCCTTATATTACCGCTTCGGTTAGCCCAACCAATATAGATTGTAACGGAGCAGCGGATGGTAAAATTGATTTAACTGCTGCGGGCGGGCAAACACCTTATGGTTATTTATGGAGTTCCAGTGCCACCACTCAAAACGTTAGCGGCCTGGCACCCGGAGGTTATTCTGTAATAGTAACTGATGCGCTGGGATGTTCGGCTTCGGCCAGTGCTGCCATTACTGAACCAACTGCGCTTCAGCTTACATCAGCAGTAACCAACCCTACGTGTCCTACCTTTGGTAATAATGGAAATATTTCAATCAGCGACACCGGCGGTGTTTTGCCATATCGGTATTTTTGGTCCGATAGCTCGGTAAGTGAAAGTTTAAATGGTATAGGCCCGGGCAATTATTCATTAACCGTTACCGATGCCAATGGCTGTACTGCCGGTGCAAACTTTGCATTGGCTTACATTTATGACTTTTCAGTTCAGGCTTCAGCTGCCGCCACTATAAAGCTTGGCGAAAGCACCACCCTTGGTTATAGCATTACCGGTAATGCAGGCAATTATGTAAACTTCTGGAGCCCATCATTTGGCCTTAACTGCATTGATTGCGTGGCACCTGTGGCTCAACCCAATGCTACTACACTTTACTATATTGAAGTAAAGAACGATTCTGGTTGCGTTGCTACCGATACGGTTACTGTTACAGTTATACCAGACTATGCCCTGTTTGTTCCCAACGTTTTTACCCCTAATGGCGATGGTAAAAATGATGAATTTAAGATATTCGGAAACCTGAGTGCATTAGAGTATTTCAACGTGAGGATTTTTAACCGCATTGGAGAAATTGTGTTTGAAAGTAACGATGCAAATTTTGGCTGGGATGGAACCTACAAAGGTGTGATTCAGTTGTCCGGTGTGTTTGTATACGAGATGAAACTGGTATTTACGGATGGCCACAGTGATGGTATAAGAACAGGCACAATTACGCTGATGAGATAAACTCTTACATTTTATCCGGGCGTGCCCCGGCCAAGCGGCTTAAAATTAAATTCAAATGTAGTTTAACACAAAGTGCACAAAGGGAAATGCCAATACAAAGGCCATAAAGGATTTTATTTTTGTTGTGCTTGGTTTTAACAGGTGCCTATTTAAGTTAAACAACTTCAAGCGCTAAGATTTTTCTTGCTTCTAAGATCTTGGTTCTCTCTTTGGCTATCCACAATTATTCCCCAAATTTCCACAATCTCCTAAAGTGTCAAAAAAATAGTGCGTCCATAAAATTAAACGTATATTTTCGCCTACGGCTGCATGCTGTTCTATCGTTCTTCATTTAATGAGGGAAGGAAAGTCCGGACAATACAGAGCACCGTATCCCGATAACTTCGGGACATTTGTTAAGGAATTAACAGAGCGAGACAGTGCCACAGAAAATAACCGCCAGCCCGGCCCTTAAATCCCCGAAAGGGACTTTAAAGCCGGTAGGGTAAGGGTGAAAAAGTGAGGTAAGAGCTCACGGTTTCTCAATGGAAGTTGAGATTGGGGCAAACCTTGCGGATTGAAAGCCCACGTATATCTGTCCTAAAGCGCTGCTCGCGCGATGGCCCGGCTTCGGCAGGGCAAGGCAGAGGGGTTGAGCGTAACAGGTGCCGGGCAACCGGTATCGCAGATAAATGATAGATGTCCTGCAACACCGGTAACGGGTTTGCAGGAAACAGAATCCGGCTTACAGGCAGGCAGCTTTTTTTTGAAGACACACACAATCCATAAACCCGGCCCCGTGGCCGAAAAACATTTTAGCTTATGCCAAACGTTCTTGTAGCAGACGACGAAAAAAGCATCCGCAAAACCCTGCGTGAGATACTTGAATACGAAGGGTATAAAGTAGATGAAGCCGAAGACGGCGCCAAGGCTTTTGAAATGCTGAAAGACGGCGCTTATGACTGCGCCCTGCTGGACATTAAAATGCCTAAAATGGATGGCATGGAAGTGCTTGAAAAATTAGCGGGCACAGATGCAGGTACTCCGATTATAATGATATCAGGCCACGGCAGCGTTGAAAATGCTGTTGAGGCCGTGAAAAAAGGGGCCTATGATTTTATCAGCAAGCCACCTGATTTAAACCGCCTTTTGATAACCGTGCGCAATGCACTTGAAAAATCAACACTGGTTACGGAAACCAAGGTGCTGAAAAGAAAGGCAGGAAAAACGCGTGAAATTATTGGCGATTCGCC
>CAISWS010000432.1 GCA_903889265.1 uncultured Bacteroidota bacterium
AGGTTTAATGGGTTATGCCAAGCCTTACCTGAACATGCAGAAATACGGTATTGATACCCTTAAAAAAGAAGATGCCGTTAAACCGGTTAAATTTGCTAACGCCGGCGAGTTGCTAAATGAATACCCCCGCACCAAAAAAATTCAGATAATGGAAGTGGCCATGAACAATGCCCGCAACATTAAAAACTATGCCGATGTAACCACCAAGCAGCTCGATTTTAAAGACCATGATATGGTTACGCACATGGTAGAAGTTTACCGCAAGTTTACGCTCTCTATTGCCTGCCTGGTGCTTTTCTTTATTGGCGCGCCGCTGGGCTCTATTATCCGCAGGGGCGGTTTGGGCTGGCCATTATTTTATAGCGTTATCTTTTTTATTATCTACCACATAACTTCGCTAACCGGCGAAAAGCTTTGCGAAAACGATGTGCTTACTTCTTTCAGCGGTATGTGGTTATCAACTTTTGTGTTAACCCCGGTTGGCCTTTTTTTAACCTTAAAGGCCAGTGCCGATTCTAAAATTTACAGTACTGAGTATTACCGTAATTTGTTTCACCGGTATTTTCAACCCAGTTTAAAAAAAGCTTGAAAAACTTTCTTCGCAATAACATTATCTTTTTATCACTCTATCTGCTATTTCTGGTAGTTGGCGCAATACTGATTGCCAGATATGAAAAGGGCGATGAAATCCTTATGTTTAACCAGTTTCACACCCCGTATGGTGACCAGCTTTTTAAGTACATTACAAGACTGGCCGAGGCTCCTTTGTTGTTTTTTATTGTAATTGTTGCGGTGCGTTTCAGTTATGGCAAAGGGTTATTACTTGGCATTAATGCCCTGCTGGTTTTTGCAGTAACCGGCTTGCTCAAAGGCCTTGCCTTTCCTGACTATGTGCGCCCCGCTGTATTTTTTGAGGGTAAACAGCAGCTTAATTTTGTACAGGGGGTTGAAATATACCGTTATCATAGTTTTCCCTCCGGGCACACCTCCTCAGCATTTGCTTTGTTTTTTATGATGAGTATTTTAGTAAAAGATAAAAAGTGGGCACCGGTGTTTTTTACACTGGCATTACTGGTGGGTATATCACGGGTTTACCTGCTTGAACATTTTTTTCACGATGTTTACGCCGGTTCGCTGATAGGGGTTTGCGTCACTGCCGCTTTTTACCTTACATTCGCTCAGTCGTCTTTCTACCAAAACATTAAGTGGAAAGATAAGGCGCTGTGGAACTAGGCTGTTCCCTTCTCTTTTTTTCAAAGAGAGGGGTGTCCGAAGGACGGGGTGAGTTTGTATTCCCCGGCTATTAAATTCCGTGCGAAATAATTTGCCGAAATGATAGAAAGAACACTTAAACAGATTCAGCAATTTCCTACCCAATTCTTTTTATTGGTTATAGGCGCACTTCTGTTTTTACCCTTCCTGGGGCAGGTGCACCTTTTTGACTGGGATGAAATAAACTTTGCCGAAAGCGCACGCGAAATGCTGCTTACACATAACTACCACATTGTTCAAATAGACTTTCAGCCATTTTACGAAAAGCCCCCGCTGTTTATCTGGCTACAGGCCCTTTCTATGCACTATTTTGGTGTGAGTGAATACGCTGCCCGCCTGCCCAATGCTATTTGCGGCATTGTTACTATGCTGGTAGTTTTTAACGTGGGCCGAGCTGTTTTCAAATCGCAGTTGGGTGTGTTGTGGGCACTTATGTTTGCCTGCTCAGTACTACCGCAGATATATTTCAAATCCGGCATAATAGACCCGGTGTTTAACCTCTTCATCTTCCTGGGCGTTTACTTTTTATACAAAGTAACCCTGCACAATGATTTTGAAAACCCGCGCGAGCGCAGCAGCAACCAACGCTGGCATTTGTTTTTATCGGCCCTGTTTATTGCACTGGCAACGCTTACAAAAGGACCGGTAGCAATTTTGCTGGTAGTACTAACCGGTACCACTTATTTTGTGGTTAACCGCGGCAAGCTGCGCCTGGGCATTATGGACATGCTTAGCTGGTGGATTGTTATTGCCATCATTGTTATTTTATGGCTAAGCATGGAGAGCCGCCAAAGTGGTTTCACCTTTGTTTCGGAGTTTATCAAATATCAGATACGCCTTTTTAGCACCGAAGATGCCGGCCACGGCGGCCCTTTCTATTACCATTGGGTAATTCTGCTTTTCGGCGTATTCCCTGCATCAGCGCTGATTGCCGATTCCTTCAAAAAAAACGAACACGACGATACCGACCAGCGCTTTTTTAAGCGCTGGATGATTTACCTGCTGTTAGTAGTACTGATTGTTTTTTCAGTGGTGCAAACAAAAATTGTGCACTACTCATCATTGTGCTACTTCCCTTTAACGTTTCTGGCTGCGTATTACCTCAATTATTTGCTGGACGGAAAAATGCGCTGGACCTGGCGCCAAACACTGCCCCTGTTTTCCATTTGCCTTATTATTGTTACTGCACTTACCGGGGGTATATTTCTGATACAACACCCTGACCTGATTATATATTACGTAAAAGATGATTTTGCCAAAGAATGCCTCAACGCTAAAGTTTACTGGAGCAATAACGATATCCGCTTTGGCATTGGCTGGCTTGCCGCAATCACTATTGGCATTATAATGATAAGCATGAAGAGTATCCGCTGGGGAACTTACCTCATCATCATCAGTAGTGCGTTGTTTATTAATACGGTAATGATATTTATAGTGCCCCGTGTTGAAACCTACTCACAACGCGCTATGATAGAGTTTCTGGAAACAAAAAAATATGAGCCTTGTGTAGTTGAAACAGTGGGCTTTAAAAGCTATGCCCACTTCTTCTACGCCGCCAAACCCATACCAGCACCCAACGACACCGATAAAGTAAAATACATAGTAACTAAGGTAAACAGGGTTGATGAAGTTAAAACCAGCTATCCGGGTGCGGTAGAACTATACCGCAAAAACGGCTTTGTGTTTTTTAGAAAAGAGCATAACCGATAGCACTTATATGTTTTGCCAAAACCCGGGGTGTTTACACTTTTCAAAATCTCTGCTTTGTAACTAAGTATCTATCAGCTAATTGCCTGTTTACATTTTTTGCATCCCGGAAAAGTGTAAACACACTAATAATAAATAATTATCACATTTATTATTATAACAATTCATTAAACCCTTCGCCAGACCACTTCGGAAAATCACCAAATGGTCAAAATAATTTTGTATCCCGGATGTTTACACTGGATTTTCTCCGTTCGATACCTGTATTTTGGTATTATCCGAAGAACTCTACTGTATCCTGAAGTTAACATCAACCACATAATATACCGGCACCGTTTTTTTATAATACCTAGCAGGTGTAAATTTGGGCAACAACCTAACAACCCTAACGGCCTCTTTATCCAAACCCGGTGAAACATGCCTTATTACTTCGGGGTAAGTTGCCTTACCGGTTGTATCAACCACAAACCGCACCACAACCTTTCCCATAATATCGTTATCCCGTTCCATTTGGGGGTACTGAATATTCTTTTGCAAAAACTTCATCAACTCAGGGTACCCTCCGGGAAATTCGGCCTTAGCTGTTAAACGGCTGATTAAATGGCTATCACTTTTTTGTGCAGCGCCAGGGCTTTGCCCTGCAATACTGAGAACAACGAGGAGTAAAAAAATAATAGCCAGTAACCTGTTCATGCACCATTCTTTTTTCTTCTTAAAAAGTTCCGTAATCTCTGCAATGTGCCTTCCTTTTTACCTGGCATAACTGGTGATGGCAATGCGGTTAAGGGATCTACAATAGCTACATCCACCGGCTGTGCGACCACCACTTGCCCTTTGTAAAGCCTTGAAGAAGAAGTTATGTATATACTAACCGGGATCGCCTCCAACGGATACCTGTACAAATTCACACTCCGCTTAAACGGAAAAGTATCAACCATAACTTTTTCATCCGGTATAAACGATGCCGAAGTATCCAGAAATTCAACTGCTGAAGCAGCCGGTGTAACAACTACTTCTGTAGCTTTAAAATTATCAGGCAACTGAAATTTAAAACGCCCGTAAATATCCGTTACGCACTTATACCCGGTTCCTTTAATTTCAACTTCAAGGTTTTTCAGCGGCAGGTTATTATGGTAGTTCAATAGCTTTCCCTTTATAATGATATGGGTAGTATCTGAATTACCTTTTGCAGTAGTGCCATTAGCGCTAATATGCTGGGCCGCCGGTGTGCTTTTCTGATGTGCCGAAACCTGGTTTACAAAAAAATTAAACAACAGGGCCGAAGCCGCAATCCTGCTTAATAAACCTGGCCGCGGAATGGTCAGCACAAAACTTTTAGCCTTCAATTCGCGGTTTAACTGGGTTTCCAAAAAACGGCCACAAAGTTTACCATTAGCACGCCGTAATTCGCTTATAATTTCCGCATCACTTAACCCTGTAAAATCCTTAACCACAGTACTACACGCCTGGCAAAACCTGCCTTTGTCAGCAGCTGCCATACCTTGCCAGTTCTCGTGGCATGGCTGCGGTATGTTAATTAAGTATGGCGGCTTCTTACTAAACATAGCAGCTCAATCTGTGTAGTATCAATGTTTGTTAAACAAATTCTGCATCCCATAACTCACATACGTCTTCTGCAAACTACCAAAATTCCTTCCATTTGCCAAACCCGCCTTCACAAATGGATGTGCGGCCGCCTGCCAAATTGTAGCAACAATGAAAATTCCACTTTTATCGCGCAGCACCCAACCCCTTCCTTCCTCGAATACCAAGGCAAACACCCAACCTGACAAAACGGCTAAACTTGTATTTGCATTTGGCTTTGGTTACCCCTTTTTGTTTCATCCCGCGGTTTTGGGCGGGAAATGGATGGAAGGGGACGGAGGGGGGGGCTGTTCCAAATGCGACACTTTTGGGATGCACACATGGCATGTGTTTCACCATTCTTTTCATTTGTTGTAACAAATAAAATATGGGTATATCTTTATCTGAAAGCTGTTAGAAATTTCCATAGTTTTACCCTATTATATAACTATGATTTCGAGTTGATTTATTAAACAACAGGCTTTTACATGGTTATTCAAGGCTTTACCTGTTATTAGTTTAAATAGCATACAGCGCGTCACGGAGCCCCCTTGGCTTCACCCATCCAAATTTCCGGCGTTTCTGTTAATATTTAAAGGGTTTGGTTACTGTTCAGAAGCTAATATAAGAAAAAAATGAACACGTAGAAAAAAACGGAAAATTAACTTATCAGTCTTATTAAGTTTTTTGTTAGGGATTTGG
>CAISWS010000433.1 GCA_903889265.1 uncultured Bacteroidota bacterium
AGGCCAGTAGCCGTGGTAGCCTGAATACCAGTCATGCGGTTCAGGAAACTCCCTGTAAGCGCCTTCGGGGTTTTGAAGAATAGGAGATATCCAAAGTGTATTGATGTGCAACGAATCAAAATACCCGGCCTTCAGCTTGTCCGTAATACCGGCTAAATCGCCACCGAAATAATTTGCTTTTGGTTTTAAGTCTTTGAATACAACCGGTTGGTCGTTGCTTGAATCACCATCGTAAAACCGGTCTACTAGAATTGAGTAAATGCTCATGGCATGTTCATCGCTTCGGTCAAGTTGTTTGGCATCGGTAATTATTTCACCGTTAGCGAGCGGAATCAATAAGTCGTTGGCTATCCCGGCATCGTTATAAGCGTATACACGGATAAACGACTTTTTCATTGTTGTCGATTCCCAAGGAAGCATTTCTGAGCGAACCTCCATGTCGTTTCGCGAGCCATCGTTGGTTGATGAAACAGGAATCCGGTAATTCTGCCAATAGGCGAAAACTTCTTTGTAATTGTTTTCGGCAGAAAAAGTAAACCCTTTTTTGGTTACTTGCAGCGTTGTTAAAACTACTTTTTTATCTGAACCTGTACCTGCTTTAAAAATTGAATTAAAGCCGCCGTTATTGTTATCTGCGGAGTCTTTATTGGCAGGGTCCAATTGCCACTTACCATCAAGCACCAGTTGGTATTGGTATACGCCCGGATTTAATTCAACCTGAGCTTTCCAGATATTTCCATCAGGCTTAAAATTGTTTTTCTTCGGTGTCCAGTCATTCATTTCGCCAGCCAGCTGCACACTCTGATATGTTTTGCCACGAGGATTGTAGGTAAACTCGTACACTTTTTTTTGCGACCTTTTAAGCAGCACGGCATAAGGTACGGAGCTACTCCATAAAGTCAGTTCAGTCAGTGCGGGCAGCTTATTGCCGGCAACTATTTGTACCGTAAACTCATCTTTATTCCAATGCCCTTTGTAATTGTTTGAAAAAGTAATGGAATCGATTTTTGACGGGTCAATAAAAAAATCATTGAGGTTAAGGATGGTGGTATCAATATTAAGTTGAACCGGTGCTATTAAGTTTGGTACCTGCGTGGATTGAGCATTCGCCTTCTGAAAGCAGGATACTACAAAAACTATGAACAGAAATAATGCCAACGATGGATAGAAATTTTGTTTACCAGCTAATCTTAATTTCATGATGGGCATTTTCGATAGTAGTGAACGGAACATTTTTCTCAACCATGTCTTCACTGCTTGCAGTATAAAACGGATCGAATGAAGATACCGGTGCAATGAATTGATAATCTTCGGAAGAAACTCTGGCAGGGGCGTTATTTATTTTCAACTTCAAAGTTCTGCTGAAGTGATGCAGGTAAAGTTTTATGGTTTTGAATTTGGAATCCGCACGGCCTTCCTTCTTTGAAAGGTTAATGGTTTTCTGTTCGGGTTGATAGGATATATTGCGTTTAAAGTAAACGCCTTTTTCGTGCTCGTTACTTGTTCCATCGTCTTCGTAATAAACGAAAGTATTGGGTTCCTCTCCCTTGTAAATATGTAATTCCAATACATCCTCAGGTTGTTC
>CAISWS010000434.1 GCA_903889265.1 uncultured Bacteroidota bacterium
CTATTTGCCTTTTTTCACCAGCACCGGCTTCTTCATGTTCAGCAGCCTTCTCCATTTACTGCGGTCGGTATCATGGTCGCGTATTTCAAACAGCTCCTTAAATTGTTTGTGCAAAGAATCTTCTACTTTCTTTTTAACCAGGTCCTGCGTTTCAGGGTCCTCAAATTTTGCTTTCAGTTTGGCAGTGGATATACGTTTACCAAAGCTGAAATAAAGTTTTGCAGGGCGAGGTATAATGGTATTGCCCACTCCACGTACCACCGGCGGCATTAACTCTCCGTTTTTAAAGTAATGCTCGGCTACCCCAATAAATTTCAAAAACTTACCAAAAGGCGAATTCAGAATATCATCTGCATCCTTAATAATAGTAAATGCCTCTTCGGCACCTACTGCGGCAACCGGTATAATGTCGTAGCCATATTCCATGGCCATGCGCACAAAACCTTTCCGGTCTGCCCATTTCAATACATATTCTTCACCCCGCTTCTTACATATTTCGCGTGCCCCACCGGGGTATACAGCCAAACTTTCGCCCTGCTTCATTAAAGTTCCGCAGTTTCTTCTGGAGGCTTCTACAACCCCAAAATTTTGCGCAAGAACCTCCCGCCAAACCGGCACCTTAAAGTGTGTGCTATCGGCCAGGGCACGAAGCATTATGCCTTTGCGCAGGTATAACTCAGAGGCAAACGGAAAGCCATCCAGAATGCCTAAGATGGTGTGGTTGGATACATACATGGCCGGTTTCGAAACATCCAGTTCGTCCAGTCCGTAAAATTGGGGACTGAAATAGAACTTAAACGGAGCCATAAAAGCCCGTATAAATGTTTTGGAAGCTGGTGTAAAGGTCAGCGCCTTGTGCGGTTTTTTGGTTACAGTTTGTTTGGCCATTGTTGAAAATAAACTTTGTTGATTGAATTGAAACCACCATATTCATAAACGAATAAAATATGTGGCACAGATTCTGCCATGTAAAAGTAAGATTGTAAGCGGTAAAGAGAATGAAATTTGTGAACGAATTACAGCGGTTATGAGTAAAACTATTTATTTAATTCCCGGGGTGGGTGCCAACGATAAGGTTTTTATGAATCTTGAATTACCCGGCTATGAAATTGTCCATATTAAATGGCCTAAGCATAAAAAGAATGAATCGCTGCAGAGTTATGTTAAGAAGTTAGTCCCTCAGATAAAAACCGATACCCAGCCCATTTTTATGGGGCTTTCTTTTGGTGGCATAGTAGCCATTGAGCTTGCCAAACTTGTAGAACCTTATAAAATTGTATTAATCTCCAGCATCAAAACCCACCATGAGCGTCCACTTAAACTCATGTTCCTTAATTCATTAAAATTCCACCGGTTATTACCTGGTAAGCTGGTGCTTCAGTTCAGGTTTTGGCTAAATTGGCTATTAGGAAAACTAAGTGAAGAGGAATGGGAGCTTGTTGAATCCATGATTCAGGAAGTTAATATAGAGTTTAACGAATGGGCTGTTGACCAGGTAATTCATTGGCATAATGATGAAGCCCCCGATAACTTAATTCATATCCACGGCACCGCTGACCGCATATTCCCCAGCTTTTATGTAAAAAAGGCCAATTGGATAAAAGGCGGTTCGCATTTTATGGTCGTAAACCGGGCAAAAGAGATAAGTAAGATTATCATGCGCGAACTGCGTGAAGTAAAAGAGATTAAACTTACCCAAAAACGGCAGTTAAGAAAGGCAAGCTAGGCTGAATTGTAAAGTCTTGTTTCTAAGCTCTTGCTTCTGGTATCTCATCCAAAAGTTAATTGTTTACAATCCCAAGCCAAATCAGAATAAAAAGACCGGTTTTTCTGCGAACTTTGCTTAAATTCAGGTTGTTTCTATTCAAAGTGATTGACGATGTTTAAAAAAATAATTCCGGCACTTTTATTGGCGATTATTACTGTTTCAGTCTCGGCATCTGAAATACTAATACCCATGGATCAAAGCCAGAGCAATCACCTGAAAGCTTATGGCATTGCTTATTACGTGCTTAAACAAGGTTTGAAGGTTGACTGGCTGCTTAACTACCGCGGCGGAAGTTTTGCTATGCCTATGGCCAGCGGCTTGGAGAGCGAATGTAAAATAAGGGGGGTAAGTTATGAGGTGCTGGCTGATGGCCAATACAACGCCATATTAACCGACATTGCCAATCCTGAAACCAACATGGATGTAATGAAGCTGGAGAAGGCACCCAAAATTGCGGTTTACACACCCAAAACAAAAAAGCCCTGGGATGATGCGGTAACCTTGGTGCTCTCTTACGCCGAAATACCGTACGATATGGTATATGATGATGAAGTATTGGACGGGAAGCTGATACAATACGACTGGCTGCATTTACACCACGAGGATTTTACCGGCCAATACGGGAAATTTTATGGGGCGTATGCCAACGCCGCCTGGTACCAGGAAGATGTGGCTGACCAGGAAGCCCGTGCTAAACGCCGGGGCTTTACTAAAGTGTCTAAAATGAAACTTGAAGTTGCCCACCGTATCCGCGATTTTGTTTTTGGCGGCGGCTTTATGTTTGCCATGTGCAGTGCGCCGGATTCGTACGATATTGCCCTGGCTGCTGAGAATACGGATATTTGTGATGTAATGTACGATCACGACCCGCAAGACCCGCAGGCGCAATCAAAATTAGATTATACCCAGTGTTTTGCTTTTGAGAACTTCCATATAAAGACTAATCCCTACGAATACGCCAAAAGCGACATAGACGTATCCCAAACCCGGCAGGTACCTAAAGATCTTGATTACTTCAGCCTGTTTGAGTTTAGCGCAAAATGGGACCCTGTGCCTACTATGTTATGCCAGGACCATACCCGCACCATTAAGGGTTTTATGGGACAAACAACGGCGTTTAATAAAAAGTATATTAAAACCAGCACCCTGATAATGGGCGAAAATAAATCTGCCGGCGAAGCCCGTTACATCCATGGCGAATACGGTAAAGGCCTCTGGACTTTTTATGGTGGCCACGATCCCGAGGATTATCAGCACCTGGTAGGCGACCCGCCAACCAATCTCGACCTTCATCCCAACTCTCCGGGTTACCGGTTGATATTGAACAATGTTTTGTTTCC
>CAISWS010000435.1 GCA_903889265.1 uncultured Bacteroidota bacterium
GGCCAAGAGTAACTGTCTTTCTCATAATTTGCTGATTTTGATTGTTCAAATAAATATCTCACCGTTTGTAAACCTTATTTTTTGCCTTTATTTCTACAAGGTATACGTTGATGTTATATGCTTTGTTACAAAAAATCTGATGTTTATACATCTTTTTGAGATATGGCAGCACTTGAAGGGGGAGCCAGGAGCTATACCATGTACTTAAAATTAGAAAGAAAGGATTGTTTTACAATATTCTTCGGGTAAAATTTCTGTGCCGTTGAATTTGGATGCCAGAGACATCTCATATTTATAGCTAATCGATTCCTATTAAAACCGTCGATGCCAGAGGTGTCGCATAGGGCTATGGCACATGAAGTAAACGCATTATGCGATGCCGCTGGCATCGGGTTTTGTGTTTATTAAACAGGTTCTATAAATATGCCATCGCTCCGCGATGAAGACCTACTTCCCAATGTAATAGTCAATAATTTTCTTTTGCAGCATCAGGCTTATATCGGCCTGCGCTTTGTTTACTTCTGCCTGCAGCAAAACTATTTGGGCGTTGGAGAGCTCTACAAAAGTAGCCTGGCCCACATCGTATTTTCCTTTCAGTACGTCAAAGGCTTGTTGAGCGGCGAAGAGGCCGTGTTTTGAAGTTTCAATTTGCTGAAGGGCTGCGAGGTAATCGTTATAGGCTTGTTTTATGTCTGCCGAAATCTGAACACCGAGGTCGTCCCTGATAACAGCTGCCCGATGCTGGTAAATACGGGCAATGGCCACATTGGTTTTGGTATAAAAACGGTCAAATATATTCCATGATAAATTGAGGGCTATTTCGCCATATACCTGTCCGAACAATGCTTTACCTGCCGGCTCTTGTGGAATCAATGCATCATTTCCATTAATGTAAAGAGAGTTTAAATATCCGCCGTTTGAAACCATACCGCCTTCCAAATTCAATTTTGGCAGGTAACCACTTTTGAACTCCTTAACTTGCCAATCGGTAATTTTGAGGCTGAGGTCTGATGATTTTACATCGGGCCTTTGTTGTATGGCTTTGCTGATCAGGTCCTGCACATTTTGGTATTCTGCGCCCAGCGGTAGTGTATCGGTGGCAATATCACCAATACTGTATTTTTCGGTAGCTGTTATTTTTATTTTGCGCAATAGCAGGATGATATCATTTTTAAGTTTTTGCTCAGATTGTATCAGGAATAATTTATCGCTGCTGGTTTCGGCTTGTTGCTGGTAAAGGTCTGATAATGCGTTACGGCCTACTGTAGTAAGTTCCTGCAATTGTGCCTCGCGTTTAGTTGAAGCTTCCAGGTTCTGCGTTCCGAATTTTACAACCTGCCTGTCCAATATCACCTGCAAAAACGACTGGGTTATGTCAAAAGCAATGGCTTGTTTGGAGCGGTCTAAATTAAATTGAGAAGCTGATTTGGATAAAGTAGCTGCCTTTAGCGCGGAGTAATCGGCAAGACCGTTAAAGATGTTGATGGTACTGGTTAGCTGGTAATTCATACCGCTGCCAGTGGAACTGACCAGGGTTGGAACCGTTGTGGTAAGCAGGTTTTTACCACCGGTATAGGCGTAATTGCCATTTAACGCCAGGTTGGGCAAAAAGCTACCGTAGGTACCCATTAAAGCGGCACCGGTTACTTGTAATGAATCCTTACTTAGCAAAATCTGTGTGCTTTGGTCAAGCCCGATACGAATGCAATCTTCCAATCCCAGAACCTGGGTGGTATCCTGAGCAGGGGTTGAGACAGGTATGCCAATTGCAAGCAGAAGGACAACCCTTAAAATATAATCTTTGAATTTCATTTTTCTATTTGATTCTTTGTATTCCTTTGCGCCTTTGCGGTAAAAAAAAGTGTTACTCCGCAATACGCACCTTTTGCCCTTCCAGAATGCTTTCGCCTACTGAAATTGCAACCCGCTGCCCTGAATCTACTCCGGAGGTTAGCGTAACTTTATCGCCTGTGTTATTGGCCACCATCACTTCCTGAAAGTGTAAAATACTATCCTTATCTATGATAGCTACCATGGTTTTATTTTTATGAATGATAAGCGCAACCGAAGGCACAGAAATACGCTTCACTTTATCTTCGTGAGGATTGCTGATGTGCACCTGCACATAACTGCCCGGCACTATTGTGTTATCCTTATTTTCAACATCAACCTCGCAAAGCATCATGCGGGTGTGTTCGTCCAGTTCACCGGCTATGCGGGTAATGCTGGCTTTTAAATGAAAGTCGGGCCTTTCGGTTAAGGTAATTTCAACCGGGTATCCCACTTTTAAAAAAGCTGCATCGCGTTGTTCAACATAAACGTAAATTCTTAACCGGCCTAGCTCGGCCAGGGTAACAACCGGTTGTGCACTGGTTTGCGAATTAATGGCATTTTGAATTAGTGCTCCCTGGTCAACATACCTTGCGGTTACTGTTCCTGTAAAAGGTGCCTTTAATGATTTGTATTGTTGTTGTTCTGTCAGCGATTTTACATTGGCAGCGGCCATATCCACAGCTGTTTGCGAAATATCAGCCTGTTCCTGGGCAATAAACTTTTTATCCAGCAGTTTTTTATCGCGTTCGGCAATTTTCTTTTTGTTTTCCAGGTCAGAAAGGGCGGCGGTGTATTGCTGATCTATTTCGGGGTTATTAACGTAAGCCAGTAATTGACCTTCGCTTACTTTATCGCCCTTATCTACGTTTATTTTTTCAAGATAACCGCTTATTTTGGCATAAAGGGTAGCGCTTTGGTATGGCCTTGCTTCGCCAATTAAAACCAGTTCTTTTAACCCAGAACCGTAGGATGCAGTTGCCGTTTTTACCAGTGGGCCGTCTTTTAAGTCCTTATCACGTCGGGCACTTTCGGCATTAACTTTATTCGCCTTGGTAATATAGATTGCGGCAATCCCCCCTCCAATTAACAGCAGTATTACAGCCCCCGCTGCCAGCAGTTTGTAATACGATGTTTTTGTAGTTTCCGTAGTCATGTCTTAATAGTTAATATCTTATGTTTCAATATGTCCCAATGATTCTTCCTCAAATTTTTCATCCATGCTGTGGTAGGTTGGCATGCTTTTACGCATTACGGAGTAAAATATAGGCACCACAAACAAAGTAAATACAGTGGCGACCAAAAGCCCACCGATTACTGCGCGCCCCAGGGGTGCATTTTGCTCACCACCTTCGCCTGCACCAATAGCCATAGGTATCATACCCAATACCATGGCAATGGCCGTCATCAATACAGGCCTTAGCCGGGTTTTACCGGATTCAAGTGCAGCCTCTAAGGCACTTACACCCTTTTCTACCCGTAAATCGTTGGCAAAACTAACCAGTAATATAGAGTTGGAAACGGCGATTCCTATAGCCACAATAGAACCCATCAGTGACTCAACATTAATAGTAGTTCCGGTAAGCACCAGCATCCATAATATGCCCATAAATGCACCAGGTATTGAAAGCATAATTATAAAAGGGTCCACCCACGATTGGAACAACACCACCATCAGCAAGTATACCAGTGCTATGGCCAACACAAGGCCCAGCGCCAGTGTGCTAAAGGATGTGTTCATAACCTGGCTTTGCCCCTGCAACACAATACGCATACCGGGAGGCAATTTTCCCAGCGAATCAATTTTACTTTGTATTGCCTTTGATACCGAACCCAGGTCGCGGCCCTCAACGTTGGCATCAATATTCATAACCCTCTGCACTGTGTAATGTGTAAACAGGTTAAACTGAGTAGTGCTGGTAACTTTAGCCAGGTTGCCCAATGTTTGCGACTGCGCCATAGGCAAATCGGTGGGAGAGGGGGTTGTTTTATTAGTAAATGCAGGATTGCTGGTGGTTATAGGCGTATTCATCAAATCCTGAACGGTGCCAATTTTCTGATAGGGTGTTTGTATAACCAC
>CAISWS010000436.1 GCA_903889265.1 uncultured Bacteroidota bacterium
CAACTTTTTAAAAGTTGTCAAATCTTCCAACCCAAAAAGCCCCGTTACCAGCGTAACAAAGGGCTTTTTGGGTTGGAAGATTAAATACTATAATTTGATAAGCTTAATGGTATAACTCTTTTGCCCCGAGTTAATTTGCATCAGGTACACACCCTGCGCAATGCTTAGTTCAATTTCTGATTGACTCGCTTTTAGCTGGGTTCGGTAAATAACCCTGCCTGCCTCGTCAATGATATTACAGATGCTGCCTATCCATTCGTTGCTCACCTCTACGTGCCAGCTTCCGTTTGATAACGGGTTAGGGTATACTTTAATATTTTCATCAGTTATTACCTGGGCCACCCCCAACACCACCTTTATCGTTTCAGCGTTTGACCTGGCAGTACAACCATTACCATCAGTGCCAATAGCCGTGTAAGAGCCATCCTGTGTTACTACGTAAACACTGCTGGTTGCACCGGCAATAATAGTGCTACCGAAATACCATTGGTATGAAACCGCCCCTGAAGCTACCAGCGTATCACCTCCGTGCACTGTAATGGTAACCGTTGGTGGTGCATTAACCGTAATTGCCACATGGTTTGAAACAGCGGTGCAGTTGCCGTTGTCTGTTACCGTTACATAATAATTACCTGGGCCGGTAATGTTAATACATGCGCTTGTATCGCCAATATTCCAGAGATATTTATGGTAACCTGATGGTGCGCAAATATGACTGGTATCACCCTGACAAATGGCGGTGGCACTTGGCGTTATACTAACTGTGCTGCCCGAAGGATTAACTACAACGCTTTGTGTTGCATTGCAACCAGAAGCACCATTTACTGTGACGGTATATGTACCCGCTGCAAGACTACCTATGCTTGCGGTTGTAGCCCCGTTGCTCCAGATATAGGTAAATGGCCCTCCGGCTGCAGTTACGGTAGCCGACCCATTGGAGTTACCACACGTAGTGCCAATCGCTGAAGTATTAATAAGTAAGGTTCCGCTAACCGAAACTGACCCCTCCGCGGTTGCGCTGCAACTATTACTACTCGTAACGGTTACAGTATAACTACCCGCTCCCAGATTTGTAATAGCTGAAGTGGTAGCCCCGTTACTCCAAAGGTAAGTATACGAACCACTACCCGCAGTGATACTGATATTTACCCCACCGGTATTGCCGCTGCAACTGGTAGGCGTTGTACTCGCATTTAAGGTAATTCCTGTTCCACTATTTGTTACTGTGGCGGACGCGCTGGCGCTACAACCTCCGGCACCTGTAACCGTAACTACATAGCTTCCCGATGAAAGACCTGTTAAACTGGCGGTGGTTGCTCCGTTGCTCCATAAATAACTAAAGGGCCCACCGGTAACCGGTGTAGTTACCGAAGCAGTACCTGTACTGGTACAGCCCGCACTGCCTCCCACGGCAGAAATATTAAGGGCACCGGTAGCACCAATTGTATCAGTAGCCACCGCCGAACAAGTTACAGAGCCTGCTGTAACCGTAACGCTGTAAATGCCTGCTGGCAAATTACTAAGGGAGTCGGTTGTTGCTCCATTGCTCCACAAATACCCATAGCTTGCGTTTGCAGGTGTAAGGCTAAGCTTTATGGCGCCGTTACTACTACCACAGGTTGCATTGGTACCCAAAGCAACTGCGCTTATAGTGCCACTGCCTATTGATAATGTTGCACTTGCTGTGGCCGAACAACCTGCACCTGTGCTAACGGTAACAATGTAAACACCACCAACCAAATTTCTAATAGTTTGTGTTGTCTGACCATTGTTCCATGCATAAGTAAACGGCCCCGTACCATTAGCGGTAACCGTTACTGCGCCATTTTTAAGCCCGCAAGTCGGCGCTGTTGGCGTCGCAGTAACTGTTAATCCTCCACTGGCAGGTATGGTTACAGTCGCAACCGCAGGGCAACTGGACGCAGCTGCAGTTAAAACTACGTTATCAACCACAAAGCCCGGTGGATTACCGGCGCTTCCAAAAGAACCGGCAGCATTTATCCATTCAAACGCAAACCGGAAATTGGCAATATTCTGATAATTGATAGGAATGCTAACCGTAGCCTGCGTACAGGTAGAAACATTTACATATTGTGTAGGAAGAGCAGTCCAATGGGCGCCACCATCAGAACTTACATCAACCAAACCATAATCAGAACCTGGCGTGCCCAAACATTCGTAGCTAAAGCTTAATGTAAGATTAGATTTTCCTATAGTGGATATCACGGGTGATTCTGCCAAAACATCGGTAGTAAAGTCTCCTTCGCCAAATGTAGAAGCCAGTTCCAGATAAGTACACTGCCCCGCCTGTGGAAGACAAATAAAACATGCGCCGTTTGAAGTTGGAGATATATGAAGATAATTACCACTTCCACAAGTGCAATTGTTATCAGAATTAATTACCCACTGATTAGCAGAGCTGCCATTAGTCCCGCTTCCCGGTGAGTTGAGTGTCCAGAGATTATCTCCGGCCGGAAATGTATCACTAAAAAGTGGTGGATTGATTGTATCGCCTGCCACTGTTACTGTATAACTACCGGCAGTTAAACCAGTGATAGTTGCAGTTGTGTCGCCGTTGCTCCATTTAAAGGTATACGGTGCGCTGCCACCGGTCACCACCGCTGTTGCAGAACCATTGCTTGTGCCGCAACTTGCGCCGGTTATTGCCGGTGAGATAGTGAGCCCGCTGGCACCTAACAAAGAAACGCTGTCAATGGCAGTGCAACCTGCAGCTCCATTCACCGAAACGATATAACTACCAGGAGCAAGACTACTGATACCTGAGGTTGTTGCACCATTACTCCATAAATAAGTATATGGCCCGGTACCGCTGCCTATAGTCACCGTAGCTGTACCAGTATTACTTCCACAACTTGGGTTAGTAGCTGCCAGTGTGGCAGTAAGTGGATTAGAGTTAATGGAAATGGATGCCGTGGTCAGACAGTTGGATGCATCTGTTACTGTAACGGAATAGCTACCTGCAGCAAGATTGGATAAAGAGGCTGTGGTGGCACCATTGTTCCATTTAAAAGCAAACGGAGTAGTACAACCTGAAGCGGTGGCTACAACACTTCCGTCTTGCCCGCCACAAGTAGCATTAATGGAATCGGTTATAACTGTAACGCCACAAATATTGGTAGTCCCCGCCGGAATGGGCGTAACCGACATATCATCAATATAATAATAAATGTACGGATTAAACGAACCGCAATTATGAGTTACGTGATTAGTGTTGGCATCATTTTTAAAGTTTCCCAGGGTAAGAAACTGCTCGCCTCCGGCCGCAGTATATATCCATTGCACGGGCACCCAGTTTACCGTATCCATAATTGCCGGGCCGCACATTTCAAGTTGGGGCGTTACATTAATAATTGAGTTGGGACAGGCATCATGTACGTACTGAGTGTTGGTAAAGTATATACCAACACTATTACTGCCCCACATACCGGCTTCAGCAAGGCTCATGTAAAACTTCACCAGGTATTTTTGCCCGGCAGTTAATGGTGTTGTCATTTGTCCTTCTATATACTCGCGGTAATTATCGCCAGTTTGAACACAACCAACAAACCCATCGCCAAGTATTATGCCTGCAAATCCGTTGCCACTATGCGGCTGATGGGTGCCCAGCAAAGCATTGGGCACATTAACTCCGCCTAACTGAGGGGAACAGGTATTATAAAGGTCGGGGGTAGAACAGCTGTCCGAAGCTACCGTTGTTGTAGTGCTCCAGTTGGTACATAACGAAAATTCACTGATCCCCTGCGGACAGGATGAGTAAGTTTCAAAACTGGGGTTCATTACAAGATTCTGAGCCGATAAAATTTGTAATCCGCAACACGTTAGAACCGTGGTTAACAAAAAAACGAGGAAATATTTTTTCATACAATGGGGTGGTTTGATTGAATAAAAAACTAAGCCCCTGTGGTTTATGTTCCACCAAGGCATCAATAAAAATACTGAATTTCCGGAATTGCCAAAGTGTAATTCTAAAATAGGGAGGCTGTAATATTCTTAACATGAACATGACTTGGATTCCGCCCCGAAATTCTCAGAAAAAATCAGTTGATTTGGGGACAGATACCCCGTTATTTTTCAACTAAAATTACAACTAAAATGAACTTAGGATTACCCGTAAGAGAACACACCGCCCTGCTTGTTATTGATGTTCAGGAGCGCCTGATGCCCGTTATTTTTGAAAATGACAAGGTATTTGCCAACGTAAACAAACTGTTGCGCGGGGCCGAAATACTAAACCTTGAAACCATTATTACCGAGCAATACCCCAAAGGCCTGGGTAACACCTGTAAGGAAATCCAACTCCCCGAAACGCCAAATATTATTGAAAAAACCTGTTTCAGCTCCATGCTGAGTACTGAGGTAAACGACCAGTTAAAACTGACCAACGTAAAATCGCTGGTAATCTGTGGGGTAGAAGCTCATATCTGTGTTTTAAAAACCGCACTGGACGCCTTGAAAGCAGGATATGAAGTGCACATTGTTGCCGATGCCGTTTCATCGCGCACTAACGATAACAAACAATTAGCGATTAAAAGGCTTCGCAATGCCGGGGCTTACATTACTTCCGTTGAAATGATTTTATTCCAGCTATTAGATTATGCCGGCACGGATGAATTTAAGGCGATTAGTAAGTTGATTAAATAAGGGTGTTTATGTGCGCCGGTTTTCAAGTGTTCGGGTATTAACCTGCCAATGCGAAAATGTAGAACACATAAAACAATATTTCAACTATGGTTTATTCTGCATGGACAATTGCTTAAACACCAACAGACATAACTCACTATACGCGTTCATTACCTGAACACTTGAACACCTGCGCACCTGAACACTAAATCCTATGAGAAAAAGTCTTCTCTTCCTGTTTATCCTGCTTATGGCGGATATCGCTCCGGCCCAATCAACCCCTGCCATTAAAGATGCCCTGGGCCGCGAACTAATTCTGCATGGCCTAAACACCAGCGGCAGTGCCAAATTTGATACGGCCCACATGCCCTGGATAAAAGAAAGTGATGTTGAGCGGGAGCATACACAATTTGGATTTAACACTGTGCGCCTGCTTATTTTCTGGGGAGCCATTGAACCCGAAGAAGGTGTGTATAATGAGCATTACCTGGCCGAAGTAAAAAAACGCGTGGAATGGTACACCGCCCGGCACATGTACGTAATATTTGATATGCACCAGGATGTTTTTGGTTACGGCGTAGGCGATAACGGCGCCCCTGCCTGGGCAGCGGCTAAAAATGCCATTATAAAACACCTGGTACCCAACAAATGGCCCTGGTGGATGAAAAACCTTGAACCGAAGATTATTAAATCATACGTTCAGTTTTTTACCTATAAAAAATATAAAGACCGTCAGCAACATTACATAGCCTGCTGGCAAAAGGTTGCCGGTATGTTTAAAGATAATCCCTACGTTATCGGTTACGACCTGATGAACGAGCCACACGGCGGAAAGGTTATTAAAACCCTGGCCGGTGGCTTTGAACGCCGCCAGCTTTCGGCCATGTATAAAAGACTGATACCCGCCATCAGGGAAATTGACACCACGCATTATATATTTTTCGAGCCACGTTCATTTGGTGTAAATTTTGGAATGCCCTCGCACCTGCCAAAAGTTTACGATACCCCTGCCAGCCATCCTAAACTGGTTTATGCGGCACATTGCTATTTAAAATTTGTGGATATAGGCGGCGATTATAAGCCCAAGCATGTTAAAGAAATGCCACATTGGTTTGCCACCCGCGACCGCGAACTAAAAAAACAACAATGCCCCCTCCTGATTGGCGAGTTTGGCCTTTCGCCACAGAAAAAAGATTTTGACGCTTACCTGCACGATCTCCACCGTCTGGCTGATGATCGATTTGCTTCATGGACATATTGGAGCAACGACCACGGTGGCTGGAGCCCATTAAAAGCTGATGGAAGCCCCACTCCTATCCTGCAGGAACTGTTGCGCGTTTATCCGCAGGCCACTGCCGGTCATTTGCTGCGTTACAGCTACGACCCCGTTTTAAAAACTTTTGAAATGGAGTTTGAAAGCAACTCTGCCATTAAAGGAACTACCGATATTGCTGTGCCCCGCGCACTCTTTCCGAATGGATATAATTTAGAGGTAACGGGCACCACAAAATGGGTCCACCAGGTAGAAGAGGCCACCAATACCCTAAAAATATCCATCACGGAAAACGGAGCCCATGTTGTTGTTAAACTGACCGCGAAATAAGCCTGCCTTTTAAACAACAAGATGCCTTCTCTATCTCAGCAAGATTACACTCCCGCTCTTTTCCTGATCCTGGTTCAAATCTATCAGGTGAATGTTAACACGGTAAACATAAACGCCTTCAGGCGCTTTTAGTCCTTTGTAATTGCCATCCCAGGGGTAAAGTCCATCATGCACTTTTTCGCCCCACCGGTCAAATATCTGGAAAGATAAAAGCGTGGCGCCTTCCTGCATCTCAACATAAAAAACATCGTTAACTCCATCGCCGTTGGGTGTAAAGGCGTTGGGAATAAAGTAATTTTCCGAAGGTAGCACAGTAATACCTTGTGTTACTGAATCGGCGCACCCCAGGCTGTTATAAGCGTAAAGGGTGGTGTTATACTGGCCGTATTGCGTAAAGTTAAACGAGGAATTAAAATCACTGCTGCTGCCAATACTTTGATTACCGTTGCCAGCCACACTGATATTCCACAAATACCTTACCGCATTCTGGCTTTGGTTTGTAAAGTTTACCAAACTAACCGGTGGCTGAATAACAGTAGCAGATGGTGTAAAAGCCGCAACAGGAATGGGAACTACAGTAATCAGTTCCTGCATGGTAGTATCATAAATGCACTCCGGCGACAAAGCTACCTGGAATGCAACCGTATAAACACCCGGTAACTCATAAACATGACAGGCATTCTCCGTTCCCGCTGTATCTCCATCACCAAACTTCCAGATATAACCAATGGTGCTGCCCACCGGTGCACTGGTAAAGCAAACTTCCAGTCCGGGGCAACCTGCAACAGTATCAGCTGTTAATGCAGGATGTGGTGCGTTTGAAAAAACGTTTACCACATTGGTAATTGCGCTATCGCAACCATTGGCGCTTACATTCAGTGTAATATTGTGGTTGCCGGGTGTTAGCCAGTTAACCAGTAAAGGGCCCTGACCAGTATCAGGCATTGCCGTGCCCCCATTAAAATTCCAGGTATAGGTTGATAAACTGCCGCCATCACCGGTATATATTACTGTAGCGTTTTGGCCAATGCACTCGGGCCCTGTGGCTGTAAACCGGGCCGTAGGATAAGTAAATACACCCACAGTCACCGTATCAAGTGTTATGCAATTAGTATTGCTTCCGGTAACACTATAGGTGGTAGTAACCAGCGGAGTGGCCACCACGGTGCTGCTGTCACTGTTGCTTAATGTGGGGTCAGCGGCCCATGCGTAAACGGTGGCATTATCGGCATTTAATACAGCGCTGCTACCCAGGCAAATTGCTGTATATGGAGTTAAGGTCATGCCCGGATAGGGTTTAACCAAAACCGTTTGTGTATCGGGTAAGGAGTAACAGCCACCTGAGCTAACCACCAAAATGATTGTTTTAACCCCGGGGGTTTCCCAGCTGATATTTAGAGGCCCCTGCCCTGTGAGAGGCCTGCCCGTGCCACCGTCAAAATCCCATGTATAGGTGTAAATAGATGGCGCATTACCTGTATAAACAATGTTGGAATTGCTCCCTTCACACTCCGGAGAAACAGCAGTAAAGGTGCTTGTTGGAGGAAGAACCACTGTAATATTGATGGTTGTATCTTTGATACAAGGCCCTGCTACAATTGTAAGCTTAACCGGAAAGGTACCGGTAGTATTGTAAGTGTGCGTCGGGCTTTGTGCAGTGGATGTACTACCATCACCAAAACTCCATTGCCAGGAGGAAATGCCATTGGCAGGCGTAGATATATCACGAAAATCAACCGGGTCACCCTTACATGCCACGGAGGCCACAAAGTTGGGTTTGGGATTCGTACCCGCAATTATTGTGTCCATAGTAAAATTACAGGGCGTATTCCCATGCGTGGTCATATTCACCACATAGTTACCTGGTTGGTTAATAATAACCTGTTGGTTGGTACTGCTACCCACAATGCCGGGTCCGGTCCAGCTATAAGTAGCACTGCCTGCCGGTGCGGTTAAAGTATCTAACTGGCCGCAGTCAACCGCAGCGGTTGCGGTTATTTGCGAGGGAGCACACTCGGCGCTTATGTAAGCATAGGCATAATGTTTGCCTGCGCAACCTTTGGGTATGCAACCACGGGTTGTAAAAGTAATAGTAACAGTTTGGCCGATGTAATTATCAAGCGGCACTACCACCGACGACCACGGTTTGTAAAACACCGAATCAACATTGGTGTTAAAGCCACCAATTGTTGCCGCAGTGGTTGCGTCAACTTCATAAGAGGCACAGCTAACAGTATCGCCATTGCCGGCAAGCATATGGATATTAAAGTAAGCTTGCTCTCCCTCCGAGTGGTTGCCGCTATACAAAACCACGGCATAATGATAGATGAAATTTGCGTTTGAAGGGGTAACCGCAAAAGCATATGATATACTTTCTCCATCGCCCGATTTGTTATCACCAACATCCTGCCACATATTACCTATACGGGCGCTATATGTATTGCCGGGCCATACTGTAGGTAAATTATAGTTAAACAGCCCATTTATATTAACGTCATATCCCCCGGCACTGGTGGTAATTACCTGGCTCCACTCATTAACGCGGTCATTAACCGGATCATCATTGGGCCCCTGGTTAAAACCTGTAGAATTATATGGATTAGTGGGGCTGCACTTGCAATTATTCCCAACCTGTTCTGAACATTGGCCTAGCGAATAAGTGCCCGTCCATCCCGTAAAATTCCCATCCGAAAAATCAGCGTTAACACAACTCTGTGCCGGCAACTTGCTTACCGCTATACATAAAGCAACACACGTGAATGTTTGAAAAAGAATAGGGTATATGTATTTGCTTTTCATTTCGTTTTTGCCAACGCATGGGCAACTGAATTATTATAATGTAAACATAACAAAGGGTCTTCCCCCAGCCTCCTATGGTTTGTTAAATAAGCTTTTGGGCCTGGCAAAAGAAGGGTTTGTTAAGCTATTATCGCTCAAAAATAGTTTTTACATTGTTTTTAGTAATTTCAAAATATGGCTGATTTAACCGTATTCAGGGAACGCTACCGACAGGAGAATATAGGAAAATACTATTCAGGCAGCTTGCATTTTACTTTTATAACGTTATGGTGTGCTATTGGCATTGCGTTATGTATCTATAATGTTCGCCATCTCAACATTTGGCAACTAGCTGTTATTCCCCTAACCTTTATTTATACCAACCTGTTCGAATACCTCGGTCACCGCTATCCCATGCACCACCGAACCCGGTTTTTACAGGCCGTTTTTAAACGCCATACGCTGCAGCACCATCATTTTTTTACAAATGAACATATGAATTACGATTCGGTAAATGATTTTAAGATAGTGCTTTTCCCTCCGGTTCTCCTCATCTTTTTCTCAGCGTTTTTTGTATTACCAATCTTTGCAATTATCTATCATTTCTTCTCCCTCAATACAGCCTTATTATATGTCGCAACTACCCTTACTTATTATCTGAATTACGAATGGCTTCACCTTGCTTACCATTTGCCCATTACCCATTGGGTTTATCGGATACCGGGAATTAAAACCTTACGAAAACTCCATTTCCACCACCACGATTTGCACCAGATGGATAAATACAATTTCAATATCAGCTATCCTGTATTCGATATTGTTTTCAGGACTTTAAAATAAATTATAACAACCGGCGGTTTTCTACCGAAAAAGACAAAAACTATAATACCGGTTTATAAACTAAAAACGGCCAGGCGCATCAGCACCCGACCGTTTTCTAAATTAATTGAGTAATGTTACTTCCGCCCGCCACCATGGTTGCCACCACCGCCCGATGGATGGCTGGCAGCTTTAGGTGCACTGTTATGTTGTTGCGGTGCAGCCTTGTGTTGTTGCGCTGTATTTTTCGGCGCGCTATTTTGTTGTTTCGGAGCACTGGCCTTCGCTTCGCTGCTCTTTCCCTCGCCTGATGTTTCACCGCTTTTGGGCGCAGTTGCGCCGGTATGTGTCTGGGCTGGTGCGGCTGAGGTATGGCCATTGCTGGCCGCAGGAGCTTTGGTAGCGGTACCACTTGGGCTAAAGTGCTGTCCGTTGGTGGTGTTCATAGCTGTGTTAGTTGGCTTACCATGGTTTGCCGATGCATATGCACTCTTGTCCTGGCTAGCCGCCTGTGCATGGGCCTGCTGCTCAGAAGTAGGTTGTACGTGTTGTTCTTTTGCTGCTGCGGTTTCCTGTGCATTCGGCTGCACAGTTATGCCACCCTGCCCGTTAAAACTTGCATGGCTGGTTGTATTGGTAACTCCTGCATTGCTCTGATATGTGTTATGGATAACCGTGGTATTAACATTAACCACCGCTGTATTATAGCTAAATGAATTGCCTACCCAGCGCCCGCCGTAAAAACCTGAGCCACCATAGCCATATCCATAATTTACACCGCCGTAAAAGCCGATATGCTCACCCCAATATCCACCGTGCCATCCATAAAAGCCGCCGGTATATCCCCAGTATCCGGGTGTCCATAAATAACCGTAATGCGGAGGAGCTAACCAAACGCCCGGCACCCAGTAGTATCCACCTATTCCCCAGGCCCAGTAACCTGGTGTCCACATATAACCATCATAAGGACATGCAGGTTGGGTATACACCGGAATTTCAGGTGGTGCAACTGTAATACTGGCGCTTGCTCCGGCTGCCGGAGCACTTGCAGTTTCAGTATAGTAAACATCGTCCTGGCTGAAGGCCGATGAGTACCCCAGGCAGCAAACAGAGAAAAGGAACAATAGTTTTTTCATGCAGTTATTTGTTGTGTTTCGGTTTGACTTCTAAAATCGTTCCGGTTTAATACAACGGCACCGATTTGTTAAAATTTTAGCAAAATAATTAATCTGACGCAATGTAAAAATATTTTTGGTGGTCAGGAAATATAACAAAACCCTGGCAAACCTGAGTTAACCCACCCATCTTATTTCTAAAAGGAATCCGCACTCCCATTCGGTTCATTTTTAACAAGTTCATTTAAATAGCCTGATTAAATTCGACAATTAATTGTTAAGAAAACATGAAGAAATTACTACCCCTTTTTTTATGCCTGGCCTCCTTGAATGCAGTGGCCCAATATGCAAATGGTAAGATTAAAATTTATTTCGACCGTGGGGTCGATAACTCTGTACAAACCAACTACCCGGCTCAACAGTTATACGGCACCTGGGGCGACACTTTGGCGGCATATATCGACCGCGCCCAAAGTACAATTGATGTTGCCCAGTACGACTATACCACCAGCACAGGCAATCCGTCCATTAATAATATAGCTACAGCCATAAACAATGCATATTCCCGGGGTGTTGTAGTCCGCTGGATTTATAATGGCAGTTCGTCAAACACCGGGCTTACCCAGCTTAACAGTGGCATTAAAACGCTGGCTAGCCCTACGGGTTCAGCCTACAATATAATGCATGATAAGTTTGTAATTATTGACGCTAACTCAACCAACCCCGATGCTCCCATTGTTTGGACAGGCTCACCCGATTGGTCACAGGAGATGCTTGATTCAGATTACAATAACATCATTATTTTCCAGGACCAGGCCCTGGCTCAGGCTTATACTGCGCAGTTTAACCAAATGTGGGGCGGCACTGGCCCTTCGCCGGTTACAGCCAACGAAAAATTCGGGCCGTTTAAAGCAGACTTGGGGCCGCATACCTTTACTATCGGCGGTTCACAGGTAGAACTGTATTTCAGCCCAACCGATAGCACTAACAACCACATTTTGGATGTAATCAGCAGTGCAAATTCACAGCTCTTTTTTGCCATGTACACCTTTACCGAATCTGCCGATGCTACGGCCATTGTAGCCCGCAAAACGGCCGGAGTATCTGTTGCAGGTGTGGTAGATAGTTACAGCGCAACATATTCTTCATATACCACACTGGTCAACGGGCTGGGAAATATGGTGAAAGAATATGTTGAACCACCCAACCAACCCTGGTGCCTTTATCATAACAAATACGTTATTGCTGACGCCTGTAATGTAAACAGCGACCCTCAGGTTCTCACCGGTTCACATAACTGGACCAGCAGCGCCGACCAGAAAAATGATGAAAACACAGTTATCATCCACAACGCCGATGTTGCCAACATCTACTACCAGGCCTTTACCCATGATTTTGATAACATTGGCACCAACAACCAGCTTACCCCCTGCACAGTTTCAAACCCTTGTGCCAATGCAGTTTCGGCTAATACGGCTGTAATTAACAATGTAAGTTGCAGCGGGCTAAGCAACGGCAGCGCGGTGGTGCACGCATCAGGCTCAAATCCTCCGTTTACTTATAAATGGAGCTCGTCTCCGGCGCAAACTGATAGCCTTTTAAACAATGTTGCAGCAGGCAACTATAGTGTTACTGTAACTAATTCTTCAAATTGCACAGCAACTGCCAGCGTTACAATTTCAGCAGGTGGCGCAATCAGCGCTTCGGTAACCGCTACCAGTCCTGCATGTAACGGACAGCTTACGGGTACCGCTACAGCCACCGGTGCGGGTGGTACATCTCCATACCGTTATTCATGGAGTACCTCTCCCGCCCAGCAAACGGCTACTGCTACAGGCCTGGGGGCGGGCACCTATACTGTTTCGGTTACCGACCATAACGGTTGTAGCACAACTGCATCAGCTACCCTTACCCAGCCATCGGCAATCAACATCAGCGGCACCGTAACAAACGAAAACTGCTTAAACGGCAGTAACGGCGGTGTATCCACCAACGTTACCGGTGGTTCAGGCAATTATCAGTATTTGTGGAACACAACACCCCAGCAAAGCGGCAGCGCTATCAACAATATAAGTGCCGGTAGCTACACAGTTACCGTTACTGATGGCAATAATTGCACTACCAATAAAGTTTTTAACGTAACACAACCCAACAGCGGGCTAAGTCTTATCACCACTACCTCCAACACCAGTTGCGGTAGCAGCAATGGTTCAGCCACAGTCAGCGTTTCGGGATCAACAGGTTCCCTTACATACTCGTGGACAGGCGGTGGAAACAGCGCCACCGATAACAATCTGGGAGCAGGAAATTACTCCGTAACGGTTTCAGAAACAGGCGGCTGTTCGGCCACAGCCAACGCTATAGTAAA
>CAISWS010000437.1 GCA_903889265.1 uncultured Bacteroidota bacterium
TAAGGAAATCAGGCTGTCAATGTTACCCGCAACATACAGCGTAAAACTGCGCGGTGGTAATACCACGTGTATCTGGTTACTTGGAGTAATGTTGGTAGTGCGCGTTGGGCTGATGCCAAAAATATCTGTAAAAGTATCGCCTGCTGCAATAAAGTTGGTGTTTACATTCTGGTATACATCCAGGGTATCACCGGCAAAGTTAATGGCTGCAATAGCATTTTTACCGGTTACCGGATTGTGTACCTGGAAGATGATAGTGGTGCTTTGAAACTGGTTATTTATGAATACCTGGTTATAGCTTGTATTGAACCCCGACAGATAGTCTATCTCATCATAGCCGGTTACGTATTTCTGGCTGGCATGCATTAATCCCTTTATGCGGCCCCGTAAAAAGTTACTGGTGTAGTAGTCGCCAAGATAGATACAAGGCGTTCCTATTTTCTGATTCAGGATAACATATGCATAACATATTTCAGGGTTTGATACCAGCTGCTGGCCTACAGTTCTGAAATCATGATTGTTTACAAAAGGCACTGCGTTAATTTTATTTCCGCCGCCTCCGTCAACCATGCTGGATGTAAAAAGGTTTCTTACATCGTATCCAAATGTTTGCACAGACTGCAGCAGGGAATTTCTTATCGCAAAGTCAAACACCTTCATATTAATAGTGTCAGCCGGGTTTTTATTATTATTTACATTGGTAATAAACCCGGTTAGGTTGCTTGGGTTGTAATCGTAAAACTCGCCAACTACCATTTCCGGGCTGTGTCCGTGGAAATACAACGAGTCAAGCATTTGCGCGCTGAAAACATAGGTGTAATTTTTTACGGCGTCCATACGCATTCCCTGTATGCCTACTGAATCAAACATCCAGTTTTCATAAGCGCCAAGTACCGACTGGGTAGATGCCACATACTGGTCGATATCGTAATAAAATAACATCTCGTCCCAATCGCCTGATAACATGGTAGGGTTGCCATCCGGTTTAAAGTTTCTCCAATTCATAGCACCCCGTTGACTGGGCATATGTGTATAATCGGTAGCGGTTTGATACACCACCTGGTTTTTGATACTGGCATTTCTCGGCCCACTATATATATCGTACATATATTGGTCAGAGAATCCGCCAAGGTTGGTGGCAGCTGAATTGGTCATACTGATAAAAAGAGTATCGCCCGCAATGTCATACATTGAGGTATCCAGGTGCAGGCGGAATTCATCAATACCGCAACCACCATTATCAATGTGCGCGTATTTATTGTAGCCAAGTACATAGAAATTATTACTGTCAGCACACTCACCGCCATTGTTAGGTTCAAACTCCCATGAATCGTAAACGGAATCGGTTGCCAAAGGAACTTTATGCGTCCACATCTGAACATCATAAAAGAAGCCATAGTAGTTTGATGACAAGGATGCCGAACGGAATTTCATATATAAAGTGCCGGTATCATTGCCCGAACTTCCTCCCAATAAAATATAGCACCTGAACCTATCGCTTGGATAAGGCTGATAGCCGCTATCCAGTTTTGCCTGGCTGTATGAGGTGATGTAGTCTGCTACAGCAGGGTTGTTTTCCCACAAACCGCCTGAGCGCTGATTGTAAACCATATCGGCGATTGGCTGTATGCCAATCTGGTTCATGGCATTTGTTAGTTTAAGAACATCTGTGCTGTTTCCAAAGTGTGTTGGCCCTCCGGTGTACCGTGAGCCGACATCGAAATAATCCTTTACATCGTATCCCATGCTTGAGATTCCACCGGCCGCCCTTGATAAGGGCGGAAGCCAGATATAATTGAAGCCGGCCTCTTTAAATTCGGGTAACCAGTTCACATAGTTTTCACCAAACCGTGAAATACCGTAGCTTTGGGGATATTCCCACCACCAGCCCTGGAGCATGAATTTCTGGCTCATTCCGCTTAAAGAGGAAAGGCCTAGTAACAATACGATGATATATTTCAGAGGGCTTCTTTGAAGTGACATTTTGAGGCTTTTTATATGAAAAATTTACTTATTTATAATTGATATTTTGCCATTGTAAACTGATTCGCCAACCACAAGGCGATAAATATAAATACCCGAAGAAATCTGATCTTGATTGCCGCCGTTGATGTTGGGGTGTATAGTTTGAACCCCGGGATCCAGTTGTTGCGTAGTGGTATAAACGCATTTTCCGCTCAGGTCGTAAATATTCATGTTAATTATCTGGGTGCTTTGCATTGAAAAGGTCAAAGCAAAATCACCAGTATTGGGGTTGGGGTAAAGGATAATATCCGTGTTGGCAATGGCCGCCGGATTATCAATTCCGGTACTAAGGTCAGGGGTTTGAAGCCGCACATCGGTATACAAGTGGTACTCGCCACGTGCGTAATTAAACGTGGTGCTGGTGCTGCTAACATTTATGCTATCACCCGAAAAGTAATCGTACCACCAGCCACTATGTTGAAAGCCCGGCGCTGCTGCATCTGTCTGAATATCAAAATTGGCTACGGCAACTGCGTTAAACGCGGCGTCATTTAATGAAATGCTCTTTACCGCTCCGGTAAGGTTAATAGAATAATTGGTGGTTTGAAAGGTAGGGTAAGTGGTACGCAATTTCATTAGCGCTGACCATATACGGTACAAGTGTTCGCGCCTTGGTTGCTCCTCATAAAACCATTTAATAGGTTTGTTGCATATACGGCAGGGCGCGTTAATGGAAACATCGTATCCTAACTCGCCGAACATCCATATCATTTTAGGGCCGGGGATAGTGAAAAATACCATACCGGCAGCTTCCATACGCTCTAAGGCAGTGTCTACTGATTTAATATCGTAACCTGCAATCGAATCGCCGTATTGCTCGTTGTTGTACATCAGGCGCTCTTCATCGTGGCTCTCCATATAAGATACCAGGGTAGGGTTGGCCCAGCCGCGGTTCTGGTAACTGGCCCATGATAAGTCCCAACCGGTGGAGAAGCCCATGCTTGCCTGGTTATATGCTGTATTCATATTGCCCCAAAGCATAATGCCGTGGTTAGATAGTTCAGTTTCTTCCGAGTTGTCTGCCAACTCCTCAAAAATGCAAAACGCAGTAGGATCTGCTGCCCAAATGGAATCAACCATAGTTTCAAGGTTGTAAACGCGGCTGGCGTCGTATTGCCCCCACAAACCTACGTTGGTACCCGAGTAGAATTGGGTATAGCCTTTTGTTAAATCAAACCTGAATCCATCTGCGTGATAATCCTGCAGCCAGTTCCGGGTTACGCGCTTTACGAAATTGCGGGTGTATTGACTTGTGTGGTTAAAATCGTAACCTACACTATAAGGGTGTGGTGAAACGGTATTAAACCATGGATTGTTGGCCGCTGGTTGCTGGTTAATACTATCCCAGTACATCAATACCATCGGGTTTGTTCCAAAGGCATCGTTAAAAGGTATATCCAATACAACTGCAATACCTTTACTGTGGCATTTATCAATAAACATCTTCAGGCTGTCACCCGGGCCGTATAATTTATCAGGCGCGGTAAAATAGTTAGGGTTATAACCCCAGCTTGTTGAGCTTTCAAAATTCATTACCGGCATTAGTTCTATAACGTTGATGCCCAATTTAGCCAGGTAAGGAATTGAGTCGGCAATCTGGTGCCAGCTTTGCGAGTTTACAAAATCGCGGGCAAGCATCTCGTAAATATTTAAACTGGTTTTAGGAGGCCTTTGAAAATTATTAACCTGCCAGTTATAAGCCGGCCGGGCAGTTTCTAAGACGGAAGCAATACCAACGGTTTTTCCAAAAGGATATTGAATGAGATTTGGGTAAGTGGTATTTGATATATTAGGGTCAACATACGGGTCGCTGACTTTATCTGAGTATGGATCGCCTATCCGGATAATGCCGTCTACCAGATACTGGAAGATATATTCTTTCTGCGGGGTTAAATGCGAAATCTTTAACCACCACGTCTGTCCATCGGTACCCCGGTTCATAAAATAGCCGGTATCTGATTGCCAGTTATTAAAATCGCCTATTACATAAATGTAATTTTTATACGGGGCTACCAGTTCTAAAATAACTGTCGAATCATCCATATAATTTATGCCTTCAATCACGTTGGCCGGTGGGTCCTGCACATTTAATGGCGGGTTTACGTTTACAGTTAATGTATCAGTATAAGTTATGCTGCTTCCGGTTTTGGTTCCTGACAGAACAAAATTGTAAGCCCCGTAATGAAGCAAGTGGAAATTATTGTAAGCCAAAGTGTCGCCGGTAACCATGGACAGGAGATTGCCGTTCACCGATAAGTTTAACGCAGCATTACTGTTAGATGCCCCGAACAAACTGAGGGTAGTATCCAGTGGAAGAGTTAAATACCTGCTGTAAGGCCTGATAAAGCCTATCTGAAAACTATCGTTGTAAATGGGTAGCATGATATTACTTGCGTCTGCATTTCGGCCTGCGATGCTGCCATCGGTATTTCTGAAAACAAATGCCAGGTCGTAAATAGTATCGGAACTAAAATCGCCATAAAACGAATCAATATTAAACGTAATAGTGTATTTGTTGTTGCCTATCGGCGTCATTAAAACCTTGTTATCGGCAGTGCCCCAAACCCCCTGCACATCTATCCAGTTGTTAGGTGTTGTGCTTTGATCGGTTACCAGCCCGGTTTGACAATAAATGGGTGGTGTTGCGCTTAGCAAAGCTCCGTTGCCCAGGCTTGCATCGTATGTAATTGTAACCCGGTCAGTTCTTTTAGGGAAAAGAGGGCTAACCTGCAGAAACTGGGCGGTAACAGTACTAGCTGCAAAAAGGGTTCCGGCAATGAGGCAAATAATCTTATTCATGTTCTTTATTAAAATTTATCCGGCGTTAACTTCTACTGCTTGATTATTTTACCCGTAAATGACATGTTGTTATTGGATAGCCTGTATGTGTAAATACCGGGGACTACCTGTTTTCCACTAAGGTCATTTCCTCTCCATAAAAGCAGGTTCTGTCCCTGGCGGACATTGGTGCTAAAGTCGGCAACCTTTTGACCCAGCAGGTCAAATATTTCGGCTTTTGGCGACACTGCCAATGGCAGGTAAAACGATAAGTTGAATACATCTGTAAAAGGGACAGGAAA
Source organism: uncultured Bacteroidota bacterium (assembly GCA_903889265.1). Taxonomy (GTDB): domain Bacteria; phylum Bacteroidota; class Bacteroidia; order Chitinophagales; family LD1; genus Bog-950. The sequence goes on from CAISWS010000437.1 coordinate 5,106, forward strand.
TGCACGTAGTTCAGTAACGCCGTTATTTACATTTTTTATTCCGTTTGTTGAACTGTCATCCGTAATGTAGGTTGCAGTAACGGCAGGGAAAGGTATTTCATTACCCGCATAATCCTCCACAAACATGGTTGACGGATTCTGTAAGCCTAAAATCTGTATGTTCTGGCAGTTTTCATCTTTGCCTTCCTGTGCATCAGTGCATGCCGGCTTTCCTGCTACAATAGGGCACGAAGGAACACGGAATACCATGCCAATGTTGTAAGGAGTAGCCGTATATGGCATTGGACCGCCACCATAACCTATTCCGGCAGCGTCAGCTTCGTTGAAGAAGTAATCGTGTATATTAAAACAGATAGCGAATGTGTCGGGATTAGTTCCAATCTTGGTCATCATTCCTTTTCCATCATTTACCCCCCAATCGCCTACTACAACATCCCAAAGCGAATCCGGATTAAGGTATCCGCATCCTGCATGCATATACACAGTATCGCCTCCGGCAGACAGGTTACAGGGAGGAGCAGGGAGGAGGCTTGGGACAAGTATTATTTCTATAACACCGGTATTTGTAGTGGTGGTTGGCACTGACCCTGCACAAGGCAATGAACCGGGAGTTTGGGCGCTTACCGTATTCATAAGCAGGCAGGCAATAAAAATGGACAAAATCGATTTCATAAAGGTTGGTTTTAGTTGAATTTATCTTGAAATGATTAATTTTTTAATTGTTTTTTGATTGCCGCTCATCAGCTCAACCATATATATTCCTGACGCCAGCATGGATGCATCCATGGTAAGTGTATTACGGCCAACAACAATTTCTGTATTTCTGTTCAGCACTATTTGCCCTAACTGGTTGAGTACACTTATTGTATAATGGCCACCGGTTTGCGTGTTTAAATCCAGGTTAAAACTTCCATTGTTAGGATTAGGATATAAATTAAGGGATGTTAAACCTGAAATCGCTGTTATTCCGGTAACGTTAACATCTATCTCTTCAGTGGTGGTACTAACTCCACCACAGGAGTCGTGTATGGTAAGTGTTACATGGTAGGTACCGGGATTGGCATATGTATGTACTACACTTCCTTTCTGGTGGCTGGTATCACCATCTCCGAAATTCCACACGTAGCTCATTGGTTTGGAAATAAGCGAATTGTCAATAAGGGTAACGGTGTTGCCGGGGTCAACACTTTGAACATGGAATTTTGCAGTTGGTGAACCACAACCAACTACCACTACAGAGGCACATGAATCAATTACCACCGAGCTGCTGCCTTTGCAACCGGTGCTATTACTTACTGTAACAGAATAATTACCCGCGGTGCTTATGGTGATGGTTTCAGTACTGGCACCGGTGTTCCAAAGATATGACGTAAACCCTGTGCCTGCATTTAATACTACCGGTGAGCAATCTGTAGTATCGGGCCCAAGGCTAACCACAGGTGATTGGCCGGTAGTAACTGAAACACTTGCTTCGCCTGAACAACCGGTGTTATTAGTAACCGTAACTGAGTATGTACCGCTTGCTGTAACATACAGATAACTGGTACTGGCACCGGTGCTCCAGGTATAGCTGGTAAAACCACTGCCGGCATTCAGCGTAAGGACAGAATCACTGCATGCTGTGGTATCAGCCGGCAGGTTCACGGTTAAGGATTGTCCGGCCGCCACTGTAACGGTGTCCGTGTTGATACACCCGTGCGTATCGGATACCGAAATGATGTAAGTACCAGAACTTATGAAGGTTGCTGCTGAAGTTGTTACTCCATTAGACCAATCGTAAGTTAACGGTGTTGCAGCTGAGTGGCTGCCGGTAACACCATTAAATGCTGATGTTGGCGGATTGGATTGAAGATTTAGCAGAATGTTATTTCCGCCGGCATCTTTACCGGTAAGGGTACCTGTGGCATTTCTGAAAACCATAAAAATACCCAGTAAAGGGGTATCGGGGCTCATCCGGTAATAATTGCGCGGATCAATTGTAATACTCCATTTGTTATTACCCAGGCTGGTCATTTCACCCAGGCCGTCATCCAGCCCCCAGTTGCCTATGGTAACGCTTCCCCATGTTTGGCTTGCATAATATTGAGGGCTTGAATAGAAATAAACTTTAGTGGCACCCTGTAATTGTGATTGCCCTTTTGTGGCATCGTAAACAATAGTTAATGAATCGCCGTTGGCGTTAATGCTTGTGGATGCATCAACTTTAATAGTATCCGCTCCACAGCTGACATAAGAATTTGTTAGCAGCAAACCTAAAACCGAAGAGTTTGTTACTGTGATAGTATCGTAAGAAGAACAACCGTTTGAATCTATACCCTGCACCCAGTAAAGGCCTTCATTAGTGGCAGAATATGTCCTTGATGATGTGCCGGTGCCAAACCATTTGTAACTGACAAATCCGGCAGAAGCAGTTAAAGTAACCGGATTTAGGTTACAGCGCACGGTATCGTTGCCTATGGATATGGCGTGGGTACGAACGGTAACATTGACGCTGCTGGTTGCTGAACATGTTCCGTTTGTAACTGTAACCGAATAATTTCCGGTGGTGTTTGCAACTATCGAAGCAGTAGTATCACCATTATTCCATGTATAGTTTGCATAACCTGCGCCGGGTGTAAGCGTAACGGAATGGCCATTGCAAATGGTGGTATCACGGCCCAGGCTTACTGCAAGGTTATTGGTAAATAATACGTTTACCGAATCTTTATTGGTGCAACCGTGTGTATCTGAAACGGTAACGGTATAAACCCCCGGTGTGCTTACAGCAGTAGAGGCCGAAGGTGTGCCATTGGACCACAGATAAGTAATATTACCAGCCGATGCATGGAAAGCATATACCCCAAAGAAGGTACTAACCGGTACGCCATTTGAAGGCAGCGCAACATAAATGTTATTGCCGGTGCCATCTTTACCTGTTTGGGTGCCATTGGCATTGCGGAATATCATAAAGATTCCTGTTAAAGGTGTATCCGGGTTCATATGATAATATGTACGGGGGTCAATTGCAATACGCCAGTGATTGTTGCCTAACGAATCCATCTTACCTACGCCGTCATCCTGGCCAAAATTACCCACTGTATAGGCTCCTTCCCATATGCCACCGGCATAGAACTGGGGGCCTGAGTGGAAATAAACTTTACTGGCGCCTATTAAGCCTGTTTGCCCGGTGGTGGCATCATAAATAATTACCAATGAATCGCCGTTTTGTTCAATGCTTGTGTTTGCATCTAACCCCACAAAACTACCCGGGCATGAGGTTAAAGTATCTGGCAGAGATAATCCCAGCACGTCGGAAAAATGTACGCTGATGGTATCGGTACTGCTGCAACCCGCGCTATCTACGGCTTTTACCCAATACAAGCCCGGATTAACACCAGTGTATGTTTTGCTGGTGCCAACGGTGCCGCTTTGCCACTGATAAGAGGTAAAGCCGTTGTTAGCGGTTATAGTTACAGGTGTTTTAGTGCACTGCACAATGTTGTTACCAATATTTACCTGGCTTGTGCTTACGGTAACCTTACGGCTTGCAGTGGACTGACATCCTGAAGTATCAGTTGCCGTTAACGAATAGATACCGGTTGAAGATACAGTAATAGCTTGTGTTGTGCTGGTGTTGCTCCACAAGTAATGAGCAAGATTTGCCGGTGCGGAAATAGTGACTGAAGCACCACGGCAGATGGTGGTATCGGCACCCAAATTGATGCTCAGATTTCCGTTAAATAAAGCGGTAACCGAATCTGTGGCGCTGCATCCGTTATTATCTGATACTGTTACCCGGTATACGCCGGCGGTGGTGAAATTATCGGTTGAAGTTGCCGCGCCATCTGACCATAAATAGGTAAGCGGTTGCCTCGCAGTTCTGGTTATAGTTAAACCTGAAAAGGTAGACGTAGGAGGATAGGAGGTAAGTACAATTTGTATGTTGTTGCCATTATTATCTTTACCTGTTTGCGAGCCATCGGCGTTGCGGAAAACCATATAAATTCCAATCAGCGGAGTATCGGGATTTACCTTGTAATAGCAGTATGGGTCAATAGCTATTCTCCATAGGTTATTACCTAATGAGGTCATTTCGCCTACACCGTTATCTACTCCAAATGTCCCCACCGTATAATTGCCTTCCCATCCGCCGTTAGCGTAAAACTGAGGGCCTGAGTGAAAGTAAACTTTGGTTGCCCCGGTTAAACCCGATTGGCCCAAAGTGGCGTTATAAATTATTACTACCGAATCGCCCTTCAGATTGATATTAACAGCAGCATTTGCGCTTAAATGCCCGCCTGCACAAGTGTTCAGGGTATCGGGCAATGAAAGGTTGTTTACCTCCGAATTGTGTACACCAACCTCAGATGTTGAAATACAACCTACGGAATCTATGGTTTCAATCCAATAGCAGCCCGGGTTAACTGCGCTGTAAGTAGAGTTTGTGGTAAACGCCCCATCAAGCCACTTGTACGAAGTAAACCTGTTTCCTGCATTTAAGGTACTTACCGTGTTGGGAATACACCGCACAATATCGCTGCCCAGGTTAACCGGTGACACACCAACTTTTATTATAACTGAACCCGTTGCAGTACAACCGCCAGCGCCTGTTGCAGTTACCGTTAAATTGGTTGAGGTTGCAAAAACTCTTGAACTGCTTGTATTGCCATCAGACCATAGGTAAGTAATGGCAGTGTTGTGCGTTTCGGTAGTGCCTGAAATATTGGTGTAGGTTGAGGTAGGAGTGCCGGGAGCGGTATATAAATACACATCACTTCCATCTGCATTTACAGCTTTAATGGTGCCATTGAAATTCCGGAAATCCATAAATATTCCATTCAAACACGAATCAGCCGGAATTCCATAATACGTGCGCGGGTTGATGCGGATGGCCCAAAGGTTGGTGCCCACGGAAGTCATACGGCCGACACCGTCATTGAGGCCCCAATGGCCAACGGTATGTATTAAATCCCAACCCTGAAACGGAAACAGTTCCGGGCCGGAATGAAAGTAAACATTGGTATCGCCTGCCAGTGTAGTGCCTGTTGCGTTAAATAAAATGGTAATGCTATCGCCACAAAGTTGTGTGCTTAATATGCTTGCATCAGCAGTAATATTTACGCTGCCGCCATTACAGATAGTGGTGTCGATATGTAAAAACTGCGGGCATTGTGCGTTGGAAAAAAATGCAGCCCAGCAAAAAATAACCAGTGTAAAAAGCCTGCGCATGTATATGCTTTGTAGAGGTGAAAGAATAAAGTTGGTTCCTTACTAAGTGTTAATTATACACTAAAGTAGTAAATTTTGGCAAATGCACTAAAAATAGACATATGCGACACTGCCAATTGTTAAATACTTTGAGGGGCTATTCTTTCACTAAGATAAGATAATCCCACGACTTTAGCCTGACGGAGTAAGATCCCCGAAGATCTACAGGTGCTCCGGAAAATGCATCTTTAAATTTTCCTGCCAAAAGAGCAGATTTTAACCGAATTGTTTGAGGTGACTTTGAAAGATTGGTTATAACAATAATCTGATTGTCTTCATTAGATCTGCTGAACGCCAGAACATCTTTATTTCCGGTTTTAATTAAGTTTGCTTTACCACCGAAGACCCCGTTGGCAACTGCCGGATTATCCCTTTTTAACGCATTCAGGCGGGTATAAAATGGCTGAAGTTTATAGTCATCCCACGCAATAGTATCTTTATCAAAAAACCTGAGGCGCCTGGTAACCGCCGATTCCTGTCCGGAATAAATCAAAGGCATACCCGGCAGGGTAAAGCACAGCACATCCAAACATTTTACAGCATCGCCCATGCGTTCGTATTCGCTGCCGTTCCATGAATTTTCATCGTGATTTGAAGTAAAAAACATCTGGTAGTCATCGCGCTTATACGTTGTATCAATTTTCCTCATATAAGCGGCGATGTCAGTTGCCCTTTTTTCGCCTTTGGCAGTTTTGTTCATCAGGGTTAGCAGTTCCCATCCGTAGGTCATATCAAATCCATTACGGTGATATTCAGGCCCTTCAGCCTCGGCCAGCATAAATACCTTTTTTGCTTTATCCAATTCAATGCGCGCTTTTTTCCAGAATTCCAGAGGCACCATCATAGCTACATCGCACCTGAATCCATCTATATCTGCATTGGCAATCCAGTATTTCATAGACTCAATCTGGTAATCCCAAAGGCCCTTTTTATCATAGTTGAAATCTGCCACATCTGTCCAATCGGGCACCGGCGGAATTATTTTACCGGTTATGCTATCGTGCGTATACCAATCAGGATGGGTGGTGATTAAGTCATTATCGGGCGCTGAATGATTGGCTACCCAATCCAGAATTACTTTTATGCCAAGGCCATGGGCTTTGGCTACCAGGTCTCTTAAATCCGCCAGGGTTCCGAATTCAGGATTTACTTTCTGATAATCCTGTACGGCATAATAACTTCCCAGCGTTCCTTTTCGGTTTAACTGGCCTATGGGGTATATGGGCATAATCCAAATTATATCTACACCCATTTCCTGCAGGCGCGGAAGGCTTTTTTCAAAAGCTTTAAAGGTGCCCTCAGGCGTGTATTGCCTGATATTGACTTCGTATATAGAAGCATGCCTGCTAAAAGCAGGGTGGATGTAAAAATCAGCATCTTGTTGTGCCTTGGCAAAGAGCGTGTGTAACGTAAGCAGGAAGATGAAAAAGGAATTTTTATTCATAGCGAGTTTAATTTTCATACCTGGGGGGGAAGGCGTTTAACGGATGCTGCAAGTTTAAGGAAAAGAAGTGAGATGGTTTTCTTCGGCCCTTTCAGGGCAATCCTTATGCAACCTGTGGGTGTTCAGACCCTCGTGGCGAATAGACCCGCTTGCCATACCGAAAGCGATATCTTGGGGGGACAATTTTAACTTTATATGATGTTTTTTAATGCTATTTTATATTTTAATTTGTAAATATCTGACCATTTTTCGATTGCAATCCCATTCATTACTTTAATAAATTTTTTATACTCTTTAGCACTCCAGGCGATTTCCGCCTGACGTAACTCTTGTTCATACAAAAGCTTCTCAGTATATATTTTGGCTCTATCCCGCATATATTCATGCTCAGTTACTGTTCAGAAGCTAATATAAGAAAAAAATGAACACGTAGAAAAAAACGGAAAATTAACTTATCA
>CAISWS010000438.1 GCA_903889265.1 uncultured Bacteroidota bacterium
CTCTGTTCGTCAGTAAGGTCTTGTTTCGGCATCCTTATAACGCAGGTTACTACCTCAGCCTGTGCGGCAAGGTCTTTATCCAGCATTACCTCAGTATTGGTAATAAAGTTCATAATCCATTCAGGTGTATGTCTGTCTGTTACGCCTTTCCAGCCCGGGCCAACTAATTTTTCGGCGGTTAGCTTGTGGCAAGCCATGCATTTTGCATCGAATATTGCCTTTCCCTGCGAAGCCAATGCTGCATCAAGCGGGTGGTTAAGTTTTACATCTTTAAATCTGCCAATTCCCTTTGAATTTATACCCTGCGAAACCACCACTGTATCGGTTTTGGTAGTAGTAGTAGTGGTACTTATCTGGCTTTCAACAGCAGGAGCGGGCTTATTGTTGTTGCAGGCCCCTAAGGCAATACCCGCTAATACAACTACAGAGTAAACTATTTTTTTAGTCATAAGTGTTGGTTTTTGGTTGATAATATAAATTAATATTTAATTATTATGCGTTATTGTCATTAAAGACGAGGTAAATCTAGTTGTCCAATCTGATAATAACCCTGATAAAAATCAGATTGTAAAATAAGTATCACTCCAGGTGACTTTCCCAGAGTAAAAAACCACAAGTTGAACATAATCAGCCCCTTAACTGATGCTACTCATATCATGGGCTGTATTATCAATCCATCTTTGTTGCATTAATCATATAAAACAACAAAACATGGAAGAGCATAAATACTTTAAGTTATTTGCGGCCCCCTTTTTAACCGCACTTGCACTCTCTACGATGTCCTTTTTCTGGATTTCAAAGCCCTATCAGATGGCGAAGTTTGCTGCACCCGCTTCGGCTGATGCCATGTCCAACCCTTTAAAAGGCAATGCAACTGCTACCGCTGAGGGTAAAAAACTTTATGTTGCCAACTGCGTGGTTTGCCACGGGGATAAAGGCCAGGGAGACGGAGTTGCTGCTGCCGGCCTTGCCAAATCACCGGCAGACCATAGTTCGGCAGCTGTTCAAAAGCAAACTGATGGTGCCATATTCTGGAAACTTTCAGAAGGCAACACCCCAATGCCCGCTTATAAAGCAGTATACAACGAAACTCAGAGGTGGCAGCTGGTAAATTACATTCGTACACTTTCAAAAGCAAAAAAATAAATTATGATAAAACATCTAACCATCGCAATAGTTGCGCTGCTAACAACTATGTCTGTTAGTGCCCAAACAAAAGACACCATTGAGGTGCAAAAAATAGGTGATAAATACTATGTAATAGTTGATCACCCAAAAGTTGATACCACCAAACAATTTGCCCCGGCTCCGCCACCGGCCCCTACTATAAGTAAGACCTTTGATTCGCACTTTATGGTCGTGGGTTTGGCTACTATCGGCTTTTTAAATACCTGGTCTGTAAACAAAGTAAATACCCCTACCGGAATGGTTTCCACAAAAATGCCGGTTATGAATAGTTTTGGAGATGTTGCGCATTATGAATTCAGCCCTATGTTTTTGTGGAGACACAGCGACAATATACTGGTTGAATTTGAACCCTCATTTAACAACGGTGCCCTGGGTGTAAACTGGGCAGATATCACCTATTTTGCCTATCCCGGAGTTATTATCCGCGCGGGCTATCTTGTTTTACCATTCGGCACCTATAATAAACGGTTAGCGGCTGGTTGGATATGCAAGCTTCCTACCGATCCGGTGAGTGTTACCAGCAGCCCTGTGGGCAGCGATTGGGGTATTGAATTGGAAGGAGGACAGCAAGTCGGGAAGATGAAAGTAAACTACGACGTTGCATTAACCAACGGGTTTGTTCTTAGTGCAACGGATGGTTCAATAACTAATCCGGATGTAAATGCAGTTGATAATAACCTGGGTAAAACCGTAACAGGCCGTTTTGGATGGCTGCCACTTACAAATTCAAGTGTGGAAATAGGGGTATCAGGATTATGGGGTAAAGCCGGCGATGCCAATACCCAGTACAAGAATGTATCAACAGCCATGGGCGCCCTGGATTTTCAGTGGGTATATGCTAAAAAGCCTATTTCTATTAATATAAAGGCAGAAGGCAATATGCTGTATGTTACCAATGCAAGCTACACAAACCCCAATCCTCCAACGCCAACTGATACGGAATATAGCTATCGCAATTTATCAATGGGATATTATTGTATGCTTAGTTTAAGGCCAATTGTAGCTGATAAATTTTTACGCAACCTGGAAGTTGCCGTACGAGTTTCGCAATTTGAAACACCTACAGGTTCTGCATTCGAGAGCCATCAGCGCCAAATCAGCGCAGGGGTTTGTTACTGGATAAACTGGAGAACCGTATTCAAAATCGGATATGAAAACCTTATAACAGCCAATCCGGATAACACCGAGCTTGCTATAACCAATTTAAAGAATGCGCAAAACGTATTGTACGCGCAATTTTCAGTTCAATTCTAAATCTAAAAATCATGAAAGCAATATTTAATAAAAAACTAACTTTTATAATTATAGGACTGCTGGGAATTGCATCTGCCGTTACAATTACAGGTTGCAAAGCCAGCGAAGCAATCACCTCAAAAACCGGTGCCCAGCTTTGGGGCGAAAATTGCCGGAGGTGTCACAACGCCCCTGACCCTAATACTTTTTCGCCCGAGCAATGGAAAACCGTGGGCATGCACATGCAAACCAGGGCATTGCTAACTAATGAGGAGCGGGACAAAATTGTAGCCTTTTTGCAGCAATAGGATAACAACCGGGGCCATCGTTAAGATGGCCCTTTGCTTTTATGCCTATCTCTCTTGTAGCATGTTCTTTCTTTTATATCAACAATTTATTTAGCTGCATAAAATTAGTTGTTGAAACTTCTAATTGATATTAATCAGTTACCCCTGCTGTTAAATGTCATAAGTTTTGGATACCCGCCGGAATATTTTTGCCGTAAGAATTCAGTTATGAGCGTATTGTTTATTTTAATCGGAGCCAGTTTATTGTTAGCAATTTGTTTTCTCGCCGGGTTTATCCTGAGCGTCCGGTCCGGACAATATGATGATGACTACACCCCCTCGGTTAGGATTCTATTTGACGATTTTAAGGAACCTTCTTCAAACAAAAAGAAAAATTAACTTTTATGGAAGTAGAAAAATTTAACTATGACAACAGAATTGTGCGAAACTTCGCTTTCGCATCATTCATTTGGGGGGTAGTAGGCATGTTGGTAGGATTGTACATTGCTTTGGAATTAATTTTCCCGCAACTGAACTTTTGCCAATTTGCAACCTTTGGCCGGTTACGGCCGCTGCACACCAATGCAGTAATATTTGCATTTGTGGGCAACGGCCTTTTTATGGGTATATATTATTCGCTGCAGCGTTTGTGTAAAACGCCAATGTGGAGCAAAACGTTAAGCCAAATCCACTTTTGGGGCTGGCAGCTTATTATCGTTTGTGCCGCACTTACCTTTATACAGGGTATTTCGTTCGGTAAAGAATATGCCGAGTTGGAATGGCCTATTAAAATAATGATTGCCCTTGTTTGGATTGTGTTTGGCATTAACATGTTTGGCACCATCCTTACGCGGCGCGAAAGGCACTTGTATGTGGCCATCTGGTTTTACATAGCTACCTGGGTAACTGTTACCATGTTGCATGTTGTAAACTCAATGTGTATACCGGTTAGCATGTTTAAAAGCTACTCTATGTATGCCGGTGTGCAGGATGCCCTGGTGCAATGGTGGTATGGGCATAACGCGGTTGCGTTCTTCCTTACAACGCCATACCTGGGTATGATGTATTACTTTTTACCTAAAGCGGCTAACCGCCCGGTATACTCGTATCGTTTATCCATCATCCACTTCTGGGCGCTGATATTCCTGTACATATGGGCTGGCCCTCACCACCTGCTTTATACAGCTCTTCCTGATTGGGCACAATCACTTGGTACCGTTTTCTCTATTATGCTGATTATGCCAAGCTGGGGTGGTATGATAAACGGATTACTTACCCTTCGTGGAGCATGGGATAAAGTTAGGGACGATGTTGTTTTAAAATTCTTTGTAGTAGCAGTTACCGCTTACGGTATGGCAACTTTTGAAGGCCCTATGCTTGCTATAAAGAGCGTAAACGCCATATCTCACTATACTGACTGGACCATTGCTCACGTTCACATTGGTGCTTTGGGATGGAATGGTTTCTTAACCTTTGGTGTGCTGTTCTGGCTGATACCAAGACTTTACCGCACTGAGCTTTACAGCCGTAAGCTTGCCAATGTGCATTTCTGGTTAGGTACTTTGGGCATAGTGTTCTACGCAATACCGATGTATTGGAGCGCCTTAACCCAATGGTCTATGCTACGCCAGTTTACTGAAGAAGGAATTTTAAAATACCCCAACTTCCTTGAAACCGTTAAGGCAATTACCCCGATGTATTACATGCGTGCCTTTGGTGGATTGCTTTACCTGACAGGAACCTGCACCGGCGTTTATGTTTTGATAAGAACTGCCATGCAGGGCTCGTTCCAGGCTGAAGAGGCTGCTGAAGCACCTGCACTTGAAAAGACCTACGCATCACACACCAGCGAACACTGGCACAGGTGGATTGAACGCCGCCCTGTTCAGTTCCTGGTATTAGCCCTTGTGATGGTACTTATAGGCGGTTTGGTTGAGTTTTTACCAACTTTCCTGATTCAGTCCAACATTCCAACAATAGCCAGTGTAAAACCTTACACCCCGCTTGAACTGGAAGGCAGGGATATATATGTTCGTGAAGGATGCTACCTGTGCCACTCACAAATGGTTCGCCCTTTCCGCGAAGAGGTAGCGCGTTATGGCGAATACTCTAAAGCCGGTGAGTTTATTTACGACCACCCTTTCCAATGGGGTTCAAAAAGAATTGGCCCGGATTTGGCACGCGAAGGAGGAAAATATCCTGATAGCTGGCACTATAACCACATGGATGACCCACGTAGTATGAGCCCTGGGTCTATTATGCCTTCATACGCACACATTGTTGATCAGGACCTTAACCTTTCCCTTACCGAACGGAAAATACGCGCCATGCAAATGCTGGGTGTTCCTTATCCTGAAGGTTACGATAAGATTGCAATAGCTGATTTGAAAAAACAAGCTAAGGATATACAGGCAAGCTTAAAGAAGGATGGCATACAAACTTCTGACAGCAAAGAAATTATTGCCCTGATAGCTTATCTGCAAAGATTGGGCAAGGACATTAAAGCTCAGAATCAAACCGTTCAACAGGCAGAGATTAAATAATCAATCATCTAAAAACCAAAACTATGTTCTCATTTATAAAAAAATATGCCGAAAGCTTAGCCGGGGTAGATATATACGGCGATATAGGCCTTGTTCTTTTTGTGATAGTATTTGTGGGTGTATTGATAGTTACGCTTACTGCCAATAAAGAATACATCGCTGAGCTTGCTCAGATTCCGCTGAATGATTCAAAAAACGATTAACCTGTAAAAAATAAAAAGCCATGCTTCGAAATAAAAAAACAAACCTGATGGGAAAAGCAATTGCACTGGTTAGCGCAATGCTTCCCCTGGCCTTGCTGGCCCAAAATGAGGCAGCTAAAGCTGCCCCTGCAAGCAGCAGTAGCGACGACCTGATGTGGTATTCAATTTATGCGGTAATGGCAATATTACTGCTGGTAATACTGATATTAGGCGGGGTGCTTATCAACGTGGTAAAACTTGCCATTGAAAAAAGTAAAGTTAAAGTTGCGGCAGTAGCATTGTTGTTAATGGTATCAGGCGCATTGTTTTCGCAAGGCGCACCTGCTGCACAGCCAGCGCCTGTAAATTCAATGATAGGCAACTGGAACATGATTATGGCCGTAAGCATTCTTATAACAGAGTTGTTTGTGGTAATAGTACTGATACTAAGAATCAGGAACATATTAAATGAGCTTGTACCTAAAAAAGAAGGTGCAGTTTCTACATTCAAATTCCCCAAGCTGCTGGATAACTTTAATGCCTCGGTTGCTGTAGAGCACGAGAAAGATATTCTGCTCGAACACAATTATGATGGCATCAGAGAGCTGGATAACAACTTACCACCTTGGTGGAAATACAGCTTTTACATTTCAATTGTTTGGGCTATTGGATATATGAGTTACTACCACGTAATGGGTGGCCCATCCAGCCATGATGAGTATGACACCGCTATGCGCCAGGCTAAAGAACAACAGGAAGCATATGCCCGTGCAAACGCCGGTAAGGTTGATGAGAACAGCGTAACCATGGCCGATGCGGCAGGTATAGCAGATGGCAAGGATATTTTTACCACAAACTGCTCACCATGCCACGGTAAAAATGGAGAGGGCGTAGTAGGGCCTAACTTAACGGATGATTACTGGTTACACGGCGGTAGCATTCAGGATATATTTAAAACTATAAAACTGGGCTACCCTGCAAAAGGTATGAAATCGTGGGCAACTGATTTAAGCCCGGTGCAGATTAAAGATGTGGCCAGCTACATTAAAACTTTACACGGCACTAATCCGCCAAACGCAAAAGCCCCACAGGGTGATTTGTATAAAGAAGGTGGTGCTGTTAAAACTGATTCTACCCAGGTTGTAGCAAAAGATACAACGATGGCTAAGAGTATTTAATTAATCAGGCTGATTATGTGTTATGAGTGAGAAGAATGAGATTTTCCGGGATTCAATCAGTACCATCAGTGAAAGGGGTAAGCGCAACTGGATTTTTGCGCGTAAGCCTAAGGGTAAGTTGTATAACCGGAGAACAGTTGCAAGTATTGTTTACATAGTAGTGTTTTTTACGCTGCCCTGGATTAAAGTAAACGAGCAGCCTTTGTTTATGCTGAATTTTGTGGCCCGCAAGTTTATTCTTTTCGGGGTTATCTTCTGGCCACAGGATTTCTTTTTGTTTGTTATTGCGATGCTGACGTTTGTGGTGTTTATTGTTCTTTTCACTGTTGTATTTGGCCGGATATTTTGCGGATGGGTTTGCCCCCAAACCATATTTATGGAAATGATTTTCCGCAAAGTTGAATACCTGATTGACGGTGACTCGGCAAAACAAAAGGCACTTGATAAAGCACCCTGGAATGGTGAAAAAATTCTGAAGAGGTCGGGCAAGTTTGTTGCGTTCTTTCTCATATCGTATGTTATTGCCAATTACTTCCTTTCGTACATTACTGGCATGGATAATGTTGTGCTTTTGTATACTGAAGGGGTTGGAAAACATGTAGCCACTTTTATACCTATGCTGGCTTTTACCAGTGTATTCTTTTTTATCTACTGGTGGTTCAGGGAACAGGCCTGCATTATTGTTTGCCCTTACGGCAGATTGCAGGGCGTAATGCTTGACCCCAACACCATTGTAGTTGCCTATGATTATGTGCGCGGAGAGCCCAGGGGGAAAATTAAAAAAGGCGAGGAGAAGAAAAACGGTGATTGCGTGGATTGTGCTATGTGTGTGCACGTTTGCCCTACAGGCATTGATATCAGAAATGGTACCCAGCTTGAATGTGTAAACTGCACCGCTTGTATTGATGCCTGCGACGAAGTAATGGAGCATGTTAACCGCCCAACCGGATTGATAAGGTATGCATCAGAAAACAACATTGCCAAAGGCGAGAAACTGAAACCTACGGCCAGGTCGATAGCCTACTCTGTGGTGTTGTTGATATTGCTAACGGTGTTTATAGTGCTGCTTTCAACCCGTAAGGATGTACAGGCAACAGTTTTGCGCGTTCAGGGAATGACTTACCAGGAACAGGCCGGTAATAAAATAAGTAACCTGTATAACATCCAGCTTTTGAATAAAACGCGTAAGATAATGCCGGTAACGTTAAAGATGGAAGACAACGACTTAAACGGCACCATTAAAGTAGTAGGAAGCGATATGGAGGCCGAAAAGGAATCGGTGCAGGATGGGGTGTTCTTTGTGTTTATTGATAAAGAGAAGTTAAGCCACCGCAAAAACAATATTCATATCGGGGTATATGCCAATGGTAAAAAGGTAGATGAAGTAACTACCAATTTTATGGCGCCGGTTAACCGTTAAAAACAAAACTATGTTTAAAAAATTTAATTGGGGTTGGGGTTTAGCCATGGTATACACCGGCTTTGTTGTGTTTATGCTTTTTATGGTGTGGCAATCAACTGTGTTAAAAACCGAACTGGTTACCAAAGATTATTACAGCGATGAATTGAAA
>CAISWS010000439.1 GCA_903889265.1 uncultured Bacteroidota bacterium
ACCTTGTGCGCCGGTAGCGCCAATGCTACCTGTTGCTCCGACATTTCCCTGAAGACCTTGAACTCCGGTTGCGCCTTGCGCACCGGTTACCCCCTGAATGCCAAATCCTGTAGCACCTACATTACCCGGAATTCCTTGCTGGCCTATTGCACCTGTAACTCCCTGTATACCCTGTGCGCCAGTAGCACCAATACTACCAGTAGCGCCAATGTTTCCTTGTAGTCCCTGAACGCCGGTAACACCCTGTATTCCCAATCCTGTAGTACCAGTGTTGCCCGGTAAACCTTGCTGCCCGGTAGCCCCGGTTGTCCCTGGTATACCTTGAGCGCCGGTAGCCCCAATGCTACCTGTTGCACCTTGTACGCCTTGTATACCGGTAGCTCCAACAACGCCAGTGGCACCAGTATTTCCCTGTAATCCACGGGTGCCCGTTGCACCTATAGCTCCGGTTGCCCCTTGTGGGCCAATTTGACCATTTCCTGCAAACAATGCGTAAGGCACACTTAAAAGTTGTGATACCCCCATATCTACGTATGGCCCTGTGTGGTTAAGCTGAACCTCAACCTGTAAATATTTAGCCCCGTTAGCCCAATTTACGCCTGAAAGGAAGGATATAGTGCCTATTTGAACGCTAACTAAACCAAACTGATTCGTTGTGTCATTATCGGTTTCCGTAAAAACCGTAGGGCCGGTGGCGGTGCCATCGTGGATTGTAAAAAGCAAAGAAACCGGTGTGCCGCCGGCAACCGGTTGCCCGCTGTTGTTTCGTACAACGGCCTGGTAATTTATCTGTTGGGGTGCCTGAGCAAATAGGCCATCTGAAATCAGTAAAAATATAAAAGTGCTGTATAGCCCTATATAGGCAGAAATACGTTTCATGGCGTAGGAATTTGGATATTATTAATAATATTAACTACATTAATATTCTGATTCAGTTGCATTTTTGCTTTTTACCAGAACATCTGTTAATTGATATTGCCGTAAAACTATTTTTAATGTATTAAAACCAACAGGTAAAAAAAAGCTGTTTGTGGGTGTATAAGTGCTTTTTTTTGTTTCTAATAGTAACCTCAATATATTGATAGTCAATCAATTCTGTGATTTAGTTTGTGGGGGGTCATAATGCTGTTTTTGTTTTATTTTTGATCTCAATAGTATTATGTTACAATCAAAATTACTTACCCTTCTCCGCGCTTTTAGTAAAGAAGAATTAAAGCGTTTCGATGCCTTTATTGCCTCGCCGTATTTTAATCAGAGCGAGAAACTGGTTAAATTTTACCGCCTGATACAACCGCACCAACCCAGGTTTGATTCTGATAAATTACAAAAGGAAGTATTGTATAAAGCGCTTCATGGAAAAGGTAAATACAGCGATGCAACTATGCGCGAGTTAATATCGGAATTATTTAAACTGGCAAAAGCGTTTATTGCGCAGGAGGAGATGCAGGCGGATGGCCTTGAAACCTGTGCTTTACGTTATCGCTGGCTTTATAAGCGCAACGTTGAAAAACTTCCGGTTACGGAACTGGAAGGATGGGGCCTGAAGCTTGATAATTATCCGGTACACGATTTTAATTATTACCAACACCGTTGGCTTAATGATAAAAGCAGGTTTTTGATGAGGTCGGATGCAATGATTGATACTGCCCATAAAATGCTGAAAAGCTTTGATGTTTTAGACCACGTTCATAGTCTTAACCGCAATTATCTGATTAATTGCTTCTCTGCTTACAACTACCTGCTTGCATTTACTAAGGTGAATGAATATTTTGTGAATGAAACCGCACTTACACAAATAGAAGCATTGGCAACCGACTATATAAATAAGGGTGATATCGTTATAGATATTCTTTTTTATGCATTTCAGCTGGCCAGGACAAATAACGAAATGTATTATTATCATTTAAAGTCCCGGGTTTTTGAAAATAACAGTAAGGTGCCCGAATCAATATTGACTGAAGCAACCGTTGCCTTAAAAAATTATGGCGGCCAACAATTAAGCGACGGCATCGAAAAATTCAGAGTTGAAATGCTGAATATTTACCGCTTTGAGGTAGATAACAATTATTTTCTCTGTAAGGGAAAAATGAGTTACAACTTCTACTTTAACATTGCAGCGGTGGTTTCAGAAAGCAGCGAGCTTGACTGGGCTGATAATTTTGTAGAAAACTATAAACATTACCTGCCCGTTGAATTTGGAGAAGACGCCTATTATTATGCCAAAGCCCATATCTTATTTGCACGACGCCTGTTTGAACCAGCGCTCAGAATGGCTGTGTCATGCAAGATTCCTTTTCCGGTGGCAAAAATACTGATACGCAACCTGGTTGCCCGTATACAATATGAACTGGGCATGCTGGAGGAAATGTACACCGAACTGGAAACTCACCGGCACCATCTGAAAGACGAAAACCTGGGTGAAGATTACAGGCTAAAGCTATACACGTTTACCACGGTTTTAAGACAGCTGGGTGAATTAAAAGGTAATTACGACCCACGTAAACTGGATCAA
>CAISWS010000440.1 GCA_903889265.1 uncultured Bacteroidota bacterium
AATTTGTGGTAATCCGAGAAGCGCATCCCCGAAAGGCAACCGAACAGGAAATTCGAAAGCGTTTTGCGTTCGGTTTCGTTTGCTGGTTTATAATCAAGCAGGATTTTGACTTCTTCCCATGTAAGGAAATTGATGCGACCGACCTTTGCGGATATATTAAAATTCAGGTATTTGTCATTGCTATGAAGCCCGGCTTTTTTTGCATACCCCATGAAGGTGCGCAGGCGGCGTATATTCTTGTGCACCGTGTTGTCTACGTGCCCAAGCCCGAATAGGTAGTCAGCATACTGCGACACGAGCTCCGCATCCATATCATCGAAGTCGAGCCGCTTACCGTTGGCGAACTTTTTGAAGTGGTTGAACGAAACTGTTAGCGCCTCGTGGCTTTTAGTTCCGATGTTAACCTCCGTCACCTTGAGATATCTCTCCCAATGCTCTATCAAGGAAGGTTGTTCCTTGTTATTATCCTTTCTCAACTCTTTTAATATGTAGTTGTTGTTCGGAATTATGCCCTGGGCCAGTGCTCCAAAATATATGTCGTTTATTTTCTGTTCGAGTTTGTCCAGTATAGCGTTGACTTCATCTGCGCGCTTCACTTTAGCATCTACTTTTACCCGCTGCTTGCCACTTTCCCAATCATCCTCGGCTACCTTTATGCCGGTGGTGGTAACCAGGCGCTTGTGGTCATAGTTGAAATACATCACCACGTTCCTCGGTGCTTTCGGGTTTTGGTCTCCCCACGCCCTCATGCTCTCTACGTAAAACCTAACATATTTCTTTATCTCTCTCATCTCACTTGATATTTGATGCTGCTATTAGCGCAATATAAATTCTGGTTCAACAGGGCTGTCATACCGGGAACCTGGCTTTGATGCCACGTAGCCTAAGTGCCCGCTCCAGTTGGTCGGGCGTCCAGTAAGGGTGGCCTGAGATGTCACGCTTTGGCTCGGGCAATGTGCCGTTCTTAATGTAGTTGTATATGGTGCGCCTGTCGACGTCCAGTATCTCGGCCACTTGGTCAATACTGAAACGCTCCTCTTGCATGAGCGCCTCCCTTTTAGATATGAGCGTCTGCTTTATCTCTTTGCCGAGCTCTTCTACCTCCAGCCTTACAACATCTTTGATAAGTTCGCGTAGTGCACCGATAGTAATACCGATGACCTGATTATCGTCCATTTCATCACTGTTTTTTACCCCCGTTATTAGCTCCTTGTTTTGCCCATGTACTTCCACTTCACATTCGGATATTCCTCCCAAGGTTTGATGTTGGCACCGCACTTTGACCGGCTGCAAACCCCACAGCCTTCGAGCCGGTTGCCGTTTTGGTCAACATAGTAGGTGAAGCTCTTATCCCGGTGCCGGCCACCTTTACAGTTAGGGCATATCTGGTCCTTATCCCGCTTGTCGTTGGATAACTGGTAGCCATTCTCTTCATCTGCAAGCACTGGCGGCGGTTGTACAACTAACTCTGGTATGCTAATAACATCCGGAATAGCTAAAGGATTGTAAAACGCTTCCCTGTCGAATGACAAATAGCACAACCTGCCCCAGTCCAGGCATTTGGTGTCAATAGCCAGCCCTATTTGTTTGTACATTACCAGGTATTGTTCAAACACCGTGCTGCTCACATAAGTATGGTCGCCGATGCCGTTACCCTGTGGCATTATCCTGTGCACAACCTTCAAACCGCGACCGGAAGGGCTTACAAACGCCAGCGTGGCACTGCCGAATTTTTCCGCTACCAATTTCTTTACTGCTTCAATGTCGCACTCATCAAACAAGGCCTTGTTATCCGAATAATCCAGGTCAACGCAAAACAACCCGCTTGGATGTTTGATTACCTTTCTGTCATGCTCAGCAGTTGTAGCGTAGAATATAACTGCCGGTAACAGGTTAAGCTTTATACGTTGTGTGCTATACCGCCTGTAATCCTGAACATGGTAAGGCCACAGGTCCATCCACTTTTGCGGTTCCGCCAGGCAGTCGCTCAACTTTTTTTTCAGCGCAACAACCTCGTACATATCCTCCATGGTTAGTTCGCCCCTTGAAATAATATCGTAAGTGTTACTATAAATCGAGAAGGATTCCATTAACACCGTTTTTATGTTTTAGCATTTTTATCCTCCTATCAATTTGGGCCGCCAGTTCATAATTTTGATGTTCCACCGCCTTTTTTAATGCGGCTTCAAGTACCGGTATACTTTCAACTTCTTCAATATTGACATCGGTTTCTAACGCGGCGGCACTTGTTGCCACGTAGTCGGGGTTTAGCATGCAATCCTCGTTTACCATATAATAATAGATACCCTGAAATGGTCCGGCTTGCTTAATGCCCTTATTTGCCAGACGAGTTCTTATTATCTGGTCCTTGCATAAGTTCCCTTCGTTACCGCTATCCTTGGCCCACTTCTTAAATGATTCGTACATTCCCTCGCGAATACGGACCCTGTATGTGGCAGGTTTGCTTGTATCAATGCGAAACTCCTCCATGAACTCTTCGAAAATATCTTTCGTGCGCATCGCTTCTTGGTGCACTGTCAGTTGCTTCAGGTAAGGGATGATAGGCGATGGTGCATTTTCATCTACGCTTTTCCATATAGCCATGTAATCAATTCCCTCTGAAATTTCCTGCGAAATCTCCTTATCCACTTTGATTTCAACAAATCTCCGCATACCGGATGGGTCAAAAAACTGTTCATTTAAGGGGAAGTTCGAACTGCCGATAAGGCTAACGTTCTGTTTAATCTCCGGCGTACTGTGCGAACCTAAAACACGCGGCGTCAAAATAGGGGTGCTAATGAAATTCTTAAATTTATTGAAATCAGTAAGCCCGATTTTAGACATCTCATCCAGGATAGCTACAAAGTTGCGCTGATATGAAAAGTACCTCCGCTCATCCGTCAGTTGCAGGGCATCCTGAAGGTCAATCTTGTAGTGCTCCATGGGCCTTAAAAATCTTTCGATATTTTGGGATTTACCGGTTCCCTGCTCACCAGTAATAACCGGTACGAGATGATGGATGACTTTCTTATTGTTGAGCTTTCTTTTTACCTGCCATACGTAATGTTTGAGCGATTCAATAGCAAGGTCAATGTTCTGGGTAGTTATGTTACGCACAAATGTGCTGATATTAACGAAACCGGGGTCAGCGGCGGGGTCAAACTTCATCAATAACCTCGTTTCAATTAACATCAACCTCGTTGCCTCGAGGATAATCAAATCAAGGGCCGCGTGGAGCAAGTCTTTCTTCTTGTAATACAGGGTTACAGAATTTCTATGCTTAGGCGCCATGTCGGCGTCAGACTTTTTAATTTGCCCGGCTACTTCGGCATAGTCGGTGTTGTAATCAACATAGATTTGGATTTTCAACTGGTCTGTATGAAAATCTTCGCCATTCTTTAACCAGCAATCCGGTTTCCTGATTACGTACCCCTCTTTATTAAGCCAGTAATTCACGTATGCCTTTGCATCAGGCGACGTCAGCGCTCTTGTTCTTTCATCTTTCATTTTGCTAAGCTTTTATGTGTTGTTTAATTTTCACGGATTATCCTTACCGCACCGGCCACCAAGCTACTAACCGCGAAATGCTTACCCGGTGTAATCGCATTTTTCTGATAACAATATACGGTTGCCTTATCACGATTAGCCGAATCAACTTCCAGGTAATCCTTCACCAGCAACCCATCCAGCGCAACGAAGAAGCGCTGCCTGTAACTGTCGCTATGGTTAGGCCGGCCAGGTTTAACTGCCGACGTTTGTTCAACTCTTCCCTTCTTACATTTGATTTCCATCATGCTTACTGTTTTACTATATATCTTACATCCATCTTTATTTCATCCTTCTTTTTAAGTGTATTCCAGCCCGCCGGCCAGAAGCCTTTTATAAACCCTCTCTTATTACTGTTATCATCAAATCAGGTGTTTAGGTGTATTAGGTGTTATACTTTTATCAGTATCAATAAAAAAAATAAAGAATTAAAGAAGTAGGGGGAAAGGTTCACACCTCACCCACCCTACTCACCAAATTCAAAAAGAGCCGGCGGCACATCGCCCAAATAGCCAGGTCCCCTTTCAACTGCTTTTAATGCTTCTGCCAATGTCATATAACCGTTGAACTTTGTGGCCACCTCCGGGTGCTGGTCGCGTAAGTCCCTTGCATCTGGCCACGTACTGCGCACCCCCAGTGCTGTTTGACCCAGGAAAACAACATAGTAGTTGTAATCGGTGTAGTAACTAACCTTCTTTTTTGCCATGTTTTCTCGTTTTTGTTTTAGTCGTTGATATCCTATTTTTCGGTTAACGTCGGCAGGTATGGGAGTATCGGCGATGGCCCGTTCTCGTCAATGCTCTGCCAACATTTTGTGTAATCGATGCCTGCCGAAACTTGCTGCGAAATTTCCTTATTAACTGTTATCTCGTAAATCCGCCTTGTAGCCCCCTGGTTATGCTTTACGGAGCAGTTAGCAGTGCTTATTATTGTTACGCGGTTGGGGGAATCCAATATTTCAGAAGTGCGATAGTTCTTTGCTTTAAGCGACGTTGCGGTGATAAAGTTTTTTAAGATATTAATATCCCCCATGCTGAAAGTAGGGAGGTCATCAAGTACAGCAACATAATTGTCTGCGAAGGTTTGATACCGCCTTGAATCCGTAAGGTAGGACACGTCGAGCAAATCCAATTTATAGTCGCTAAGCGGTGAAAGCAACCGGTCGACGTTCCTCGACTTTCCGATACCCTGTTTCCCAACTATAACCGGTAGAAGGGCGTATTCAACCGGCAACCCCATAAGCCTACGCTTCGCTGCCCAGATATAGTTACCTATAACCGCGGCTGCGACCTCTACGTTTTCGGTAGTTAGGTTAGCGACAAATGCAGTAAGCAAGGTTGCACCAGGGTCTGCCGCAGGGTCGAAGGCCAGCCTTGCCCTTGTGTCCTCTAACTTTAAGCGGGTCTTTTCTGTAAGCTCCGCAATGATAGCTGCATCCAGGGCGCTTTTGGCGATGCGCGGTACCTTCGGTTCTTTACTCCTCCCCACATTAATGTTGCGCCTTATTATTTCCGCGTTCGCCGCAGCGTGGTCCTTGCGGTAATCGGCCATAAAAAGTTCCTGCGTCTGTTCATTACTTAACTGCCCGTCTTGCGTGGCCCATATTCGAGGTGTTGCTGGTTTCAATTGCTCCGCATCAGTCCAGTATTTGACGTAGCGGTTTGCATCGGCGCTTATTATCGCTGCCCTTCTTTCATCATTTTGATTTGCATCGTGCTTTTCCATTTTAGTTTGTTTTATGTTATTGTTTAATAGGTGACTTTTTAGTGTGCGGTTTGCCGATGCTCACATTTAAAATAGCGCCGGCCCTCGCTTCAGTACTCTTTTTAGTTACCAATCACAGCCCATCATACAAGTCTTCCACAGTCAACCTGGTCGCTAAGCGATGCGCATATCCTTCTTCCGTCAACATCTGCCATAACCCCCGAATTGCAGCACCATCATGCACGTTATTGAGGAAATCGAGCGCCTCGAGTTTTTCGGTAAGGACAATTTTTGCCACAAGGGACAGCGAAAGTTTCAGGTCGGCATCTGCGAAGCGTTGAAACACCTCTCTGGCTCCGTTACGAAAGAAATGCCAGTGTTCTTCTGCTGCGTAAATAATTTTGCCATCGGCCTTTGGGTGTTTTTCAGTTGGCCAGTAAACGTAGCGCTGCTGAGTCAGAACCGACCATAGAATTACCTTGGTACCTTCGATTTTACCTTCGATGTTGGGCACACCAGCTTCCTTAAGCGCTGCTATTTTTTTGAGCGCCATTGTCAGCGGCCAAGGGTGTTCGACCTGCTTCTTTGCAAACTTGGCTAACAACCATGCCATTCCATCCTTCTCTCTGAACCGTTTACCGTTGCTGTGGGGCAAAAACACCTTACCTACCTGCACCTGGCGGCAACATGCCAGTAACGCCTGTGCATCGAATTCCTCAGTTTCAGTTCGTAGTGCGTCCGGGCACCAGTCACCTACCCTTTCAATGTTTGTGGCCCTTTCAACCGATGTCAGACCAAGGTGCTTGGCTGTTAACCTCATGACATCAGCGTACTCATTTTCTTCCTGGTAGAAGTCGGGCATGGTTTTATCAATGGCCCGATACTCCTCCAGTTTTGATTTGAACCGAGGTTTGGGTTTAAAGTTTGCCAATGGTTTGCGCTGCGGCGCGTTTTTTTTGCTGTTGTCCTTTTCCAGCTTAACTGGTAAATCGTTGTGCTTTGATTGTTTCGTTTTGTTTTTCATATTTCTGTCTTTGTGTTTTTGTGTTATTCAATTCTTCTTCTCATAATTTCTAACAAGCGTGGGTGTTAGCAAGTGCTCGCCTTACTCTTAGTTTTCCTGCATAACGTAACCCATGGCGACAAGCTCGGCCCAAATGATGGCAGCAGCCGCTGCGTCCATTCCGTACAAATAATTTTTGTCCATGCTGATGCCTAAACCTTTAACAGGTGGGCACCATGAACCGGATAGTATCATGCGGGTGATGTTTTCGGGAATAGGCTGTCCGTCTTCATTAAAACGGTGGGTGAAATGTGATACACCTCTTTGCCTTGCTAATTGATAATCCAAGATGGTCAGAAATGGTTTCGGCCTGTTCGCGGTGCTTGCGTGTTCCTTTTCGGTAACACTTACTGTTCCATTCCAAATCGATAGGACGATTTCAATAATATTGCGAAATACCGGATGCTGTTTTTCGACGGAAAATTTCAGCCCCGCAATTTTCAGTTCAACGGAATTTACAGAGTCGGGCACCAAATCATCATAAGTAATTGGGTCCAGATGTACAATTGTGCCAGGCGCTAAAAATTCTTCCCCTCCTCTTTCCCTTTTTTCAGCCAAAATTTCAGAATAGCCGAGAAATTGTTTGGCGGGCGTAATTGCTTCCTTTTTGCTTTGCTTGTTTTTCATAGTGTTGAGTTGTTTTTTGCCAATAATTTTGTCGGTTTTATTTTAACAGTCTCTCAGCAAACCGAACCTCGCTAATGTATAAATTAGCTGATTATTTACGCTAACTATTTACGAGCAACTAACTGATATTCAAACAGTTGTATTAACAACTGAGGAAATGAGTAAATAAAAAATCGGCTCAGAATATTCTGGTAATTAAGCAGGTAGAAAAAATAACATAAGAACTAAATGAAGAAAAACCTCCGTTTTTGGGAGAACTGAACGAGGAAAAAATCCTCGCTTAAGCGCTTGTTAAAAAATGTAAATTTTCTGGAGCGACCAGAAATTCCTGCGCGGTGTGTTAATCGGTATAATACTCTTATAGTTTCAATCCGAGCCCATGCAAAAACATGGCCCGTTACAGGTGGCTGAAACCTCTGGACGTTGCGGAACTGTTTATTCCTACGTTATCACAATCAGCGTATTTGCAAACTATAGTGTGGGACCACACGCCGTTGCCAACAAGTTATGGGGTCATTATTAAGCACTTTGAGAGCCTATTACAACTTCCAGTTGGGCCGGCGGCTATAGTAATTGTATGCGGCATTGTTACCCTAATAGTGTATAAGGTAATGCAGGCTAAGGTTTGTATACAACCGCCAGCCCATTTAATGCCAAAATTGTAAGCCGGTTGTAAGTAAATATGAATAACCGCGTAGCTAACATAAAACCAGTTCGTAAAATAATATATACTATATGGAAATAATATCATCATCGGAAGTTACTAAGAAGTTGCAGGCAAAAGCAAAGGGCGAATATTCGGACCTTATTCAGCAGTTACCGGTTGGCGCGGCACTTAGGATAAACCCTGCGCGTGACTGGACAAAAAGGCGCGAGTCTGTTTCGCACTATTTTTTGACCAGATTTCCCAAAGGACTTCTGTCCGTATACAAATTATCGGATGGCTGCTACTACGTTGTTAAAAAACTTCCTCCCAATTCATAAAGCAAATTCGGCGCACTAAAGCTCCGCAATTCTTTTGACTTTAATGACAGTGTTTCTCGCAACACGGTGAAGCTTTTGACATTCGGTCAGCGACAGACCCCGTTTGATGTCGGCGGCGAGCTTTGAGTATTTCTTCAATAGGGTCTTGTTATCCTCTTTGCCTTCGGGCCTGCCCAACTGCTTACCGTTCTTTCTTGCTGTGGCCAAGCCGCTCAGCACTCTTGCACTTAACATCCTGCGTTCTTCCTGGCTGAGTTCCGCATATATGCTTAATATAATATTAGTTACAAATGTTTCCTGACCTCGCTCGTCGAGCGATTCCATCCCCCCGAGGCTCTGAAACACCACCGGTATCTTTCTTTCATGTAGGTAGTAAACGGTTTCGCGCAAATCACGGGCATTGCGACCCAGGCGCGATACCTCACTGACCACGACCTTATCGAACATCTTTTTGTCGGCAGCGCTGAACAGTTCTTTCAGGTCGTCCCGGTCTTTGTGCGTTTTGGCCCCGCTCACCTTAGCCGCGATAATCTTCACCACCTCATAGTGCTTCTGGCGGCAGAAGACTTCAAGGTCATTTATTTGGCGCTGGTAGTCTTGTGAGTTTGTGGACACCCGCACGAACAGGCAGGCCCTTGGTTGTTGTCGGTTCATATCAAACACTTGTTTGTTGTAAACCGAGTATAGCAGTTTTC
>CAISWS010000441.1 GCA_903889265.1 uncultured Bacteroidota bacterium
GAGAGAAAACTGGCTGACAGGCTTCTTCCTGCAATCAAAAACCAGCCCGGAAAATAAGGAAGCGTAAAATGAAAGAGCCCCGGATGAGAGGTTCTAGCCTGTTAATTTCAGTTTGGGAAACTGATGCTCTGGCAACTGAGCTACCACTGAATGGGGCTAAATTAGAAAAGCTTGGGAAATCTGTTGTTGCCTTAAATTGAATGTGCTGCCTGAAAAAGCAGCACATTCAATTTAAGGCCGATGAAATGATTCAAGCTCATTTTTGCGCAACAAAAGCACATATCGCGCCAGATCTCCCCCTTTTAATTCGGGAAAAACAAAAAGTATATTTTCTTTCTCTAATCCTGAGAGGATTTTATCTTTTATTAAACTTAGCATCGCAGCAAGTATTTCTGCAAAATCTAAGTCAGATAAAGCTTGATTATCTTTTCTCACAACCGATAGGACCATCGAATTTCCTATGCTTACATTATCGCCTTGCATTAAGTGCACCGAAACAAATATTCTGGCTTTTACGCCAAAGTCTGGCTCTCGGGTAAAGAAGAATTGTTCATTTAAGATTAACGTTTTACCATGAACATAACAGCTAAAGACGCTGTCCTCATCAGGAGGACGGC
This sequence comes from uncultured Bacteroidota bacterium, assembly GCA_903889265.1. Classification (GTDB taxonomy): domain Bacteria; phylum Bacteroidota; class Bacteroidia; order Chitinophagales; family LD1; genus Bog-950. Next base: position 618 of record CAISWS010000441.1, read on the forward strand.
AGGCAAATTCATATTTATTGGGGTCAAGCATATTTTGTAAGATGCTGGCTAATTTTTGCCTTGCCGGGGTCATTATATGAACTGATGCTCTACCAACTGAGCTAAAATCATATGGAGCTAAATTCAAAGATAAAGTTTTTTCGCCTTTCTCACTGAGGTTTAATAATAAGCGTAGGGTTTAGCCTGCCATCAAAAGTTATCGAATAATCTCTTTTATAAATAATCAGGCTGCCTGAATAGAGATAGAGTGTTAAAGTTGCCGCGCCCGCCTGAAAGGTCCTTTTTACAAAATAATCGAGCCTGAAGTCGTTTAAAGTAGTGATGTAGAATTTATCACGTTTAAATTTAAACTCCGTTGGCTTGCTGCTGGTTACCTGCACGCGTAAAGAGTCGAACCCACCGTTTGTAAACAGGGATGTGTCCAGTTCAAGGTTGCCTCTGGCATCGTTAAAGGCAAGTGTACCAGGTTGCCATGAATCCGGGTCGGCCTGGTTGTTGCCTGATTTTCCGGTCGGTTTGGTTTGCAGCCTGTGCTGCTTTACCTGGGCAAAAACAGAAAGTGTACAACACAGCATAAACGGAATAAGGAAGCGGGTTTTCATAATAGCGATTTATGATATGGTTAAATATAATCAGTTTTTTAATATGGCTAACCCATTTTCCGCGCTACAATGTTAAAGAAATTATATTCGCCCGCTCACCACCGGAAATTGTAATTTGCCGTCTTAAAATAAAACTGCCGGTTGCAGGTAATCCGGCCAGGTATCATGAAACATTACCCCATACAGTATTTAAGAGCTATAGCCGCTATGTTGGTGGTATTTGAGCATTTTAAAGTTTTTCCGTTTGCCGATAACCTTCTTTCAGGAACCATAGGGGTGGATATATTCTATATTATCAGCGGGTTTATCATGAGCATTAATATTGAAAAATATATTGACAGAAAATACGAGTTTGTTGTAAATCGCTTTGTAAGGATATACCCCCTGTATATTCTTTTAACCGTGCCACTGGCGTATTTATATCTGCACAACAACAGCATTGATGTATTAACCGTTTTCCCTTCGCTTTATTTAATAGGCAATTTTTCGGCTGATTGCTATAAAGACCCTATACTTTACAGCGGATGGACGCTGGTGTATGAGTTTATCTTTTACGGACTGATAATTGCTTTTGCGCGCGACAGAAAAATTACGGTGGGCATACTTTGCCTGATGGGTTCAATTGGTTTGGTGTTTAGTATACCCAACCAGGCGGGATACTTTTTTAACCAGTTCTATTTTCTTTTTGCAATAGGCATGTTAATGCATGGGATGCTGCAAAGTGAGATGCTGCAAAAATATAGTGTTGAGCTTTTAACGGTAAGCGCGGTGTTATTAGTTAGCGTAATGCTGCTTAACGACCGTGCCGCGCCCGGTGACAGTAATTTTATTCCCCGCCAGTATATCTCCCTGTGGGGAAAGGCAGTGCCCAGAGCGTTGATATGGGGGTTGCCTTCGGCATTTTTTGTGGTTTCGTTTTATGTATTTTTTATAAACCGGCCATCTATTCCCTGGCTTAACGAACTGGGCAATATGTCGTTTTCAATTTACCTGGTACATACCTTTTTGTTTCAGGTATACAATTACCTGATTGGCTGCTATGGTTTTTTAAATAACAGGTTTTTTACCATTTTCATGTTTGCGCTGATTTTTCCGGTATCGAAACTGACCTACGAGTTTATTGAGATAAGGTTAAACCGCTGGCTGAAGGCGCAACTGGCCTAGGCTAGCCATAATTTTTTGCATCTTGTATTCCGTTTTACACCCACCCATGCTAAAAAAAATACTGCGGTTAACGCTTCTTGCCCTGGTTGTTTTCTTCACAGCCTTTTTTGTATTTGTGCCTGACCTGGTTGACCGGTATATTAACCGCACTTTACATGCATCGGGCCCGGCAGATAAGAACGGATGGTACGATTCAATACCGTTTATTGCCGATCTGCATTGTGATGCTTTATTGTGGAACCGGAACCTGCTGGCCCGCCATAATTACGGACATGTGGATGTGCCCCGGATGCAGGAAGCCAACGTAGCACTTGAAGTATTTACCGTGGTAAGTAAAACCCCTATAGGCATTAACTACGATAAAAACAGCGACAAAACGGACATGAACCAGTTGCTTAGTTTTGCGCAGCTACGTGCACCTCAGGACTGGTTTAGCCTGAAAGCACGAGCCCTGCATCAGTGCGAACAGTTGCACCATTTTGCTGCAGATTCGAAAGGAGATTTCAGGGTAATTACGAATAAACGCGAACTGGAAGCCTATTTGATTGACCGGAGCCACAACAGGCAGCTAACCGCCGGATTATTGGGTCTGGAAGGTGCACATTGCCTGGAAGGCGACCTGCATAACCTGGATGATTTTTATCACGCAGGGGTGCGTTATATCGGCCTTACGCATTTTTTTGATAATGACTGGGGCGGCTCGGCACATGGTGAAAAGAAGGGCGGCCTTACTGAAAAGGGCAAACAGCTTTTGCATCGCATGGACAGCCTGCATATTATTACCGACCTGGCACATGCCAGCCCGGCAACCATCAGCGATATTTTTAAAGTAACCACAGGACCTCTGTTAGTATCACATACAGGAGTGAAGGGCACCTGCGATGGCGTTCGTAATTTAAGCGATGAGCAAATTATGGAAATCGGCCGCCGCCACGGGCTTATTGGCATTGGCCTTTGGGAAACCGCCGTTTGCGGTACTGATGCCGATGCAACGGCACGCAGTATTAAATATGTGGCTGATAAAATTGGCGTGGATAAGGTGGCACTTGGAAGCGATTTTGATGGTGCCACGCACAGCAGTTATGATATAACAGGTTTTCCGGTTATAGTGAAGGCACTGATAAAACAAGGTTTTAACCGGCCCGAGATTGAACGGATAATGGGCGGTAATGTGCGTGACTTTTTACTAAAGAATTTACCCGAATAAAAGAAACCACCCCCTCTACCGCTGGCTGCGTAGGAGGGGGTGGCAGAACATTAAAGTTCAGGTTTTATTTATTTGCAGGCCGTAATCCAGCCGGGTACGGTTACGTGTACGTTGCTCATTTTACCTTTTAAAATAACATCTCCTTTGCCGGTATTGGCATGTTCCCAACAGCGCATAACGCAATCAAAGTCTACAGAGAAGCTAAAACTTTTTTGGTTGCTGCCCCAAATAAAGTCGGTGATGGTTATGCTGCTGGAATCGCCTTTTACCATGGCATAAACTGTTGAGTTGTGCTGTAGGGATACCGATGATAATTTTGTGTCAGGCAACATGGGATCCGCGAAGGATAATTCAAGCTGAACGATTTCGTCGAAAGGGCTTCCGTCTTTAGCGGTATAGCTTTTACCATCCAGAACAACGCTGATAACTGTTTTTGCAGGAGATTTTCCGTTCATGGATGAAGGTTGAGCGATAACGTTGGCAACAAAAGGAAAGTAATCACGGACTTCGAAAATTTCATTATCAACAGATGCACCATAACAAGAGCCGCCGGTGTTACATTGCATGCCAGAAGCAACCGGCACAGGATATTGAGCAGGAGGGACTGCTAAAGCGGCGTCAAAATCGTTATGGGTGACGGTATTGCCCGAGTATACTATATCGCCATCTTTAAATGTTACGGTGCCTTCCGTGGTGACCGCTGAATTTGGAGTTATCATTGCAACAGTTTGGCTGAAATCAAATTTTGGAAATGATAGCAGGGCCGAAGCAGTTATGAGATATGGGAACAAATTTTTCATGACTTTTAATTTTTAGGGGGATTAACTTTCCCGATACAAAGGTGCGGCTATACCCGCATGTAAGCGTTGCATAACTTTGTTTAAGAGTTACATGATTTACGGATGGCATTTTAATGCTGGCAGTATGATAAATTTTGCTGGCCGAACCGCAACGGTTGTGACGAGCGGCATGAAGTTAGGTTAGAAGCAGCGCCTATGATATGGCTTGGCTGCAAGGATACTGTTCGGGCAATTAAATCAAATATATTTATCTCATTTCCCCGCTTTACCTCTGTAAATAAGCGTAGACTTCAGTTTTAATTTAATCATTATCCTTCCGTTTTTAGCGGTTTATTGATGTAGGGGCTTGTTGAGTGCCCACCAGCATATTTTTCGCGAATTTTCTGCAGCGTAAAAACCGCAAATGCTTTTCAATTATTTAACACAATAAAAACAATTTTGTCCACATTGAATCGTTTGGTCTTTTGTATCTTTGTTGCGAAAATTCGCGGAATAGGTTTTTTCGCGGATAGCGGAACCGAAGAGGTGGCAAACGAAACAACATTAATCAATTCATTTTCAACATTTTATAATATTTAAATAAAAAGGAGGCCCCTATGAAAACCAAAATCCGCTTCATCTTCGGTCTAAGCGCCATAATGTGCTTAGTATGTGGAAATCTTTCCGCACAATCTGCTTCGCAACTTGGGCAGACCACCGCAACAGCACCTGTTGCCACTGTAAATAATGCCCCGGCTAACCAGGATGTTCTGGTGTTAACCGGCCGTATTATTGACAACGAAACCAAGCAACCCATTAAAAACGCAAAAATCAACTTCGACAAGTTTGGTGAAGAACTGATGCATGCCTCTATTGATGATAACGGCAACTACTCTATTGTGCTTAACAAAAAAGAACTGGGTGAGCCTATCCGCGTAATTTTTAAAATTGCCGGTTACAAAAAGTTTGTGGTAAAAAGCGTCTCCAAATCAGTTTCGCATGTAACTGCCGACCTTTTCCTTGAATCAGAAGAATCAGCTTCTAAAAGCAATGGTAATGTTAAGTATGTAATGGACGATAGCCCGTTTAATACCATGGTTATAAAAATGCAGTAATTTATTTTTGGGTGAATTAAAAGAGTCCGCTCCTGCAAAGGGCGGATTTTTTTTATGCCCGGTTAAGAATCAAGCGCAATCCGTCCTGATTTCTTATACCTTGAACTAAACGGCGCAGGAGCTTCCGCTGAAACCTATAACGCCATTTTCAGTATAGTAAGGAAGACTCAGCTACTCAATGCAAACTATCGGAAAGAATCTCAACCTCCTTACCCACCTTAACCAAAACTACCAGCTGCTCAATAATCAGCTTGCCAGCATGTTGTTATATATTGACGAATCTAATTCACTTGTTATTGAAATTGTGTTTTCGCTTGCAGAAACGGAAAATGACCAGCACCTGAGATTAAAGTTTACTGATGTAGTTGAATACATGTTCTATTATAAATCGGATTACACCCACTATACCGTGCGACGCTTAAAATTCCTGTACGATGAAGAATGCTTTTATTTATCCATTGATCCGGAAGACGAACTGCCTAAAGTATCACATACCGACCAGGATGTGGTAAGGGCTAAAAATGTTGAGGGATATTTGCTTTAAATCCCTGGTCTTTTATTTCGCCCCCATTCCATATCTTCACCCCTTGCACTTAAACGCGCCCGGTTAATGACCCCTGAAGAAATAAAACAACTCTGTATCTCGTCCTGTAAATCTTATTACGACTATCTCGAAAAAACGGGCCGTGGGTTAAATGAAATAGACGTATGGGGCGTTGAGATTGTTGACCACTATCAGCGCATAGTAAACCTTCGTTTGTCTAAAAAGATATTTGACGCGGAAACTATTTTTTTCCGGTTCGAAGGTGACAATAACAAATACGACACTACGCAAATAAGCGTGCTGGAATACGACGTTGAAAAGAATATGCTTTACCTGGAGCCCAATGCTGAGTTGTTTCCGAAGTTCATCAACATCAAACACGGCAGCCTGAAAGTAATTGCCGACATGAAGTTTTTGGTACAACGTGTTAACAGTTGGTTCGATCAAAAAGGGAGTAACCTGCAACTGCCCACCAGAAAATCGCCGTTAGAACACCTGGCTAAGGACTTCCCCTATTTTGAACACCCCACCCCCGGCGAAGACCAGAAGGCAGCTATACAGGCGATATTAACAGAGCCATTTACTTATATCTGGGGCGCACCCGGTACCGGTAAAACGCAGCTGGTACTGGCTAATGTAATTGTTCAGTATGTAAAAAATAATAAGCGTTGCGCCATACTGGCCCCTACCAATACTGCATTAGAGCAGGTAATGCGCGGCGTGTTACGCATGAGCGATGCCGCAGGCATACCGCGTGAAAAGTTTTTGCGCCTGGGGCATACCTCCAAGGCCTTTGCACAGCAATTTCCTGAGGTATGTGAAAACTTTGGCATCAGCAGCCAGCGCATGCAAATTGAAAAACAGATGCGCGTGGTAAAAAGTGTAATGAAAAAAGAAGATGCCCGTGCTGATGAAATTATACCCAAACTGGAAGAAGGCCTTCAGAAATTAAAAGAATTAAATGAATTATTGGAGGCAGTTGCCGAAAACACCGGTAAAAAAACAAGCCAGAAACTGATTAAACAGTTGCTGAAGGAAATAAAGGAGCTGGTGTCCGTTCATGTGCTTACGGAAATGATAGTTAAGTACCTTGAACCTGAAGGAGTGCCCACTGCTATTATGCAGCTGAACAGTTTTATAACCACCCAGAAAAAGGAAGAAGCAGTGATACAGGCCAAAGCAGTTGAGTTTGCAAGCCTGCCTGAACATGACCTTAAAAATATGCTGGCCGAACTGGAGCAATCGCATAAAAAGATGAAAGGCTCAAACGAGCGGGCTAAAAATGCCGCTGTGGTTGCTGCAACTTTGGATAGCTACATATTCCGCTTTATTGAAGACGACCTTGAAGTAGAACATATATTTTTAGATGAGGCTGGTTACGCATGCGCCGTTAAAGCCATGCCCCTGATGAAAAACGATGTGCCGGTAACTTTCCTGGGCGACCACCTGCAGCTGCCACCGGTTTGCGAAATGAACGATATGGAAATGCAGGACGAAAAAATGCGCGATGCCTTTGTGTGGTCGAAGAGCGCCATCCATCTTTCGCGGCTGTTTGATCAAACCAAACAGGTTGCGTACGAATCATACGTAAACAATGAAGAAGCGCTGAACGGAAAGATGAGCCGGGTTGATTTACGCCACACGCACCGCTTTGGCAAAAACCTGGCAGCGGTGCTAAATGAATATGTTTACAAAAACGGTTTTGGCAGTAACAGTTTACGCGGCGAAACGGAAATATATTTTGTACATGTAGAAACCAATGTGCCCCAGCCCCGCAACCTCAACGACAAGCCCACCCGAGAGGCAGAGGCTGAAGCTTTTGCCATCAAACAATTTATAGAAACCACCGGCCTGGGTGATTATGCCATTATAACCCCCTACATTAACCAGGTAAAACTGCTGGGCAAACTAATGCCCCGAGACCGCAACGAGGGCCGGATACTTACCGTGCACGGTGCGCAAGGCAAAGAATGGGAAAACGTTTTGCTTAGCGTAGTAGACACCGATAAAAAATGGTTCACCGACTCGAGATATGCAAAATCCCGGGGCTTGTTTTTATTGAACACCGCAGTTAGCCGCGCTAAAAAACGCCTTATCATTTTTGGTAATTATCATTACTGGAAAAAGCAACACGGTCAGCTCATAAAGGGCCTGCTGGATGTTGCCGATGAGTGGAGGACGTTATAATACTACTTCTTTAAGGTAATCTTCATTTTCACAGGGTTGTGGTCGGTATAAGCAAAGTGCATATCAATTCCGTGGATAGAGTCGACTTGTATGTTCGGCGATACGTAAAAATAGTCTATAATCGTTTTATAGGTTTCGCCTTCAACATAATTCGTTTCGTTTTTGCGGTTGGTAGCCGTAGTTGGGTCGTATATGTAATGCCATCCATCTACAAATACCGAATCATTATTCATCAGGTATAATTCATCCGTTAGCTTTTTGTGCTCCCAGGTATGCACGTTAAAACCCGGAGGAGCAATGTTCCAATCGGCGCCAAGCACTACATAATTGCCTTTGGCGTATTCCTCTTCCAGTATCTTTTTGGTAACGGCACGTTGTTCTTTTTTTACCAGTCCACCGGCATCATACGCTTCAAAGTGGGCATTCAGTACAACAAGATCTTTGCCATTGGCCAGTTTAAAGCGTTCAAGCATTAAACACCTTTTCAAATAAACCAGGTACCTCGGAAAATCAGTAATGTTTGGCAGGGCAATTCTTTTAGCCTCGGCAGGCATATATTTCGAGAAACTTGCAATGCCTCCATTGATATCACCCATAGGATTCAGGAAAGGGAAGGGGGCATATTTTACAAGATAGTTAGTGGCAAAGGCATAATTATGGTTTGGTAAAGCATCCGCAAACTCTGCTACCTGGTCTATTCTCCAGCTGCGCTTACTATTGCGGTCGGCTTCCTGCAACAAAATAAAATCGGCATCCCGGTTTTGTTTCAGAAACTCAACCATGCCCCGGTTATTTTTCTCAACGTGTTCTTTTGGTGAGGTAACCATTTTGCCGCCATCATAAAAGAAATCTACCTCGGCCCCTAATCCGCCATATCCAAGGTTCCAGGTAATAAATGTTAGCGTTGAATCGCTGATTACATTGGTACCTCCGGCTGATGATTTAGCTGCCACTGCGGATATATCTTCAACTGGCTTTGGCTTATATTCGGTTGCATACAAAAACAGCAGCATACCGCCAACATAAAATACAGCCGCCAAAACCAATATGCCAATTACAAGCCCAGTTACCTGCAACATCTTTTTCATGTTTAGTTGTTTTAAACGCCCTTAAACTATCGGGACGCACCAAAGATATATTTTGAAACTATGAATCAGCAATTTTTTATAGTTTCGGCGTATACTAATAACCTGATTACGGCAATTTATATAATCAAACAACATGGCAAATCACTTTGAATGGAACTGGACCCAGGAGGGACTGAAAATTTTTGCACAGGGCTGGAATGCACCACAACCTAAAGGTGTTGTTTGCATTGTGCATGGCTTTAACGAGCACAGTGGACGTTATACAGATGCCGCCGGGCGATTGGTTACTGCAGGATTTACCGTATTGGCGTACGATGCTTTTGGCCATGGCAAAACAGAAGGTAAGAGGGGACATGCGCCCAGCTATGACGCTATGCTTGATTCTATAAAAGTAATTTTGGCTGAGGCAGAAACCCGTTACCCGGGCTTGCCAAAATTTCTTTGGGGCCACAGCATGGGTGGTGGCGAGGTATTGAATTATATACTAAAGAACAATCCCAAAATAACCGGTGCCATTGCTACCGGACCGCTTTTAAAATTAGCGTTTGAACCACCTGCTATTAAGGTACTACTTGCGCGTTTAATGATAAATATCTATCCTGCTTTTACCGAAAAAGCAGAACTGGATGCCGCTGGTATTTCGCGCGATCCGGAAGAAGTTAAAAAGTATAATGCCGACCCTTATAACCACGGCAAAATTACGGCTGGTATGTTTTTTGGATTTTTCAACGCAGGCCAATGGGCACTTGAACATGCTGCTGAGTTAAAAACACCTTTGCTGTTGATGCATGGTACGGCTGATAGACTTACCTCGCCCGAAGGCACAAAAGAGTTTGCTGCCAAAGCACCTAAAGAACTGGTTACGCTTAAACTTTGGGACGGGTATTTTCATGAAATGCACAACGAACCTATTGCCAACCGCACTGAGTTTTTTGCCTTTCTCATTAACTGGTTAAACAGTAAGGTTCAGGGTAAATAAGCCATGCGCAGGTTTTTAATTATCATTTTCTCGCTGGTATTGCTGGGCGTAATAACATATACCTGGCGTGAACCACTGCTGCGCTGGTTTGCTACCTCTTTAATAGTGGAAGACCCCTTACAAAAAGCCGACGCTATGGTGGTGCTATCAGGCGGAGGTTACGACCGGGGTAACGAGGCGGTAAAAATTCTTAATGCAGGTTATACCAGTAAGGTTATCTGCACCGGTGGCAATCCTGTAATTGAGCTTAGGGTGTTCGGTATTGATACGCTTGAATCAGACATGACCACGGCCAACCTGAAACGCCAGGGCATACCCGACTCAATCATCACCGAATTACGTGACGGTACCAGCACCAAAGAAGAATCAGAGCTGATTGCCCATTACTGCAAACAACACCAGCTTAAAAAAATAATGATTGTTTCTTCCAAACTACATACCCACCGCGTGCAGGAGGTATTTAAAAACAAACTGAAAAAGCAGGGCATTGAAGTAATAGTCCGGGGTGCGCCCAGCTCGCGCTTTGATGAATTAAAATGGTGGCAGGATGAGGATGGTTTAATTGCCGTTAATAATGAATGGATAAAGAGGTTTTATTATTGGTGGAAGTATGGGTTTTGAAAAAACAGATGTCATTGCGAAAGCAATTCCCGTAAAAAATAAAAGAAGTATTGCTTGTGGCAATCTTCCGCTGTGTCTTTCGGATAGCGTGCTATTTAAGACACAGCGGAAGATTGCCACAGCCTTTTTTCTAAAATTATTATTGGAAAAGGCTTCGCAATGACAGCCACTCTTTTTTATATTTAAATACAAATTTTCTCAATATGGCACGGGTAGATAACATCGGTTTAGCATTCCAAACCTATCATGTTTATATCATGACTAACAAGGGTAATTCGGTACTTTATACCGGTGTTACCAGTGAGATTGAAAACAGGTGTATTCAGCACCGCGCTAAAAATTACCCCGATAGCTTTACGGCCAAATACAATGTCAATAAGCTGGTATACTACGAAGCCTTTGGCCATATTGATAATGCCATAGCCCGTGAAAAGCAAATCAAGGCAGGCTCACGAAAAAAGAAAATAGACCTTATTGAGAAGGATAACGCCAACTGGCTCGACTTATTTGAAACCAAGATAGGTACTGATTGGCTTTAAATAAAAAGAGTGGCTGTCATTGCGAAAGCAATTCCCGTAAAAAATAAAAGATGTATTGCTTGTGGCAATCTTCGGTTGTGTGTTTAGTGCTACCCTTAATTTATATTAAATAATATACCCGAAATAAATGCTTTATAAGTAGAGGTATTTGTAAAGATATATGTACCTTGGGGATACCAACCGGGGGTGGGTGTTCCAGCTAAGTTTATCCCGTCGAAGGAAATGCCATTACCGCCGGTTACTCCGTAACTTTCTAACTTAAATACCGATAATGGCGGAACCACTAAAGTGTCAGCACCAGTTGGTCCTAGAAGTGTAAGATATATTGCCTTGTTAAATTGTAAATTTTGTGCAGCTGACTTTTCATTAATTCCGAAGATAAATCCCAAAATCAAAATCGTGATAAATGCTTTTTTCATTTTGATAATTTTAAAGTGAGAAAATTAAAATCCATTAGTTGTATAAATAAGAGTAGCAGCGTTAGAGCCAATACCAGTTCCAACATTTGCGGTTGAGCCTGTTGCTCCTGTTATACCAGCCGAACCGATTGCACCTGTTGGGCCAGCAACTCCAATTCCGGTTGCCCCTTGCGAACCTGTAGGCCCTGTAGCTCCTTGTAATCCCATTGCTCCTATCGCGCCTGTTGGTCCTGTTGCTCCGCCACCACTACCAGACGAGCCTGCTATACCAGTTGGGCCCTGAGCCCCGGTTGGTCCTTGTGGCCCGGCAGCACTATTACCAGCAAATAGCGCATAAGGTACGCTAAGCAATTGCGAAGTTCCCATATCCGTAAAATTACTTCCACCAGCAGCGTCTAATTCAACCTGTAGGTATTTGGCACCGTTAGACCAGTTTACAGTACTAAGACTTGTATTCACTGAACCTATTTGAAAGGTTACAAGGCCAAATTGATTGGTGGTATCAAATTGCGTTTCAGCAAAAACAGTATCACCTGTAGTAGAAAGATTATGGATGATAAAATGCAATGAGACATGGCTGCCGCTAGTGAGCGGATGGCCGCTACCATCACGAACTACTGCCTGATAGTTAATTAGCTGTGGTGCTTGTGCATTAGAAATTATAACTGATGCAAGCAAAGCTAAGGAAGTAAAAAGTGCTCTCATAAAGGGATATTATTTAATCAATAGTATGTAATATTTAGCAAGGATAGTAATATTTTTACAATAGGTCAAATATGACCTAACATTGTAGTTAGCGGCTTTGTCCCTTTGTTAGGTGAAGAAACAAGCTAAGGCAAACAAGACAAGAGGAAAATCTTACAGGGATGAGGTGCGCATTAAGCTATTTGGCGAGAAAATAAGAGCTATAAGAAATTCAAAAAATATTACCCAGGAACAACTGGAACATAGCACGGGGTTTGACTTGCGGCAAATAGGGAGGATTGAAAGAAGAGAGGTTAATACCAGTATTAGCCATGCTTTTAAAATTGCTGAATGTTTAGGAGTTCCACCACATGAATTATTTATTCTTACAGATAAGCCTTAGAGTTGCGGATTCAATCGCAAAAGAGCAATCACTGAGAATGATTTCTGCGAACAACACTTACCTCTTTCAGGATAGCTTTCTGTGAAACATGAATGTTTTTATTTACAGAGGCACTTAATTCTTTCGCTTCTTTAAGCAAGGCCCTTTTTCGCAAATTCTTTGAGGTTTTCATACCAATATCTGTCTTAAAGTTACAAAATTTTCTGCACCCCAAATCCCCCCACAATCCCGTATATTCGCACATCAATTACCCCGCCGGATAAGCCCTGCGGGGATTGCTGTTTTTAACCTGTTCCAAAAATTAAGGGGTGTTTTATGAATTTGAATGAATTGTTGCAGCGGTATGTTGAAAGTAACCAGGTAAGGCAGTTAAAAGAATTGCTTACAAGCGGAGAAGATTTTGGAGAGGTGCATTTAAAAGGATTAATTGGCTCGCAGGAGGCTTTTGTGGCAGCGGCTGTTTTTAAGAGCACGGAGTACAACCACTTTTTTATTCTGTCGGATAAAGAAGAGTCTGCGTACTTTCAAAATAACCTGAAAAACATTTTAGAGAATAAAGACATATTTTTCTTCCCCGATTCTTTTAAACGGCCACAGGATTTTTCGGAGTTAAATAACAATAACGTTTTGCTGCGCACGGAAACAGTGAACCGGTTAAGCAATTCCAACAGCCGGGCCGAAATTGCGGTCAGCTACCCCGAGGCTATGCTGGAAAAAGTTGTTCGTGCCGCTGAACTGAATGAGCAGACCTTGCGCATGAAGGTGAACGAAAAACTGGATATTGATTTTATGATTGACCTGCTGGTAGAGTTTGAATTTGAGCGGGTTGATTTTGTTTATGAACCAGGCCAGTTCTCTATCCGTGGAGATATTATTGACATCTTCTCTTTTGGCAACGAATATCCTTACCGCGTGGAGCTGTTTGGTGAAGAAATAGAATCTATCAGAACTTTTGATCCACTCACGCAGCTATCAGTCAAAAAAATTGCCAGTGTTACCATTGTGCCCAATATTCAAACGCATTTTGGCAACGAAAAGAAGAGCTCAGTATTAGAGGCTTTTCCGCCCAACACCATCATTTGGATTAAAGATGGCAGCATACTCATGGATATCCTAAACATATCCATGGAGAAAGCCCGCAAAATACAACCGGATATAAAAAAGAACCGGTTGGAACATCCTAACCACCCGCTGCTTGAAGGCGAACCGGAAGAAGTATTCCTCTCTTCAGCTAATTTTATTAAAGGCATTGGCAAGTTTAAAGTAATTGAGTTTGGCAAACAGTCATTCTTCAAGGCTGAAAAGAAGATTGAGTTTCACAGCCACCCGCAACCCTCTTTCAACAAAAATTTTGATTTACTGATAAAAGACCTGGCACAGAATAATGAAAAGCAATACATCAATCTTGTTTTTGCCGAAAACCTGAAACAGGTAGAACGCTTTTATGCCATATTCGAAGACTTGAAGGCTAAAGTAAGCTGGACACCCATTAATATCGGCATTCATCAGGGTTTTATTGACGATGATTTAAAAATTGCCTGTTACACCGACCACCAGATATTCAACCGGTATCACAAATACAACCTCCGCCAGGGCTTTTCGCGCGATAAGGCATTACTGATTAAAACGCTGCGCGAACTAAAGCCAGGCGATTATGTAACGCACATTGACCACGGTGTAGGCGTCTACTCCGGCCTGGAAAAAATTGAAGTAGGCGGACAATTACAGGAGGCTGTGCGGCTGATATATGCCGGTAATGATATTCTGTACGTAGGCATTCAATCGCTGCACAAAATTTCGAAGTATGTGGGCAAAGAAGGTGAAGGCCCGCGCGTAAATAAACTGGGCAGCGAAACCTGGGGTAATCTGAAAAAGAAGACCAAGAAGAAGATTAAAGAAATTGCGTTTGACCTGATTCAGTTATATGCCAAGCGCAAAGCATCGAGGGGTTTTCAGTTCTCCAAAGATTCTTATTTACAAAACGAATTAGAGGCCTCCTTTATTTACGAAGACACCCCCGACCAGGCTAAGGCCACCGAAGATGCCAAGCGCGATATGGAAGCGCTTTCGCCTATGGACCGGTTGGTGTGTGGTGATGTGGGCTTTGGCAAAACGGAAGTAGCCATTCGCGCAGCATTCAAAGCTGCTTGTGATGGTAAACAGGTAGCAGTGCTGGTACCAACTACAATTCTTGCCCTGCAGCATTACAAATCGTTTAAAGAGCGCCTTGCTGATTTCCCCATAGAGATAGATTACATCAACCGGTTCAGGACTGCCAAAGAGAAAACCGAAACTTTGAAAAGACTTGCTGATGGAAAAATAAATATCATCATAGGTACACACGGCCTGGTAGGTAAAAAAGTAAAGTTCAAAGACCTTGGCCTGATGATAATTGATGAGGAGCAAAAGTTTGGCGTAGGCGTGAAGGAAACCCTTAAAACATTGCGCGAAAATGTTGACTCGCTAACGCTCACAGCAACGCCTATTCCGCGTACCTTACAGTTTAGTATGATGGGTGCGCGCGACCTTTCCATCATCAATACCGCACCACCTAACCGTCAACCCATCAATACATCGGTACACCCCCTGGACCCGGAGGTTATTAAGGAGGCTATTGAATACGAAGTTTATCGCGGCGGACAGGTGTTCTTTGTGCACAACCGGGTTAAGGATATTGCAGAAGTAAAAACCATGCTCCAAAAATTGGTGCCCAATGTAGACATTGGGGTTGCACACGGCCAGATGGAAGGCGAACACTTAGAGGAGGTAATTTTGAAATTCATCAATCGGGAGTTTGACGTGCTGCTTTGCACCAACATTATTGAAAGCGGTATTGATATACCTAACGCCAACACCATCATCATCAACAACGCCCACAATTTCGGGCTAAGCGATTTGCACCAGTTGCGCGGGCGTGTTGGCCGCAGCAATAAACATGCGTTTTGCTATTTGTTTGCCCCACCGGCCAGCACACTTACTTCCGAAGCCAAAGCACGATTAAAAACTATTGAAGAGTTTAGCGACCTGGGCAGTGGTTTCAACATAGCCATGCGCGATATGGATATACGCGGAGCCGGTAATCTGTTAGGAGCTGAACAAAGTGGTTTTATTGCCGAAATAGGTTACGATGTTTACCACAAAATATTAGACGAGGCCATCCGCGAATTAAAGCAAACAGACTTTAAAGAGTTATATCATGAAGAAATGGAACGCGTGCAGGATTATGTGCGCGACTGTGCCATTGAAACTGATTTGGAAATGCTGATACCTTCAGACTATGTTTCAAACAGCACCGAGCGGATGATACTCTACCGCGACCTGAACGAATTGAAAGATGAAGATGCGCTGAAGAAATTTGAAGAAGAACTGCACGACCGTTTCGGCCCCGTGCCCAAACAGGTATTCGAACTATTTGATGCTATGCGTTTAAAATGGATTGCCACTAAACTGGGCATGGAGCAAATACTTTTAAAGGGCAGGCACCTGCGCTGTTACTTTATTCAAAATAAAGAATCAAGCTTTTACGGTTCCAGCGTGTTCAGCAAAATACTGGAGTATGTACAGCGCAACAAACAGGGCATGTACCTCCGCGAAACTGAAAAGTTTTTGGTGCTCAATTTCGAAGGCATCAAAAGCATGAAAGAAGCCGAGGATAAATTAAAGGGACTGGCTGATTTCGTCCACGCTAAAACTGTTGAAACAGCTAAAGAATAAATGCATTCCTTGATGTATTCCTTTGCGCTCTTTGCGCACTTGGCGGTAAAAAATTGTATTGGGGTTTTACTCCGTAACCACCGGCAACTCAATTAACGATGGGCTAGCCGCACTGCTGCTGATATTAAAATGTGCAGGTTTCTCCTTAGGTAAATTAAAATGCCCCGCATCAGCACCCGCTATAGATACCCTTATATAATGGCCTGCCTTAAACTGATAAGAGATAGGAAGGAGGTCGAAAGTGAGTGAAACCTCCTGGCCACTTTTGTAAGGCTCACCATCGGCTTTTTTGTAGGTGTGATTGGGGTATGATGTTTTATATCCTTCTTCA
The DNA here is from genome assembly GCA_903889265.1 of uncultured Bacteroidota bacterium. Classification (GTDB taxonomy): domain Bacteria; phylum Bacteroidota; class Bacteroidia; order Chitinophagales; family LD1; genus Bog-950. Next base: position 16,994 of record CAISWS010000441.1, read on the forward strand.
CTTACTTTGCGGTGCAGGGCCCTGAAAGTTCCCTCGGTTACATAGGTAACTGAGCTATCGGGTGCCACATCTTCCAGGTAACAAAACACAGTTGCATCGGCAGCATCAGCCGAAAAGTTCAGGGTAATAACCGGTGTTCCGGCTACAGTCGTAATTGCGGAAAGCTTTTCAGAAGTAAAGCTCAAAAGCTTTGCATCTTCCTGTTTTCTGTTGGCATAATTAGTAGGGCCGTGCATGTATAAATCAGTAACACTGTTCCAGCGTGACGTAAGGCCGCTGGTAGCAGTATAATCAACTACATAATTTACGCTACCGGCTTTGATATTTGAGGAAGCCATAACAGCACCTTTATTGGCAGAGAAATATAGTTTCTGAACCTGCTCGTTTTGTGGTGGCCAAACATTACTGTTTTTCCAGGTTTCATCTCCAATAGAAAAATACGTAAACAGAGCTTCCTCATCAATGCCATTCTTAATGCCTTTTAAATAATGGTCGAAAAAACGCAGCATTTCAGCATGGATATTAAAGTCCACTTTTTTCGATGCGGCATACGGGCTTACATTGTTTCGCGGTCCGTGGTCCCAGGGGCCAATCAGTACTTTGCGGGTGTTACCGGTATTCATGGTAGCATCCAGGCAGCCCTTGGCCAGCGCGCCATCGTACCAGCCATCTATGCGGTAAATAGCAGTGTGAGAGCCTTCAATTTGCGAGATACGGGTATGCACACTAAAGTCATTCAGGCTGGCATTTACCGCAGGGTCTAACTCGTCCCTGAAAGTGAGCGCATCAACACCTTTGCTTACATTAAAATTGCCTTTATGCTGGGCAATTACCTGTTTAAAAATCTTTCTGTGCTTATCGCCTTTTACCGGATGTATACCGCGCGCAAGCAGTTTGGCCCTTTTGCCAAACGGGGCAAAGTTGTTATCATCCAGGGCGCGGGTAGTATAGCCCCATATATCTATAAACGGCCCCTGGCAAACCCCACCGGGGAAAGCGACATTATTATACAGGTCGAAAATAGCAGAGCGGGGAATGCAGGCTTTTACTGCAGGGTGCTGGTTAGCCAGCAGCATTTCGGCGGTGGTGCCGAGGTAAGAAACACCGGTGGTGCCTACGGTTTTATCGCTCCAGGGCTGTGCTATTATCCAGTCAACAATATCTCTTCCATCCAAAACTTCTTCGGGGCTAAACTCCATTTTTCTTTGTCCCTGACTGGCGCCGGTGCCCCGTACATCTACTACCACCATGGCGTAGCCGTACGAAGTAAAGTAACTAACTTCGGAATTATCAACTTCGGTTAACACAGGGTCCTGAATGAGGTTGAAAGGCCATTTCGCTTGTACTGAACGCACATATCTGTCCAGATATAAAATGGTTGGTATTTTCTTCCCGGCTTCCAGCTTTTTAGGTAGAAACACATCAATAGCCAGCAAAATGCTATCGCGCATAGGTATATAGTACGAGTGGTAGGTAAAACCCTTGTATTGCGGCGAAGAATATCCCTGGTAAACGCCCGGGCGACTTACCGGGATAACCGGTGCCGGTGTTTTATCCTTCTTTCCGGATGAATAGCCGGGTAAAAACGAAAAAAGCAGAGCAAAACACAGGAGGGGGTTCAGAAACCGGAGGCGATTCATCTTGGAAATTGTTTTAGGGTACCACAAATATCTGATAAGCTATTTGTAAAACCGGAAAAATCTCGCCGATTTAATTAAAATTTGCGCCGCATCATTTTTAATCCCAAAGCTCTTCCAAGTATGTCGCAAACCAACTACGTAAACTTACAGGTTTCAGATAGCACCATTATGCAGGCATTTACTGCCCAACCAGCGGGTAACGGGCCTTTCCCTGGCCTGATGCTTTTTCAGGAGGCATTTGGGGTTAATGCCCACATTAAAGACCTGGCCCAGCGTTTTGCTAATGAAGGGTACGTAGTTATTGCCCCTGAATTTTATCATCGCTCCGCACCAGCGGGTTTCTCGGCCGCATATACCGATTTCCCATCAGTAGCCCCGCATATGCAGGCTTTAACCGTGCCGGGAATGGAAGCGGATATCCATGCCTGCTGGAACTGGCTGCAACAAAATGAATTGGTTCAAAAAGATAAAATAGCCTGCACCGGTTATTGCATGGGCGGCAGGGCATCCTTTCTAGCTAATACTATTTTACCGTTTAAAGCTGCTGTAAGCTATTACGGAGTACGCATAGCGCCTGAGCTGGTAACCCGTGCCGCTTCATTGCACGCGCCTATGCTGTTTTGCTGGGGAGGTTTGGATAAACATATTCCTCAGGAACAAATTGATGCTGTAACCAACGAATTGAAAAAAGAAAACAAACCCTACGCCAGCATCGTTTTCTCCTACGCCGACCACGGATTTTTCTGCGATGCCAAAGCAGCCTATAACCCTGAAGCCGCTAAAGAGGCGTGGGTTTTGACGCTGGCGTTTTTGAAAACAAAGTTGGGTAACTAACCTTTTGGATATCGCTTTGCGCTCTTAGCGTCATTGCGGTAAAAAAGCTGTTTACTTATTCTCAAACCTCTTCTCCAACTCATCATTATTGATGGTTATAAAGGTGAACCTGCCGTTGGGTGCTGTGTATGGATTTTGGCAGGCGAAGAGCTCGTCTATCAATGTTTTCATTTCATCCACTGATAATACCTTACCGGTTTTAATGGCGGAACTATAAGCCAGTGACTTAGCCAGTGTTTCGCGTTTGGACAACCGGGTAACCGAAGAGTTCATTTTGTATTGCTCAATCAGCTCCTCAACCATTTTCTTTTCATCTCCCTGCAAAATATCTGCGGGGAAACCGTGTATTACAAAGCTGTTGCGGCCAAACTCCTGTATATCAAAACCCAGGTTGTTTATTTCGGGTAGTATATCCAGCAATATCTGTGCATCACCGGCATTCAGTTCAAAGCTTTGGGGGAACAATTGGCGCTGGCTTTCATTCCTGTTCTTCTCAATTAATTTCAGGTAGCGCTCAAACATAATCCGCTCATGCGCTGCCTGCTGGTCAATTAAAATAAACCCGCTTTTTATCTGCGAAACAATAAACCGCCTTTGTATCTGGTGCGGCGGCACTGCCTCTTTAATTAGTTCCGTTTCAGGATGTTCCTCCTGTTCGGTTTTAGGTTGAGGCCAAACCGGTGTTTGCTCTTCCTCCTTACCCGATGCGGGTTGTTTGCCAACCGTATCAAAAGCGCGCTCCCAGTTCTTTAAGTTATTTTCCTCCCGTCCGCTTAATGGTTGAAAGTTAGATGGCGGGGCAAATTTTTTCGCCTCTTTATGCTGAACGGCATGTTGAGTTATCTCCAACCAGGTGCGGGGTTGCTGGTCAAATGCTCCACCCTGGTTTAAGTGGGCCTCCTGGTTAAAATCAAGCGTAGGCGAAACGCTGTAAGCACCTAACGAATGCTTTACGCCTAAATTCACAAACGTGTACACCAGGCGCTCGTCCTCAAACTTAATTTCGTGCTTGGCGGGGTGTACGTTAATATCAATTTTGGTGGGGTCAATATCCAAAAACAGCACAAAAAACGGAAACTGGTCTTTCGGCATCATCTGCTCAAAAGCCATGCTCACTGCGTGGTTGAGGTAGGCCGATTTAATAAACCGGTTATTGACAAAAATAAACTGCTCACCCCGTGTCTTTTTCGAAAACTCAGGCTTGCCTACAAAACCGTAAACATGCAGGGCATAGCTTTTTTCTTCAACCGGTACAATCTTTTCGGCATAGTTATCGCCGAAAATGGCCACAATGCGCTGCTTCAGATTACCCGGCTTTAAATGATACATCTCGTAATCATTATTATAAAGCTGGAACCCGATTTTAGGATGCGCCAGTGCAATGCGCTGAAACTCGTCAATAATATTCTTCAGCTCTACCGAATCGCTTTTTAAAAAATTACGACGGGCGGGCACATTAAAAAACAGGTTCTTAATGGCAATCGAAGTCCCCTCCGGTGTTTGGCAGGGTTCCTGTTTGGTAACCTTCATACCTTCAATCTCTATGCAGGTGCCTAGTTGCTCGCCGGTTTGGCGGGTCTTTAACTCCACCTGTGCAATAGCCGCAATAGAAGCCAATGCCTCGCCCCTGAAACCCATAGTACGGATATTAAAGAGGTCCTCGGCGGTTCTTATTTTGCTGGTGGCATGCTTCTCAAAACTCATGCGTGCATCAGTCTCGCTCATGCCACAACCGTTGTCAATAACCTGTATCAGGGTTTTGCCGGCCATTTTGCAGATAAGTTTGATATGCGTAGCCCCCGAATCAATAGAGTTTTCCATTAACTCCTTTACAGCCGAAGCCGGCCTTTGAATAACCTCACCTGCTGCAATCTGATTCGCTATGTTGTCCGGAAGAAGACGAATAATGTCCATGAAGCCGCAAATTTAACCAATTGCGAATACATTTTACCGCAAAGAAGCAAAGAGCGCAAAGGAAATGCGGGAAAAGTAAATTCAATAGCACGCTGATTAATTATGATGGGTATGATTTAACAGGCAAAATGCTTTTATGAGTGCATGCAAACCCTTTTTAAGGATTGGCTGTTTCTTTGCGTTCTTTGCGTCTTAGCGGTAAAGATTGTATTGGTATTAGTTCATCAACATAAAAACGTAGAGAATTCGTTCTATCACAAATCAATCCCCTCGTAAATGTTTCGTTCTTTTGAATGAAACCTGTGTAGCCGCTTTAGTGAATTACCCCGTTATGAAAAACCGCCCTCAACATATATTCAAATACCTGCTAACCGGCATTGCACTGATAGCACAGCTATGTGCCTCTGCACAAGCGCCGGACTTTATAAACTGGCGCCAGGATAAGGCCTGTGTTAAATGGGTAGATTCTGTTTACAACCGGTTAAGTTTAGAAGAACGCATAGGCCAGTTTTTTATGCTGGCGGCATACACTGAGGGCAAAACTTACAACATGGATTCGGTAGTATCCTGCATTGCACAGGGCAAAGCCGGTGGTGTAATCTTTTTTAAAGGCATGCCCGATAAAGAAGCGGAGTGGACTAACCGCCTCCAGGATTCCGCCAAAGTGCAAAGCTTTGTGGCCATTGATGGCGAATGGGGCCTTGCCATGCGCCTGGACTCAACTATCTCCTTTCCCCGCCAAATGACCCTGGGGGCCATTAACGATAATAAACTTATTTACGACATGGGCCGCGAGATTGGCCGCGAGTGCAAACGCGTGGGCATTAATATTGATTTTGCACCGGTGGTAGATGTAAACAATAACCCCAACAACCCCGTCATTAACGAGCGCAGTTTTGGCGAGGATAAATACAAAGTAGCCCTTAAAGGCATTGAATATATGGACGGCCTGCAGGACGAGGGCGTACTGGCCTGTGCCAAACACTTCCCCGGGCATGGTGATGTAGACAAAGATTCGCACCTGCAATTACCTAGTGTAATGAAGAGCGCCGGAAGCATTGACAGCCTTGAACTTTACCCTTTTAAAATACTGTTCAACAATGGCGTGGGCAGTGTAATGGTGGCACATTTAAACGTGCCTGCCCTCGACCCTGATTCAGCTTCCGTGGCTTCTCTTTCCGAAAAAATTGCCACACAGTTATTACAGGATTCCATGCATTTTAACGGACTTGTTTTTAGCGATGCACTGAACATGAAAGGTGTAAGCGCAGCATACAAACCCGGCACGGTAGACTCTATGGCGTTTATGGCCGGTGATGATATCCTGGTTTTTAGTGAAGATGTAAACGAGGGTATCAGCAAAATAAAATCGGCGGTTGACAGTGGTTGTATTAGCATAACCGAAATTGAAGTGCGCGTTAAAAAGGTTTTGGCCTGCAAATACAAACTGGGTTTGAACAAGCACCAGCATGTTGAGCTGAGCAACCTGATGAAGGACCTCAATAACCCCAATGCAAAACTACTGCGCCAGAAACTTTTTGAGCAGAGTATGACCATTGCCGCCAACCTTGACCACCGCCTGCCCCTGCGCGATTGGAACTACAAAAAAGTGGCCTCAGTTTCCATCGGCATTAACGGCGTTTCTTCTTTTCAAAAGAACATCAGCATGTTCGAAGAGATGGATTTTTTCTATCAACCCAATGAAAACAAAGAACGCGCTTTCGATAACCTGATGGAAACCCTGGCCGGTTACGACCTGGTAATTATAGACCTGCACGGCATGGGCCGACAGGCTGCTAAAGATTATAACGTTACGGAAGACGCCCGCAAATTTATTGAGGCACTCTCCGGTCGCACTAAAGTTGTGCTGGTGGTTTTTGGCAATGCATACAGCCTGCACAATTTCGATTTTATGCCCTGGGTGCTGCAAGCCTATGAAGATAATGAAACCAGCAATTTAACCGCCGCCAATGCCCTGTTCGGTGCCGAAAAAGTTAGCGGCCGCTTACCGGTTACTGCCTCTAAAACTTTTAAGGCCGAAACCGGCTTTATGTCTGATACCATTTACCGCCTTAAACTTTCTATCCCTGAAGATGCCGGTGTTAAAGCAGCTGACCTGCGCCACATGGATGATATCTGCCAGAAAGGGATTGATGCCAAAGCCTACCCCGGTTGCCAGTTGCTGGTAGTAAAGGATAATAAGGTAATCTGGAACAAATGCTACGGCACCCCTTTTTACGAAACCACCGAAAAAGTAAAACCTACTGACCTCTACGACCTGGCCTCCATAACCAAAGTAGCGGCCACCACCATGGCTGTTATGAAGTTGTATGAGCAGAAAAAACTTGACCTGAACAAAACCGTGGGCGATTACCTGACGCTACCCAAAGACGCCACCATCAAAAACCTGAAAATACGCGATGTGCTTACCCACCAAGCGGGCTTGCGCGCGTTTATTATGTTCTACAAACCTACTATTGACAGCAACTTTACAAAATACTACCGCCGCGTACCTGAGCCCGACTTCAGCACGCAGGTAGCCGATAGCCTATATATCCGCAACGACTACCCCGATAGTATGTGGAGCATTATTAACCACAGCGCGGTTGCCGAAAACCCCAAATACGTTTACAGCGACAATGATTTTTACATTATGCAGAAGATAGTTGAAAAGCTTACCGGCCAGAAGCTTGACGACTACGTTTACCATACCTTTTACCAGCCCATGGGCCTAACGCGCATTGGTTTTAAACCCCTCAGCCGCTTTAAGCGCGAACGCCTGATGCCCACCGAGAACGATACCATCTTCCGCAAGCAAATTGTTCAGGGCCATGTGCACGACCCCGGCTCGGCTATGTATGGCGAGGTGGCGGGCCACGCCGGTGTATTCAGCAATGCATTTGATTTAGCTGCGCTGTTTCAGATGTTGCTGAACAATGGCACATACAATGGCAAACGCTTTTTAGATACTGCTACTATTAAACTGTTCACCGCGCGCCAATCAAAAATATCGCGCCGTGGCTTTGGGTTTGATAAACCGGAACCTGATGTAACCAAGGCAAGCCCTTGCTATGATGGCACGCCTTTAGCAACCTTCGGCCACACCGGCTTTACCGGCACCTGCGTTTGGGCCGACCCTACTAACAATCTTACCTACATCTTCCTTTCTAACAGAGTTTACCCGAATGCTGAAAACGCGTTATTGGTTAAAATGGGCATACGCACAGATTTGCAGGAGATAATTTATAAGGCCTTGCCGAAATAATAACCAATAGAATGGAACGCTGATTTATTATTACTTTTACAAAAAACAGATGTATGACTATACAGGAGGAAAGAAATTTACTTAAAAAGGAACTGGATTCTATAAACGATTTGCAGGTAATTAAAGCTATTAAGCAAATTCTTCAGTACGCAAAATTCAACCGGCAGGAAGAAGCTGTTAAGCCATTTACAAAAGCCGAATTGGTAAAACGCGCCAAAATATCGGAAGATGACATAAGCCATAAAAGAACCACGAGTATTAAGGCATTAAGAAAAGAAGTCCGTAACTGGTAATGATGCAGGTTGAAATAACCAGATTTGCCAGGTTACAGCTAAAGCAAATATATGCATGGTATAAAATAAAGGCATCTGAAAGGATAGCATTAAAAATAATTGATAAAATACTGGACTCAATTGAAGAGTTGGGAAACCTGCCGGGCATTGGCTCCATTGAACCCCATCTGTCCCATATCCCCGGACAGTATAAATACATAGTTTGCGGTAACTATAAGGTTATTTTTCGGATTGAAAGTAATACGGTTTTTGTAACCGACATTTTTGATTGCAGGCAAAACCCACGTAAAATAATTAAACGCAATACATAAACAGAAGCAGCCAAAATATACCCATCCCGGACGGGTACACTTTTTTCATACTACTTACCTCATTATCAATAGCTTAACCTCTTTTTTCACGGGTACAGTGATACCCGTTTTTTTTCAATTTTAAGTAGCTAAAAAGGCGCATTCTGCTTAAGCATATTAATGGCACCGTTGTTTTGGGTCTTCTGCCGCAGGTGGGCGTTTAAATGCAAATGATACTGTAGCCGGGAGTTACAAACATAGCAGAGCGAGGGTAGAATCCATTGCTGTTCGAAACCTTGCTATGCGGTTTAATTTCAGCATATCCTGTCCCCTCTCTACCGCTTGCGGTGGAGAGGGGTGCCGAGCGATAGCGATGGCGGGGTGAGGCCGGCTGTTGGCAATTTTGCATGTTTCGAACACTTATGGGTAGAATCTGCGCTCAAGGCAGTTCCAGGGTTTGCGACACAATAGAACGACGGTCATGCTAATAGAAGCTATGCTTTATACTTTTTACGATAATCGACCGGAGACATTCCTGCGTATTTTTTAAAGACTTCCCGGAACGCATTTATATCATTGTACCCGACTTCAAAAATTATTTCATTGACCGTTTTGCGACCTGCTTCTAATTGCCTCTTTACAACTTCTACTTTTACACGTTGTATATACTCTACAAATGAATTTCCGGTAGACTTTTTAAATCTTCTCTCAAATGTTCTTCTGCCAATGCCGAATTTTACGCAAAGTTCATCAACGGTTAATTTTTTGCCGGAATTATGCTCAATGAACTCCTGGGCTTTTAAAACATCACTATCATCGTGCCTTTTTTGTCCCATAAAAATGGCAAACTGATTTTGGCTTTTTCTTTCAATATCAATTTCAAACATTTTTGAAGCTAAAACAGACATTTCTCTCCCTAAATGTTTTTCAATAATATATAGTATTAAATTTAGGTGCGAATAAGCCCCGCCACTTGTATAAATCCCATTTTCCTCTGTCATTATTACATCCTCAATAACATTGACTTTTGGAAACATTGCCCGGAAATCGTTTTTAGAAGCCCAATGAATTGCACATTTTTTACCATCTAAAATGCCTGTTGAAGCTAAAAAGAACGTGCCAACACAAAGGCTTGCAATTTCAGAACCCGATTTATATTGATTTACTACC
>CAISWS010000442.1 GCA_903889265.1 uncultured Bacteroidota bacterium
ATCCCTGGCTACGGCAAACCACTGCAAAATCTTTACCCGTTTGCAGCGAATCAGATGAACTCAACACACCGGTAATTACGTTGTTTAACGGGCAGCTTGGCACAAAGGGCGCCACCGTTGTATCTGCACTCACAACGTAACTGCCAAACGGTGCCTGAAACGAATAACTGCCATCGTAACTGGTATACACCTGTTGCAATACATTGCCATTGCTAAGCATAATCACTTTATAGTATCCTAAACCTACATCGGTGTTGTCGAACAGGCAATTGGTATTAACATCGTCATACACCGTGCCGCTTACGCTCCAGTCAACACTGCAACCGGTGCCGTTTATCAACCCGCACAGTGGCAGGCTTGATAAAGCGGGGTTGCTTGACTGTACAGTACCATAGTTAGGCAGGCAGGTAACAGCCGTTCCGGTAAACCGGAGAAAATTAAAGTGGGTAAACCTTGGTAAGCAAGCCAGGTTTACATTGTTGGTAATATCTAAAAAATCCATGCTGTCGGGCAAGGCTGGCAAACTGGTTAACTGGTTATCTGCAAGTTCAATAATATAGCAAAGGGGTGGAAAAGCAGGTACTGAGGTAAGCTGATTGCTGTCGCATTCAAAGTCGGTAAGGGTTGAGGGTAGTGCGGGCAGGCTTGTAAGCTGGTTACCATTGCACACCAAAGCATTAAGTGATGGTGGTAATGCGGGTAAAGCGGTTAACCGGCAATCGGAAGCAACAAACCGGGTTAGCGTAGTTGGCAATGCAGGTATGGTGGTTAGCGGATTAGCTGCAATGGACATAGTAGTAACACCTGGAGGAAAGGAGGGTATGGTTGTTATCTGGTTGTAGCTTATATCCAGATCGGTAATGGTAGATGGTAATGCGGGCATCGTAGTTAGCAGGTTGTTATAGCACCAAAATTGTGTTAACCCCGAAGGTAATGTTGGTATGGCTGTTAGCAGGTTATTGCCACAGGTTAAAGCCTGCATGCTGGCAGGTATTGCAGGTAATGAGGTAATCTGGTTGTAATCGCACGCCACCTGCGCCGTACCTGCCGGTATGGAGGGAAACGCAGTTAAGTTGTTATGCTGGAAACTTGACAGCACGAGAGCTGCAGGCAGCGCTGGAATACTTGTAAGCTGATTGTAATCTGTTACGATAATAACCAGGCCAGATGGGAATTGAGATATAGCTGTAATCTGATTATTGCTACAGTCAAACAAAGTTAAATTGGCCGGCAGGGCCGGGATAGTGGTTAAATTATTACGAGCGCAACTCAGCATAACCAGGTTACCCGGAAATGAAGGAATAAAATACAACGAATCGTTTGAGCAATCCAGCGTATCCAAACCTTTAAAATATTGTATCCCCGTTAAATCGCGGATGGGGTATGCCGAACAGTGCATCGCTACAGCGTTTAATACGGCAGGGCAGGTAGTATCTAACTGCTGCCCGTTTAAGCAGCCTGAATACCCATTACCCTTTAACCAGTTTACAAAATTGGTATCGGGCAGGGTTACATATTGGGCGCGGCTGCTGTAAACATTTAACAACAGCAAAGCTGCCAGGCAATATTTAAAGATACGCTCAAATATTTTTTTCATACGTGGTGTTTAAAGCTATGATATTAATGTTTTATCGCCAACCCATTCAGTCTGTGCCTTCTGTTTCAATCAACCGTGCAAAACTGAATCTGGTAATACAAACATCATTCAAACCCCGGGTATAAAAAAGTACTTATTTAAGGCGCATTACGGAACACTATTTGGATGTTTGGCGATTTATGGCGGACTGATGCCAATTATGAGAGGATAAATTTCAGGACAAATTTTCTTATTTATACGGCAAATTTATTTTCCGCTACCGGCAAGTCCCTTTTAAATTTAACTGCCTACATTTTTACAAACCTTTTTCTGCTTATCCCAATATCGCTTACCACCTCAATAAAATAAATGCCGCTGCTTAGCTGGGTTACGTCTATATCGGCAACAAACGGCCTGCGGTAAAGCAGGCGGCCGTTAATCTCGTAAACAGCGATAGTTTTGGGCTGCATGCCTGCGGTTTTAATATTTACCTGCCCGGTGGTGGGGTTGGGGTAAAGCATAATGGCATCATCGTTAACACCTATTTCAGCTATACCGAAACCGCAGGAATTTATAAGGATGGAATCTATATTGCTGTTGGTGCAGCCGTTGCTATCGGTGTAGGTGTAAGTAATGGTATCTAAAAAAGCTATAAAAGGGTTAAAGCTATCGGGGTATAATATGTTGTTATGTACTCCATCGCCGGTATAGGTTCCTCCGGCCGGTAGCCCGCCAATTAATGTAAACTGCACGTTGTAATAATATCCGGAGCACCACCCAACTACCATGTTTGTGTTGCCAGGGTAGCGCTCCCAGTTAACATCGCTATGCACCACCAGGCTATCCCAGCTTATAGTTATTACCGGCAGCGGGTTTACGGTTA
>CAISWS010000443.1 GCA_903889265.1 uncultured Bacteroidota bacterium
GCCTGGTTCAACAACGATGTGCAGGTTTGCGACGGGGTGATGCTATTGCCGGCAGCTGAACACAGTATAGATGGACATGTATGTTTGTGAAGAAGTCCGGACCCGGTGCAGATTGTGTTAACGGTCAACCTACAACTGTTTTTTCTCCATTTCAAAAAAATATTTACATTACATTAAGATATTCCGTTTAATGTTAGAACATAGTCATGGAATATGGTTATCCTTTACCGGTAAATTCAGAGACATGAAAAAAATTATACTCATTTTTTTTATCTGCTTTTCGGGCTTAATCGCCTCAGCCCAGGAAATTTTTGATATGCCAAACGCCACCGGCACTTACCTGACCGGCATTAATGACAGCGGCGAAATTTGTGGGTATTATACCACCAGCAGCGGCACTTTTGCTTTTGAAATTGATAAGTATGGTGATACCATTAATCTTACCGGGCCGGGTGGCAGCAATGCGTACGTGGATGCAACCGGCATCAGCAACAGCGGTATGGTAGTGGGTAATTATGGGGCCAATTCAGGTAGTGCGCAGAGTTATATCTATTTGCCCAACCCTGGCCGCAATGCTAACGGTAATTATTATCAGGTGCCTGCGTGGGGCGGCACAAACACCACTGCCACCGGCATAACTAATGATACGTGCATTGCCGGTAGTTATGATGTGGGACCTGATAAGGATGGTGCCCTGTGGTGTAAAAGCGCGGGCACTGAAACCGCTTTAAGGTGCCTTAACCAAAGCACCGTAATACCCGCCTTTGGTTGCGACCTGGATAATAACCACAACGTATGCGGCTACCTGATTGAAGGGGCTATGGAGCAGTGTTTTATTTATCGTGGAGTTGCCCTGGGTTGGGATACTTTTCAGATTGGGGGAGCACTTAAATCGAGGGCGTTGGGGATGAATGATAATGGATGGATTTGCGGCAATTACAGCAGCGAAACCAAAGGTTTCTACTGCAAAAAATTAACCGGACAGAACTACAGCAATTTTAGCCAGATAATAGTTCAGGGCGCCACAACCATTTACCCCTGCCACATCAATAACAACAACGACATTATCGTGTTTTATACAGACGCGCAGGGCAAAGACCACGGTTTTATAAATGCGCATTACGACATAGGTTTCAGGCCAAGTAAAAACGGATGGGGCTTTGATAACTCCGCGGCAGATGTGTGGATACCGGCTTATTATAACCAGTTTAGCTATGCCACCGATCCATATCTTAACAACGGCTCAGCATGGCCCAAAAAGCAGCCGGGCAACCAGGTTTATGTAAGTATTAATCAGGATGCATGGCCCGATATGGTTAAAATATTGCAACTATCGCAATGCTACACCGGCACCCCACCAGCGCATACGCAAGCCGCCTACAACAAATGGGTAGCCAATATAAAGCCGTATTTTCAGGGTAGTTGTTTTGGTATGGTAAATACTGCTATGGAGATTTTTGATAACCCTAATTGGTATTATAACCACTTTCCGGCTACGGCAACCTATCGCGCACAGGCCACCCCAACCATTCCAACCAATAACAGCGTGTTGGCTGCGGCGCACCAGACCCAATGCTACGCTGTATACAGTAAGGAAGAAGTTGGCTTTGAACAAGCACAACAAGCAGCCAACACTACCACCATTAAGCCAACTTTGCAGGCTATTATGCGCAACCTGCGCAACAGCCGTACCCGTCCGCACCGTAGCATAGGCATACCTATACCCAGCGGCGGGCATGCCATAATTCCGTATGCACTTGCGCCGGGCGCACAGGGTAATGGCATTGATACCGTATACGTATATGACCCCAATTACCATATGGTGGATAGCTTGTACGTATTAACTGACGCCAATGGCCAATGGCATTACACAGCCGGTGGCCGCCACGGTGACTATGGCACCCTGCCCACCATACCATTCATGGCTTTGCCCGATTCTACTTTTCAAAGCCAGCTTAACCTGGGTATAAAACCAGCTACTCCCTTTTGGCGTTCATCGGGTAATCAAAGCCCCTATTTCAACTGCTACTTTAACGACAGCAGTATTGTGCAAATGACTGACGACAGTGGCCAGGTTGCACGGGTTGCCTACGATACTTCTTATTCCTCAGCGCTCATTTTTATCAATTACCGCCTAAGCGGAATTAATTATCTGCGCCCCGCAGGCACCTATTGCCACGGCAATACCGTGTTAGCAACCAAGAACACGTTTGCGGGTTATGCCGATGACTACCTGGCCGTTAGTGGCGATAATTATTTTTTAAGATGTAACCGCACCCCGGGTGCAGATACAACCGATAATTACAGCTACGACGCCACCGATATTACGTATATTGATAATGCCACGCATAACGATACCATCAATTATATTTTAAACCTGGATGACAGCACCGGTGAACATAATTATTACATCACTAACATTACGGTTGCGGCGGGTAACAAACTAACAGCCGGCATTTATGGTACGGAGGGTATGGTCATTGAGAATTTCGGGCCACCAACTACCTACGTTATTACCACCGATTTTATAACCGGCTCGGTTCATACATTTATGGACACCATTACTATAAGCGGTAACACCAGACACATTATTCAACCACACGATACCACAGCAAGCGGTATTTTTATTGCGGTGGATACCGGTATGACCGGGGTTTTTGAAGATTCCATATTCATTCATCAAACCCTTACTGATATTAACCGTGTTAATGCGCCGAATATTTCAGCATGGCCTGTTCCAAGCGGCAACGAGTTATTTATGAGCGGGCCGCAGGGATTAGTGAAGTATAATATTGTTGATATAACCGGTCGAAATGTAGCTTCGGGTGAGCTGGATTTTGGAAATGGAACCACCCA
>CAISWS010000444.1 GCA_903889265.1 uncultured Bacteroidota bacterium
GCCGATGTGATGATAAACGGTATATACTGGGACCATCGCATACCTGTTTTTTTTACGACAGACCAAATGCAGGAACCTGATTTCAGGATTGGAATTATATCCGATATAAGCTGTGATATTGCGCCGCTTTCATCGGTTCCTACAACCCTAAAGCCTTCCGATATAAGCCACCCTTACTATGGTTACGACAGGCAAACGGGGGAAATAATTGAAGCGTTTTCCAGCAACTCGGTAGATGTTATGGCTATTGATAATTTGCCAAATGAGCTTCCACGCGATGCATCGGAAGATTTTGGCAATATTTTTATGAGCCGTATTTTGCCCGAACTTAAAAAGCCGGGCAGCAAAATACTTTTTAAAGCCACCATAGCCAGCGACGGAAAACTGAACGACCCGTATTTGTACTTGAGTGATTATGCCAATGAGAAATAGTACAAAAATACAGCGTTTCTTCGCCTAATGCATTGTAAAAGAAGGGTGATTTAGGTCAATTGTTTAAAAATAAACGCCTAAAAGCTTTCATTTTAAACTTCCCGCTCTAATTTTGGTGCGCTTTTAAAACCCGCAGTTGCAACATTTTGTTGTACTATTTATTGTTTAACGTTTCAAGGTTAAAAATTATATGGCTAACTCAGCTTTGCTCAACAGTTCGATAGGAAAGAAGTTTTTAATGGGCCTTACGGGTCTTTTTCTTATCAGCTTTCTGATTGTCCACGCATCTATTAACGCCATGATATGGTTTAACGATGGTGGGGTTACTTTTAATAAATATGCTCATTTTATGGGCACTAACCTGATAGTCCGCACCCTGGAAATAGGCCTTTTTGCCGGTTTATTACTACACATTGTTGACGGCCTGTTGCTTTATAAAAAGAACCGCGATGCCCGCCCTGTAAAATATGCTTATAACAAAGAATCGGCTAATAGCCCATGGTACTCGCGCAGCATGGCATTGTTGGGAACCCTGATTTTGTTGTTTTTGGTGGTACACCTGGGTAACTTTTGGGTAAAAACAAGGATTACCGGGGTTGAACAATACGGCGTTGATGCCGAACACCAGGAAAACCTTTTTGCCATGATGCAGCAGGTTTTTCAAAGCCAGGTGATAGTTGGCATTTACCTGGTGGGATGCTTTTCGCTGTTCTGGCATTTATTGCACGGCTTTAAAAGCGCTTTTCAGAGTTTGGGTTTAAACCATGTAAAGTATAATGAGGCAATTGTTGTAATTGGCATAGCGTTTTCAATTATTGTGCCCGTTATTTTTGCTTTAATGCCGGTAACAATTATGTTGGGTTGGGTAAAATAAAGGCCCCTCTAAATCTCCCCGAAGGGGAGACTTTAATAGCAGTGTTATGATAAAGAGTATTCGCTTACAAAATTTCTTCGGTTTTCAGGATTGCACCATCAATCTTGAAAAGGGAGAGAATGTGTTAGTGGGTATTAACGGGAGTGGGAAGAGTAATTTTTTTAAGGCGATCAGCTTATTGCAGAACGGCTTCTATAATGAGTCCCTCAGTGATTTGATAATTGATACTTGGGGCGGAAGAAATAAAACACTTTTCGTTGATGGTGAGCAAAGAAACTTCAAAATTCTTTACACGTTTGATGTTAAAGCTTTCCAAGCGAAAACCAATCGTGTATCTAGTGATTGTGATGTTATCGAATTATTTGTAGAGTGTAAATTTGTCGGCTCAACAGATTATGCAATGTCAATTTCAATAGATGCCTGGAAGAATAACAAGAAAAGAGCAGTATATAAACAGAATGGGCGAAAAGGAACGCTTTTTTATCATGGGGAAGGAGAGGGCAGAACGATAGTTGATATTCCCGAAAATGATGACTTTTTTATTCCTGGTAGCCCATATAATTCTGAGATTGATTTTCTGATAGGGTTTTGTCTGGATGTTAAAAGCTATACTCGGTTGGATACCTCCGATAATGGCACCATTAGAGCAGCCAAAGCAGTAAGAGCATCAAGTGCTTTAAATCAAGATGGATCCAATTTGACCAGATTACTACATACATTTAAGCTGAATAACAAAAGAGTATTTAAAGCTATCGTTTCTTCGCTTAACAAAGTCAATAACAATTTTTCAGATATTGATTTTAATGTCTTTTCTAATCAAATCGAATTGTTGATAGAAGAAACACCGTTTAATAAGTCAATTCCTATTTCGAATATATCAGATGGCACTTTACGATTTCTATGTTTAATGTCAATTTTTCTTAATCCGAAACGAGGAAGTCTAATTTGTATTGATGAGCCCGAATTAGGTCTTCATCCCGATATGATAAGCACATTATCGGAAGCAATTCAGTTTGCCGCTCAAACAAGCCAAATAATCATCTCAACCCATAGCCCCGAATTACTCAATCATTTTAATGTGGAGAACATAAGGGTGTTCGAGAAAGATGAAAATAACGCAAAAATTGTTAATCAATACGAGGTAGAGCAATTTGATGATTTTATGAACAAATATATGCCCGGCCAATTATGGCGGCAGGGCCATTTAGGAGGGAATAGATGGTGAACAGAGTGTTATATATAGAAGGTACTAAGGAAGATACCAATGGTGATTTGCGCGAGGGATTCAGGACTTTGCTTGAACAGAAGCTTAAAGGCAAAATGCCACGTTTGGTAATGGGCAATAGCAAGGATGAAACTTTAAGTTTTTTCAATAACGAGCGGTTGAATGTAAAATATAAACAACGTGATGTGATGATAGACTCGGATGGTGTGGAACAGGAGAAAGCCAGAGAAGTTCGAGAGAAAAAGTCGCCAGCTTTATTCCTCATGGTTCAGGAAATGGAGGCATGGTTTCTTTCTCAGCCAGAGATACTTGACGAGAGATTTGGAATTGCTGTTTCTAAGAAAATACCTGCTGGTGATGTAAAGACTATTGACGATCCCAGCGGCAAGTTATATAAGTGGACAAAAGATTGTAAAATGCCTTATCACAAAGTACATCATGGTGTGGCTTTGCTTAAAAAATTGAAGTTATCTGAATTGGAGAATAAATTCCCGGATGTAAAAAGATTGGTTTCTGTATTATCGAACTAAATTTGACAACACAATATATGTCTGATATAAATTCAAAAATCCCTGAAGGGCCGCTAACCGAAAAGTGGCAGCATTACAAGGAACACGCAAAGCTGGTTAACCCTGCCAACAAGAGAAAGGTAGAGATCATTGTGGTTGGAACCGGTCTTGCCGGGGCTTCAGCCGCTGCTACACTGGCAGAACAAGGTTATAAGGTTAAAGCATATTGCTTCCAGGATTCTCCGCGCCGCGCTCACTCTATAGCCGCCCAGGGCGGTATTAATGCTGCAAAAAACTATAAGAACGACGGAGACTCTGTTTACCGCCTGTTTTACGATACCATTAAAGGAGGTGATTTCCGCGCCCGCGAAGCCAATGTTTACCGTTTGGCCGATGTTAGCAGGAATATCATTGATCAGTGCACTGCCCAGGGAGTTCCATTTGCCCGCGAATACGGCGGATTATTGGATAACCGCTCGTTTGGCGGAACGCAGGTTTCAAGAACTTTTTACGCCCGCGGCCAAACCGGCCAGCAGTTGCTGCTAGGTGCTTACGGTGCACTTGAAAGACAAATTGGTTTAGGCAATGTAACCATGTATGCCCGCCACGAAATGGTGGAACTGGTTACCATTGATGGAAAAGCCCGCGGTATTATAGCCCGTAACCTGATTACCGGCACGCTCGAAAAACATTTTGCCCACGCTGTGTTGCTTTGCACCGGTGGCTATGGTAATGTTTTCTTCCTTTCAACAAACGCTATGGGCAGTAACGTTACAGCTGCATGGAAGGCGCATAAAAAAGGAGCATTCTTCGGTAACCCCTGCTATACCCAGATTCACCCAACTTGTATACCGGTAACCGGCGATTATCAGAGTAAGCTTACCCTGATGTCGGAGTCGCTCAGAAACGATGGCCGTGTTTGGGTACCTAAAACACAGGAGGATGCAAAAGCAATCCGCGAAGGAAAAAAACGTGCTGAAGATATAAAAGAAGAAGACAGGGATTATTACCTGGAGCGTAAGTATCCATCATTCGGTAACTTGTGTCCAAGGGATATTGCATCGCGTGCTGCTAAAGAAGCTTGCGATGATGGCCGGGGTATTGTGGCTTCAGGCTTTGGGGTGTTCCTTGATTTTGCTGATGCAATTAAACGTTTGGGAATTGATACGGTGAAGGCGCGTTATGGCGAGTTGTTCCCGATGTATCAGAACATTACCAACGAGGACCCTTTGAAAACGCCTATGAAGATTTACCCGGCGGTGCATTATACCATGGGTGGGCTTTGGGTTGATTATGAATTGATGACCAGTGTTAAAGGCTTATACTGTTTAGGCGAAGCTAATTTCAGCGACCACGGGGCTAACCGCTTAGGTGCGTCGGCTTTAATGCAGGGTTTGGCTGATGGCTATTTTGTGTTGCCTTACACTATTAATAACTATCTGGCCGATGAGATTTTTGTAAAACCAATACCAACTGACCATCCTGCTTTTATTGAAGCGGAAAATGCAGTGAAGGAAAGGCAAGATAAACTGATGGCTGTAAAAGGCAAGAAAACGGTTGATGATTTCCATAAGCAATTAGGCAAAATTATGTGGGAATACTGCGGCATGGCCCGCAGTGCTGAAGGCCTTACCAAAGCCAGGAAACTGATACAGGATTTGAGAAAAGAATTTTGGAGCGATGTAAGGGTTCCGGGAACACTCAATGAGTTCAATCCTGAATTTGATAAAGCCGGCCGCGTGGCAGATTTTATTGAATTAGGCGAGCTGATGGTAATTGATGCGTTAAACCGTAATGAAAGCTGCGGCGGCCACTTCAGAGTTGAATCTCAGGAAAACGGCGAAGCAAAACGTGATGATGAAAACTATGCTTACGTAGCTGCCTGGGAATTTACGGGAGTGGACAGCGAACCGGTGCTGCACAAGGAGGAATTGAAATATGAGAATATTAAGTTGCAGGTTCGATCTTATAAATAACAGCCAATAGAACGCTGATTTATTATGATTTTTATGATGGCTTTAGGATGATTGAACTGCTTAATGGAAATAATAAATGGCAGAGGAAAATTATAAGCATTCTGAAATAACTGAACTGATTATAAAGGCATTCTATAAAGTTTATAATACGCTTGGTTATGGTTTTTTAGAAAAGGTTTATGAAAATGCTATGCTGATTGAATTGAAGAAGATGGGATTAAATGCTTTGGCACAAAAACCTGTGAAAGTGTATTATGAAGGAGAGCCGGTAGGAGTATATTTTGCTGATTTATTGGTAGAAGATAAAGTGATGTTGGAGTTAAAAACTTCCGAAGGAATAGCGCCGGAAAATGAGGCACAGCTAGTTAATTATTTAAAGGCAGCCGATATTGAAGTTGGATTGGTTTTGAATTTTGGCAAAAAAGCTCAATTCAAAAAGAAAGCGTTTTCGAATGAATATAAGGAAAGCAGGGCTGCAACTGAGTAGTTGATTTTAAAGTCATAAGCTAATCATAAAAATCATAATAAATCAGCGTTCTATAAAGAGTTTTACTAAAAATAAGGATTATGAAATTTTACTTGAAAATCTGGAGACAAAAGAGCGATAAGTTAGCTGGCAAACTGGTTGATTATACTATCGACAATATCAATGCTGATATGAGTTTCCTTGAAATGATGGATGTGTTGAACGATGACCTTATCCGCAAGGGTGAGGACCCCATTGCCTTTGACCATGACTGTCGTGAAGGTATTTGTGGTATGTGCTCGTTGTTCATAAACGGCCGTGCGCACGGGCCGCATCATGCGGCTACTACCTGCCAGTTATATATGCGTACGTTTAAAGACGGCGATACTATTTATGTTGAGCCATGGAGGGCCAAGGCTTTCCCTGCCATTAAAGACTTAGCAGTTGACCGTTCAGCCTTCGACCGTATTATTGCCCGTGGAGGTTTTGTATCAGTTAATACTGGCCAGGCGCAGGATGCCAATAATATTGCAGTAGAAAAAGAGTCGGCTGAAAAAGCGATGGATGCTGCTGCCTGTATAGGTTGCGGAGCCTGTGTGGCGGCTTGCCCTAATTCGGCGGCTATGCTGTTTGTTTCGGCTAAAATTTCGCAACTGGCGCTGTTACCTCAGGGTGAACCTGAACGCAAATTGCGCGCTTTGGGCATGATAGACCAGATGGATAAGGAAGGTTTCGGAAACTGCACCAACATAGGTGCCTGCGAAGCTGAATGCCCTAAAGAGATTAAATTGACCAACATTGGCCGGATGAACCGTGAGTTTTTAAAGGCTACTTTGGTGGATGAATGATAACTAAACGATTTAAAAGCAAAAAGCCGGGGATTTAACCTCCGGCTTTTTGCTTTTTGTTACTACAATAGATTTTAATAACTTCCGTTTGTTGTAGTCGTCCGTCAACCGTTCTTAACATTTCGATACCGTTTACAAGTATATATTTGCTAAGTATTGTTAGCAGGTTTAATACCGGGCCGCTAAATGGATGCCAACCGGTATTAATTTAATAAATTAGACAGCCGTATTTACATCATTACGTATTTAACCTGAATGAAGTATTTTTTTAAACCCTTTCTGCTTTTTGTTTTCTGCTTTTTGTGTCAGTTTGCCATGGCTACCCACTACAGGGCCGGGGAAATTCTGTATCAGCTTGTAGGCAATTTAAAATACACCTGCCAGGTAATTACATATACTAAAATAAGCCCCCCAAGTAACCTGGCAGACAGAGATTCAGTTACGGTTGACTGGGGAGATGGAACTACTGAACTTATACCCCGTGTTAACGGCACTTTTGATAACACCTGCCAGGGCGGTTCGCCTTGCGGTGTGGTGGTGTTAACCGATGTAAAGAAAAACGTTTACCAAAGCCAGCCTCACCAATATGCCGGCCCGCCGCCACCTACCGCCAATGGTACGCCCGGTTTTTTTGTCATCAAGTTTTTTGATGAAAACCGGCTTGCCGGTATAGCCAACATTGATCAGGGGAACTCCATCAACGTAACTTTTTATGTAGAGGATACGATTTTCTTTCCCGGTAATTTCGAAAACATTGGTGGTTTCTCTTCACCTGTGCTGCAAAATCCTGCGGTGCAATACGCATTTAACTGTGAAACTTTCCGCACAAATCCTGAGGCCGTTGACCCGGACGGTGATAGCCTTGATTATCACCTGGTGCCGTGCAAGAAAGACCAAAACGATAATGTACCTGTTTATCTTTTCCCGGATGCCTACTGTAATAGTTTTGTTCAAACCTGCGTGCCCTCTAATACCTGCACTATAGATGTCCATAACGGCAATTTTGTTTGGACGCAGCCATGTGCCCAGGGATTTTATAATGTGGGGATTTTAATACATAAGTACCGGCACGGTGTGTGCCTGGGAAGTATTCTGCGCGACTTTCAGATAATTGTGTTGCCCGATAACAATCCACCTCCCCACCTGATTATGCCGAATGACACCTGTGTGAGGGCCGGCGATCCTATTAAGGCAAAGATTTGTGCTATTGATACATCCACGCTCACCAGTCCTTTGATGCTTACATTAAGTGCCGTGGGATTGCCTTTTCAGTTAGCTACTTCACCCGCTGTTTTTGACTCTTTAACGGGCCGCCCTGAATTATGTCAGAATTTTACCTGGAATACGGATTGTGATGACATTCAGTTGCAGCCATACATGATGTATTTTAAGGCCGAAGATAATTTTACATCTGCCGGGCCTGATGGAACCGACCCTTTCCATGCACAGGATATTGAAACCTGGCAGGTAACGGTAATTCCACCACCGGTTTTGGGTTTAACCGCTTTTGCCAATCATCAGAGCGTTGTTTTAAACTGGCAAAACCCCTACACCTGCGCTTCTGCACCCAATTTCCGTGGCTTTTCGGTTTGGAGAAGGGTGGGCTGCGACCCATTTGTGCCCAGCTATTGCGAAACGGGCCTGGCAGGCACCGGTTATGTAAAAATTACTACCAATAATATCAGCGCCTATACCTATACTGATAACACCGTAGTACCGGGGCAAACATATAGCTACAGGGTGTTAGCAGAGTTTTACAACCTGCCACCGAGCGGAATCATCACCCTTCAATACAACAACCAGGAAAGTGTGCCTTCAAACGAAGTTTGCATAAACGCGCCTATTGACCTTCCGGTGATTTTAAATGCCGATGTTTTAACCACAGATGCCAATAACGGGCAGATATACGTAAGATGGGCTAAACCACTGGCTGGTGGTACTAACCTGGATACCCTGCAGGACCATCCGCCTTATCGTTTCGACCTTTACAGGGGTAGCGGGTATAATTTTGCAAACCCGGTGCTAATTCACTCGTCAACTTATAACAGTTATTATTCCATGCCCGATACGAATAATAATTATACCGATGCCGGTATAAATACGGTAGCGGGCCCATGGAGTTATAAAGTATATTTCTATGCCACGGACAGCATCAGCGCCGCGTATATGGATACCATTGGAGAAACACCTTCGGCTTCTTCTGTTTATCTGACTATACAAACCAGCGACCAGGCCCTTTACCTGCACTGGAAATATAATGTGCCGTGGAGTAACGACAGCTTTACCATTTACAGGCAAGACCACATTACCAATGCATGGGACTCAATCGCCAATGCTTATGGGCTATCCTATGCCGATACCGGGCTTATTAACGATACTACCTATTGCTATTTTGTAAAGAGCTACGGGCATTATACCTCCGGTTTGTTTCCGCAACCTTTGCTGAACAAATCTGAACAGGTATGCACGGCACCGGTAGATACTGTGCCGCCATGCCCTCCAACATTAACAGTAACGAACGAATGTGCTTACTACAACGGCCAGCCGTGGGATACAACTTCCTACATAAATAACTTAAAATGGACCGAGCATGATGATTCGTGTGCACTGAATGTTATTCATTACCGCATCTATTTTAATGCAACAGACTCAAACAACTTTGCTTTAATTGACAGCACCACGTCCATAACCGACACTACTTTTAACCATGTAATGAATAGCAGTATTGCCGGTTGCTATGCAGTAACCGCAGTAGATAAATCCGGATTTGAAAGTGCTTTCAGCAATATAGTTTGTGTAGATAACTGCCCTTATTACGTGTTGCCTAATGCCTTTACGCCGGATGGAGACCATCATAACGATGTGTTTACTCCATTCCCAGGCTATCGTTTTGTGCCCAAGATAGAAATGCAGATTTTTAACCGCTGGGGCGAAAAGGTTTTTGAAACCACCGACCCGCAAATAAACTGGAATGGTAATGACCTGAGCGGACACCCGGTAAGTGATGGTGTTTATTTATATGCCGGTTATTACTACGAGCAGCATTTGAATGGCCTGGTTAAAAAACCTTTAAGCGGCCAGAAAAAAGGCGGTGGATTTATACATGTAATTAGGGGAAAATAGATTTTATAAGCGAGAATCAAGAGGTTAGAAAATACAGCAGTGTATGTTTACAGGTATAATTGAAACGTTGGGCAAGGTTGTTGGGTTAAATAAAACGGCGGGCAATCTTGATTTAATTATCTCCTCCCCTATCTCAAAGGAGCTTAAAATAGACCAGAGCGTAGCGCATAATGGTGTTTGCTTAACAGTGGTTGAAGTTACCGATAGCACGCACAGGGTAACTGCTATTGATGAAACGCTGAAAAAGACTAACCTCGGTTTTTTACAGGTTGGAGATGCGGTAAATTTAGAGCGTTGCATGAAAATTGGTGACCGGCTTGATGGCCACATAGTGCAAGGCCATGTTGACCAAACAGGTCAGTGCCTTTCGGTTGAAGAGCAGGATGGCAGCTGGTTGTATCAGTTTAAATATGCGCCTTCAAGAAATAACCTGATTGTAGAGAAAGGGTCTGTTTGTATTAATGGAATCAGCCTTACAGCTTTTGCTGCAGAGGGCGCTACTTTTAAAGTGGCTATTATACCTTATACCTTTGAGCATACCAATATCCACCAGGTTTTAAAAGGTTCGTTGGTTAATCTTGAATTTGATGTGATAGGGAAGTATGTGGCTAGGATGATGGAGTTCTCCTAAAACTTACACCGTCATAATTTCCTTCTCCTTCACCTCCAGGTGTTTTTCAATTTTGGCGGTGCTATCGTTGGTGATGTTTTGTATGTCGGTTTCGCATTTTTTAAATGCGTCTTCAGGTAAGCCGTCGGTTTTCAGTTTCTTGGCTTTTTCGTTGGCATCCTTACGTACAGTGCGTATAGATATGCGGCAGGCTTCGGCCTGGTGTTTGGCTTGTTTAACCAGGTCTTTTCTTCTTTCTTCGGTTAAAGCAGGGATATTAAGGCGTATAACTTTACCATCGTTTTGCGGGGTAATGCCAATGTTGGCCTGCATGATAGCTTTTTCAATTGCCGGTACCAGTGTGGCATCCCAGGGTTGTATACTAAGTGTACGGGCATCAGGCGTAGTAACGTTACCTACCTGAAACAGGGGTGTGCGTGCCCCGTATGCTTCTACTTCAATTCCATCCAACATACCCGCACTGGCGCGGCCTGCACGGATTTTTGAAAGTTCGAATTCAAAATGCTCTAATGCTTTATGCATTAACGAACGGGTTTCAGTTAAAAGGTTTTTTACATCAGCTTCTGTCATAATAAGGTTGTTTATCTTTAATCAGTTACAATAGTACCAATTTTTTTGCCGGCTAATATATCTTTCAGATTACCCTTCCTGTTCATATCAAATACAATAATAGGCAAATGATTTTCCTGGCAAAGGGTAAAAGCTGTAAGGTCCATTACATTCAGCTTTCTTTCCAGCGCATCGCTGTATTTAATATTGTCGAATTTTACTGCCCCCGGGTTCTTCTCAGGGTCCGAATCGTAAATTCCATCAACACGGGTTCCTTTTAATATTACATCGGCCTCAATTTCGGTAGCGCGCAATGCAGCGGCGGTATCAGTAGTAAAATATGGATTACCAGTACCCGCACCAAATATTACCACTCTTCCTTTTTCAAGGTGCCTTACTGCCCTGCGTTTAATAAATGGTTCGGCTACTTCCTTCATTTCTATTGCTGTAAGAAGACGAGTGCTGATACCTACTTTTTCGAGGCCGCTTTGCAGGGCCATGCTATTAATTACTGTTGCCAGCATACCCATGTAATCGCCCTGCACTCGATCGATACCATTGGCTGTAGCCTGTATGCCCCTGAAGATATTTCCCCCACCAACTACTACCGCAACCTGAACGCCGGTGTTAACGGCATCCTTAATTTCTTCGGCATATTCAAGCACTTTATCGGCATCAATACCGAACTGCTTACTGCCCATTAATGATTCTCCGCTTAGTTTTAATAGTATCCGCTTGTATTGCATAGCAGCCGCGAAGTTATAAAATTTGACCAGCGAACAGAAAAAACGTTTCAGCAAAAGTAAACCGGGCTAAAGTGCATGCAAAACGGGATGCTGTTTAAAATTAAATTCCAATGCAATTTATCACAAAGCACACAAAGGGGAATACCAATACAGAGCACACAAAGAGTATATTTTGGTATGCGTAATCAACAAAGAGTATTTTATAACTTTAACCAGCAACTAAATTATGCCGATATGAAAACAGATTATTTAAACAGCATAAAAAAGCAGTTTGAAATGTATAAGATACTTGGTGAAAAGGCAATGGCTCAGGTCCCTGACGATAAGTTATTCTGGCAGTATAATGACGACAGTAACAGCATCGCTACCCTTGTAAAACATATATCGGGCAATATGCTGAGCCGGTGGACTGATTTTTTAACCACTGACGGCGAAAAAGAATGGCGTAACCGCGAAGCAGAATTTGATAGTGACATTAAAAGCCGGGACGCACTGATGGCTCTTTGGAATGAAGGCTGGGCCTGCCTGTTTACTGCTGTTGACCAGCTTACCGAAGAGGACCTTGAACGCATTGTTTACATCAGGAATATGGGGCATACGGTTACGGAGGCCATTAACCGGCAACTTACCCACTATCCCTACCATGTTGGCCAGATAGTTTTTATTGCCAAAATGACTTGTGGCAATAACTGGGCATCGCTTTCAATACCAAGGGGTGATTCGCAAAAATATAATGAGGAGAAATTTGCCAAGCCGAAGCACCAGGAGCACTTTGCTGATGAGTACCTGAGGGATAAGGATTCAAAGATTTGACAACTTTTAAAAAGTTGTCAAATCTGCCGGCACAGGAATTGTAAAAACAAAAAGGCCGCCCTTAAAAGGCGGCCTTTTCATTTACAATCACTAATAAATTATTTATTAACAATGATTTTGGTAATCATTGATTTTTCGCCTAAACGAACATCAAGGATATATAAGCCGTTGGTTAAGTTAGCAGTGTTGAGGTGAAGTTCGTTATCGCCCTGAGCTGCATCGTTGGTTACAGATAAAACTTCTCTTCCGGTAACATCAAACATTTTGCTGGTTACTGTTTGGTTGATATCGCTTCCGAAACCAACTGTAACTTGTGTAGAAGCCGGGTTAGGGTAAACAATTGCAGTAAGTCTGCTTGCAGCTTCGTTAATGCCGGTGGTAGAGTCAACTAAAATAAAATCAGAAAGGTGACGTGGGTCAATATTAGCGCTAACTGCACCTTGATAATAAGAATAATCACCAATACCGCGAACGTTGTAGATTCCCTGAGGTTGGGTTGCACCAAACAAAGTTGCATCTGTATACTCGTATACATATATGTATAAGATGGCTCCACCAGCAACTAAAGGTGCTTTAGCGGTGAAATAATCTTTTCCTGCTGCGGCTCCCCATTTAGTGGCGGCAGTCATATTTACGTTATTAACCTGTATAAGCTGGCCATAAGTACCAGTGCCTATTGAAGTTAAATTAACTACAACGGCAGTATCCGGAAGTCCAGAAGCATTTTTTGTAACGCCATCACCGGTTACAGTATCAAATACATCAATTTCGGGAGAACCATGGTAGCTTGATAGCGTACCTTGAACAGTTACCCTGTCACCGTCAGTAACGGAGTATCCGAAATTAGTGCCTGCATATACTTTGATACCAGAACTTGCTGTGTCATTATATATCCAGAAGGTAAGTCCGGTTGTTGGATATTTGCTGCTGTTAGGGCCATAAACCGTACCGGTAACGAGAACTGTGTCGCCAGCGTAAGTCAATAAAGTATCAGCCGGCGCTATTGTGGCGCGGGCCTGGGCAATAGTTAAGGTGTCAACACCTGCTGATGCGCTAAACGCAACCAGCATTAAGAAAGAGCAAAGAGTAATAATTTTTTTCATAGACGTTTTTTGTTTGAGGCGCAAATGTATCAGAAAAAAATTGCCCCGGTAATACCTAATGTTACTATTTGGTTAACAATTTCACAAAAATGCCTTTTGAGCCAAGTTAGCTACTGGTTATCAACATTTTACATCCAATACAAAGACATTACACGGCATCTTTTCCATGGCAGTTTTTGTATTTTTTGCCACTTCCGCAAGGGCATGGGTCGTTACGTCCAACCTTTTCACCTACCCTTACAGGCTCTTGTTTTTTCTCAATTTCGCGTGGTGGAGCCTGCTGGCTGTTATCGGTATTACCGTCCATAATATCTCCCCGGCCTTCCTGAATCTTTTTGGCAAAAGCCTTTTCTTTTTGGTGCTCAGCACTTTTCAGTTGCTGAGGCGCTTCGGCCTGTGGGACCTGGCCCTTAAATAAGAATGAAGAAATTTCGCGGTTTACTTCGCCAATCATACCGGAGAACAGATTAAACGCTTCCTTCTTGTATATAACGATAGGGTCTTTCTGTTCATATGATGCCAGTTGCACTTCCTGCTTCAAATCATCCACGGCACGTAAATGGTGCTTCCATGCCTCATCTATTAACGATAGAGTAATGGCCTTTTCAAAATAACCTGAAAGATCGTTTCCATTTTTTGCAATAATATCTTCCAGGTCAACATAAATGTTCAGGGTCTTTTTGCTATCGCCATACGGTACAGACACCACCTTTACAACATCGCCACGGGTTTGATGTATACTGGTTAAAACAGGCATAACGCCTTGTTGTATGCTATCCATTTTGCGTTTATAAAGCTCTTTAACTTCAGTGAAAAGCTTACCGGTTAAAGCATCGCCTTTCTCTGTTCCAAACTCCTGTTCAGTAATAGAAGTATCAAGCGCAAAATATTTTATAAGAGCAAGTTTAAAGCTTTCGTAACCTTCGCCTTGCTGGCCTGCAGTTACCAGTTCATCGCACAGGTCGTAGAAGCTGTTATTGATGTCCAGGGTAAGGCGCTCGCCAAATAAAGCGTGTTTCCTTTTAGCGTAAATAACCTCGCGCTGTTTATTCATTACATCATCATACTCCAGCAAACGTTTACGGATACCAAAGTTATTTTCCTCAACCTTCTTCTGTGCACGTTCAATACTCTTTGAAATCATAGAGTGCTGAATTACCTCGCCCTCCTCATAACCCATCCGATCCATCACCTTCACAATCCTTTCGCTACCAAATAAACGCATCAGTTCATCCTCCATTGAAACGAAGAATTGCGAAGAACCAGGATCGCCCTGGCGGCCGGCACGGCCCCGCAACTGGCGGTCAACCCGGCGCGAATCATGACGCTCCGAACCAATAATTGCCAAACCACCGGCAGCTTTTACATCATCTTTTATTTTTATATCAGTACCCCGGCCTGCCATGTTGGTGGCTATGGTTACTGTGCCTGCATTACCTGCTTCGGATACAATTTCCGCTTCGCGCTGGTGCTGTTTGGCGTTCAAAACGTTGTGCTTTATTTTGCGGATGGTTAACATCCGTGAAAGCAACTCTGAAATTTCAACCGAAGTTGTGCCTACCAACACGGGCCTTCCCGCCTGTGTAAGTTTTACAATCTCATCAATAATAGCATTGAATTTTTCGCGCTTGGTTTTATAAACCAGGTCTTCTTTATCGTCACGTATTACAGGACGGTTGGTAGGTATAGCCGATACTTCCAGCTTGTAAATATCCCAAAACTCCTGCGCTTCTGTTTCGGCAGTTCCCGTCATACCACACAGTTTGTGGAACATCCGGAAATAGTTTTGAAGGGTAATAGTAGCCAGCGTTTGCGAAGCCGATTCAACCTTCACATTTTCTTTAGCTTCAATAGCCTGGTGTAAGCCATCGCTATAACGGCGGCCATCCAGGATACGACCGGTATTCTCATCTACAATTTTAACCTTGGCGTCCATCACTACATAGTCAACATCCTTTTCAAACAAGGTATAGGCTTTCAATAACTGGCTTACTGAGTGAATACGCTCACTCTTTTCACCAAAGTCTGTCATCAGTTTGTCCTTACGCTGTAATTTCTCTTCGGCAGATAAACCTGCTGTTTCAATCTCCGCAATGCCAGAACCAATATCCGGAATAACGAAGAAACTTGGATCCTCTCCGGCACCGGTGATTAATTCAATTCCTTTATCTGTTAACTCAACGCTGTTATTTTTTTCATCAATGTAGAAGTATAATTCCTTATCTACAATTGGCATGTTCTTTTGCTGCTCCCCCAGATAATAGTTTTCGGTGGCCTGCATAATTTGCTTCATGCCCGGCTCGCTCAAAAATTTTATCAGCGCGCTGGCACCTGGCAAACCACGATGTGCGCGGTATAAAGCCAAGCCGCCCTCGCCTTCTTTTTCACCTGTTTTGCCATCCTTAATTAATCTTTTTGCATCAGACAAAAACTGGTTGGTTACCCTGCGCTGCGCATCAAATACTTTTTGTATACGCGGCTTTAATTCGTAAAACTGTTGTTCGTCCCCGCTCTCAACCTGGCCTGAAATAATTAACGGCGTTCTGGCATCATCCACCAAAACGGAGTCAACCTCATCCACCATGGCGTAATGGTGTTTACGCTGCACCATTTCGTATGGGCTGTTAACCATGTTATCCCGCAGGTAATCAAAACCAAATTCGTTATTAGTACCGTAGGTTATATCAGCCAGGTAAGCATTGCGGCGTTCTTCGCTATGCGGTTGGTATTTATCAATGCAATCAACCCTCAATCCAAGAAACTGGAAAATGGGCCCGTTCCACTCACCGTCGCGCCGTGCCAGGTAATCGTTTACGGTTACAATATGCACCCCTTCACCGGCCAAAGCATTTAAGTAAGCAGGTAAGGTAGCTACCAGAGTCTTACCTTCACCAGTACCCATTTCTGCAATTTTGCCCTGGTGCAAAACTATACCACCTATTAACTGCACATCATAGTGCACCATGTTCCATTTCACTTCGCTGCCTGCAGCCAGCCATTCGTTTGCGTACTTTACCCTATCGCCTTCAATAACAATGTTCTGAAACTGCACCGCCAGTTCGCGGTCAAGGTCTGTAGCGGTGGCTTCCAGAAATGCATTATTCGAAAACCGGTAGCTGGTTTCTTTAACCACAGCAAAAGCCTCGGGCAAAATTTCTTTCAGAATCTCTTCTATCTGCTTATCGCGGTCTTTGCGCAGTTCATCAACCTTTTTGTACTGGTCGTCTTTTACCTGCAGGTCTTCTTCCTTTTCAGCGGCCTCTTTTAAATCTGCAATTTCCTTATCAATGGCAGTTAAATGCTCAGCAATCCTCTGCCGAAATTCCACTGTTTTATTGCGCAACTCATCATTGCTTATGCTCTTCAGTTTTTCGTATTCCGCATTTATTTCGGCAACTATCGGTTGCATTTCCTTGTACTCACGCTCGTGCTTGCTTCCGAAAATTGAAGTAACAGAAGTAACCAGCTTATCAAAAAATCCCATGTTATGTTGTTAATAGTTAGTTATATAGTTAATCGTTTGCCCCGACCTTTTATTTTTCAAGGGGCGCTAAAATACAAAATCTCCTCATCCTAAATCCTTCTCCGAAGGAGAAGGACTTTAATCCAATCCACAATCATAAACCTTTTCTCCAAATCTTACACAATCGACTAAACCACGACCTTCTCCTTCGCAGAGGGCAGCCTGCCTGCCGGCAAAGGCAGGGGTGAGAATTGCACTCCAATAATCACGCTAATTTCATTTTACAGCATTATTGGCAGTTTGTGGGTAATAAATTGGTTAATGTGTCTTGTTGGTTTCTAAATTTGCGCCAAATAATGAAAGGGCAGCCCCTTCCGTCCCCTAAGAGGGATACCATGGCCAAATACAAGATTTGGCGTCAAATTTTGCATTTGACTGTTTGACTTTAGGTTTCCTATTCGGGGACGGAATGAGGCTGGCTGTTAAACTTTAGGCTATGAAAATACTACTCCTTGGTTCCGGAGGCCGCGAACATGCTTTTGCCTGGAAAATGGCTCAAAGCCCCCTTTGCCAGAAACTTTATGTAGCCCCCGGTAACGCTGGCACCAGCCAGTTTGGTGAAAATGTGGCCATAGGCGTAAACGACTTTGCCGCGATTGAAAAATTTGTGCTGGACAATCGCATAGACATGGTAGTGGTAGGCCCCGAAGACCCTTTGGTAAATGGTATTTACGACTACTTTCTGGCAAATGAAGCCCTGAACAAAATACCGGTTATTGGCCCATCAAAGCTTGGGGCGCAGTTAGAAGGCAGCAAAGCGTTTTCGAAAGTGTTTATGCTGAAACATGGTATACCTACTGCCATTTACCAGGAGTTCAGCGCACACAACCTGGATGCGGGGCTGGATTATATTGACCATCAAACCCCGCCTATCGTTTTAAAAGCCGATGGACTGGCTGCAGGTAAAGGCGTTTTAATTTGTCAAACCAAAGAAAAAGCCAAAGCCGAACTACGCGAAATGATTGCCAATGCCAAGTTTGGCAAGGCCAGCAGCAAGGTGGTTATTGAACAGTTTTTAAAAGGAATTGAGTTCTCGGTATTTGTGTTAACTGATGGAATCAACTATAAAATACTGCCGCAAGCCAAAGACTACAAACGCATTGGCGAAGGCGACACCGGTTTAAATACCGGCGGTATGGGCTGCATATCACCGGTGCCATTTGTTGACGCGGCGCTAATGAAAAAAGTAGAAGAGCGCGTAATAATACCGACTATAGAAGGATTGCGGAAAGACAGAATAACTTACAAGGGTTTTATATACATCGGCTTTATGCAAACCGAATTGCCCAACGGAACCACCGAGCCTTTTGTAATTGAATATAACTGCCGCATGGGCGACCCCGAAACCGAAATCGTTTTCCCCCGCATTAAATCCGACCTGGTGCAGCACTTCGTGGCCCTGGCTAAAGGCGAACTACAAAATGAGGTAATTGAAATTGACCCACGCGCCGCGGCCACCGTAATAGTAGCCAGCGGCGGTTACCCCGAAGACTATCAGAAAGGAAAAGAAATAACCGGCATTGATACAGTGGCAAACTCTATCGTATTCCACGCTGGCACCAAAGCCGAAGGTGGAAAAGTACTAACCAACGGCGGGCGCGTGCTGGCCGTAACCAGCTACGGAAAAACTATTACAGAAGCCGTGGCTACCAGTAATGCAGCGATTGAGAAGATTGATTTTGAAGGAAAGTACTACCGGAGGGACATTGGGTTTGAGTTTAAATAGTTGACGTTCATTCGATTATCTGTCTTTTTTAAAAAAACAAGGATTAAACTATATCAATATTGGCCAACATTAATATATTAGCGCAAACAAAAATTTAATCCCCACATGAAAAAATTACTTCCCCTGTTGGCTTCTTGTTTCATTTTAACAGCATGTTCTAATAATAAAGATAACGGGACTCAAAAAGAAGCGGTGCAAGCTGTAAGCCCTAAAGACACAGCGGCGCAAAAACCAACCCTGAGCCCTAAAGATTCGATAGCACAGGCTGAAGCACAAGCTGCAAGCGCTAAGCAAGCAAAGGCGCAGGAACTTGCAGCACCTGCAAACTATTTAAGTGCTGTAAACTGGAAGCTTGAGCAACAACAAACAAAAGGTGCTACGGGCAGAAAGAAGACCGAGTATTTCTTTACCGGCAGTGTTACAAGTTCTGCTTCTTATGTCACTTTTAAGGATTTTAAAATATCCTTGTCCTTTAATTCCAAAACAAACTCAGTTATTTCAACATCAAATGTTGTTGCTTACGATATTGTAAGGCCCGGGGGCACCGTAAAGTGTTCAATAAAGACCCGTTACCCCAACGCTATGAGTACCTTCAGCGCCAAAGTAATAGGAGCAACGCCGGTTAATTGATCTGGTTGACGGATCGATTGAGACAGCTGCTATCGCCTCCCCGCTTGGGAAACTTAAAGGGGCTGGAGGTTACACTTTTTCAAAAACACAATACTGAGAACCAATTGGTTACAAAACAGCAACGTAATCACTTAGAGGAGGCTTGCGTGTATTTTATTGTTTAACAGGTTGCTATAAGTATTAAAGAAAACTTAAAATGTAACCCCTGTGTATCTACCCGCCATACTCAAAATTTCATACATTAGCTTGGCATTTTTATTTTTTGTCCCTGTCATTCCGGTTTAACTATGAAAAAGAAAGTACTTTATATCGCCTTGTTTTCGGCCTTAGCCTTAGGCCTGTTTTCTTGTCAAAAAGAATGGATTTGTACCTGTACCGCTCAGTCAGTATCCTCGGGGCACAGCAATTTGGATATTGAAGATACCATCCCTTCAGCAGTAAAGTCCGCAGCGCAGGCCGATTGTAATAGTTTTTGCAACAATTATGTTACCACTTACCCCTTCTACGCGAATGAGTCAGCCACAATAGTTAAGCACTAATGTTGCGTGTAGCAGACTAATCAACGGCTTTACGCCAACCTGGGCGCCAGCCCGGCGGCATAAATATTACCATTATCCTGTTCTTCCGTCCCTTGGTATCCCGCAAATCAGCAATCAATGATTTGAACCCGGCAAATTGAATGTCGAAAAAACTATTGGCATCAACAGGTTTTAAAATGCCGTAAACTGGTTTCTCTTCATATTCAACATAAGTACCGAAAAGGCGGTCCCAGATGCTTAACACCTCGGCATAATTCTTATCAATGTACTGCGTGTTTTTGCCATGGTGCACCCGGTGTACATCGGGCGTAATAAATATCTTGTTCAGTAGCGGCATGTGGCCTGCCAGCGGTTCGCTGATATGCTCTAATACTCCCCACACCCTTGAGATGGTCCTTACAACAATAAACACCAGCGGGTGAATGCCCAGTACACACATCCACACAAAAAACGGTGGCGCATAAATAAAATCGAACACAGAACCACGCACTGCCGTACTTAGCCTCATCTCCTCTGCAGTATGATGCACACTATGAAAGCACCACAGCAACCTTACTTTGTGCTGCAGTAAATGCGAAATGTAAAACATAAGGTCGTACAACAAAAAGCATAGCACCCACACATACCACTTAAACCCAAGGTCAAAAATCCGGTGGGCGTAAAGCCAGTAGGTTACTGATAAATAAAAAAGGAAATCAGCTACAGCCTCCAGTCCAAAAACAAAGGCGCCAGATAACAAGCTAACCCCACCACCCTTGTGGCTAACCTTTATTTTCTTAAATGATAAAACAGCCAGTTCAAGCAGTATAAGAAAAATAACCAGCACAAAAAGCCCGGGCCTCAAAACGGCATCAAGCTTATTTAACCAGGCAACGGTATCATGAGTGGCCATACTACAAAAGTAATGTACAGGTTAAACAAATTGCAGAACCTTAATATTCGGGGTTCCATGGCCGCAAATAAAATTTTATAAATTTACTCAGCCCTGCAAAAACCGTTTCAGTTACCAAAATAAATATCATACGTATGCGCAAATTTTTGATCCCCCTGGTTTTGTTGCTAACGGCTTTCACTCCCGGAGCAGGCAAAATTTCCGATGAATTGGAGCAAACCTCCAAAAGCACCATTTCTGCCAATGGTAAAAAAAGTGGTATCTGGCTTTTGTATAAAAGCGATACCAACCATCCGGTAAGCAAAGCCAAAGCAAAATATATAGAGAAAGTTTATTACGATGATGATTTCCTGGTTTCCCGCTCAAACAAAAAAGTGCCCATCATCAACATATTTCGTCCCGCCGATAGCGTAGCCAAAGCAGCAGCTGGTAACCCTGCATTATTAAACGGTAAATATGAAGGGGTTGATCACCTGGGCGATGTGGTGGCAGAGTTTACTTACAAAGATGGTGTGCTTAAACTGTTGTGCGTATACCACTATCCCGGTGGCATACAATCCATTATCCACAAAGAAAATTTTGAACGGACCTATAAGGATGAGCCTTTTACAGGTTATGTTGAAAATATCTCTGCAGTAAACTCAGTGGGTGGTTATTATCATAAAGTTGAAAAATACCATAAGTGGATGGTTGACTATCCCTTCAGTTATGGTGATATGTAACGCCTCTGGCCAGCTAATAATTACTCAACAGAAATCCTTCTGCTGGCAAAACCATCGGCAGTTCTCAGCTGTAGCGTATAAAGGCCTTTTGAAAAGGCGCTGATGTCAATAAATGTAGTATAAATACCTAAGGCATCCAGTTCCCGGCTGTATACCTGGCGGCCCGTGATGTCAAAAATCAATATCTGACCATTCAAACGTTTACCGGCATCCAGCTTAAATTCAAAGACCCCGTTGCTTGGGTTGGGATAAACATACATGGCTGAATTAAGGTCGGCACTAAAATCATTGATACCTGAAGTAACCGTAGGGCGGCATGAGTCGCCGGGATTAATTACGTTCAGATAGTATTTGAACTGGCGGGCATACTGAGTTAAATTACCAGTTTGGGATTGTGCGCCTAATAAGGGAACGGTAAACCAAACCGTACCTTGCCAACCTAAGGTATATTGCCCTGGCGCAGCAGTGGTAGTGCCATAAAAAGTAAGGCAACCATTTTGCCCTGCCTGTAAGGAGTTTGGATTTGTGCTATAGTTAATTCCGGCAGGTAAACCGCTTACAGAGGTAAGCATCATCGAATCAACTGTTATCAAACCATTCAAAGTAGTAAGATTTTGAACCTGTATTGTTTGATTATACGGTTCACCGGCAACTATACAAGGAAGGATGTTGGGCGCTGGTGAGATTCCGGGACCAGGTTGTGCCTGGGCATCTATATTACATGGAGTTTGAGCATTTGCATTGGCTACAAGTAACGCCAACATTAAAAGCAGGGAGTGGATTTTGTTCATCTATTTGGTTTCCGTTTTTTATTTAAAAACACTCCAAAAATATTGAATAAGCACATATCAAAAGCCCTTTAATCAAAATAATATTCAGCGATATTATTTATACCAAAACGAAGGGCTAATCAGCACCATAAAGAATTATTTATTGTATGGAAATGCTTTTAGAAACAACCCCTTCGGTTGTTCTTACCTGCAGCAGGTAAAATCCTTGTGCGCAACTGTTAAGGTTAATAACGGTTTTATAAAAACCCGCAGCATTCAGTTGTTGTGTATAAACCTGGCGACCAGTAACATCGCAAATAACTATTTCACCACTTAACTGTAAGCCGGTATTTAATTCCACATTAAAACTGCCATTATTAGGATTAGGGGAAATGCTTAACTGAGAAGTTTGAATGATATTTTGAACGCCGGTAACAGGTCTTGGAAAACAGGAATCGCCGGGA
This sequence comes from uncultured Bacteroidota bacterium, assembly GCA_903889265.1. GTDB lineage: Bacteria > Bacteroidota > Bacteroidia > Chitinophagales > LD1 > Bog-950. Next base: position 22,562 of record CAISWS010000444.1, read on the forward strand.
TAGATAATATTTAACTGATAAACCGGCACAGGGTTATCCTGAATTTGTGCCAATTGCGATAACGACAAAGTTTGGGTTCCGGAGTTTTGAGTAGTTACCACCGCATATCCGGTAAAGGTAAGTGGATAAGCCCCGGAATCAGCAGTGGTGGTGCCGGCAAAAGCAATACAACCATTCGAATCGGCATAATAAACGCCGGAGGCAGGGTTTTGCATGTATTGAATGCCTGCAGGTAAACCGGTTATTGAAGTAATAACCAGCGAATCGAGCGAAATAATACCATTAAAAGTAGCTGGCATGGCCAGTTGAACAGAGGAACTGTAAGCAAGTCCCTGGTCTATGCACGACAGTGAGTCGAAATAAGGTGTTATTAAACCAGTATCGGTATTTGCGGTTGCAATAGTACAGGGCGGATTGGAAAAGGTCTGGCTAAAAACAAAACCGGGAAATGCGAAAAGTATGGCTGTAAGTACAAAAAATAGTTTTCTCATTTCCCGGTTAATCCTGTTTTCGTTTAAAAAAGATACAATTATTCTACTGATATATTTTTAGAGGCAACACCTTTTTCTGTTCTTACTTGTACGGTGTAAAGTCCTTTTGCAAAACTGCTCAGGTCAATAGATGTGTTATAGAAACCGGTAGCTTCTACTTTTTGGGTATAAACTCTTCTGCCAGTCATATCGTAAAC
>CAISWS010000445.1 GCA_903889265.1 uncultured Bacteroidota bacterium
ACCTTTATTACGCCCCACTCAAATACCAAATACACAAGATTGTTAATCAAAACGGAGGCCCAAAAAAATTTGATTGACCTGTTTGACCTATCTTGGGTGTCCCAGTGACGAAGACAGGAAAGAATCGCCAAATCTTTACAGATTTTGAGTAAACGGGAAGTTAGCTTTCGAAAGACTTCAATGCCCAAACATTAGTCCTGAGTAAATGCGCATTTATCGCTGCAATAATACCTTTCCCAAGTAGGCCTTACCAGCGTCTAGTATTTTTACAATGTAAAAGCCGTTGCTTAGGTTTGCGCTGTTTACAGTTAAGCGGGGTGAAAGGAAATTTGCTTCAACATTCAACTTCTCTCCCAGCACATTAAATACTTCAACCTTCGGATTAACCAATTCAACATTTTCAACCGAGCATGTAAAATAATCCTTTGCAGGGTTTGGATAGATGCGCAGTTGGGCAGGCCCCTTTTCTATTTCAGCAATACCCAGGCTGGTTCCCGGGTTCCAAGCCGAATCTGAAAATATTTCCAGGCCACCACTTCCATTACCTACCAGGTATTCCAATTCACCATCATTATTAATATCGGCAACAGAGATGGTTGATTTTGTGCCTACCGGTTGTTGCAAAAAATCGGAGGTTATCAGGTTAAACTCACCCTGGCGCAAATTATTCGTGTTTACATCAAATTCAAACACCTTTCCTGAAAGAGAGCCAACCAGTAATTTTAGATGACCGGCAGAATCAAAAACGTAAGGCTGGCTATAGCCCACTGAATTGGGAGACACTGTAACGTTTATATTGCCGATGTAAAGATTCATAGAGTCCATACTAAACTGAGGGGCAGTTTTAGTTCCAAAGTTCCAGAAATAAGAAATGCCGCCGTCCTGGCGGCCCACCAGCAAATCAGGCAGCGAATCGCCATTCAGGTCGTAAATAAATGGGGCAGCGTTGGCACCAACATTCAGGTTAAAGTATTGGCTGGCGGTCATACTTGAAAATACCGACCCACCAGTTGTGGAAGAGTTCTGGAAATAGGAAAGTCCACCTGTTATATCACCAACTATCATGTCGGGTTTGCCATCGCCATTCATATCGCCAAATGCAGGGTCTATTCCCTGTAGTCCATATTGGCTTAAACCGCCGATGTTATCAGTTTGATAAGTAAAGGCCGGTTGAGTGGCAGTACCGGTATTGCGATAATATGCAAGTTTCGAAATATAGGGCGCTGCAGACTGAAAATATCCATAATTACCCACCACAATATCTTTTAACCCATCACCATCAAAATCGTAAAACAAGCCTTTGGAATCGGTTCCAAAATCAAGCATGTTATGTACCAAAAAAGAATCCGCTATCAGGTTGTAAGGACATGACGGATTACCCGTATTTTTATAGTAAAGTACGTTGTTTACGTCCAGTTCCTCGGTAGTTTGGTTAGGTGAAATGAGCAGGTCTTCCAGGCCGTCGTTATTTACATCTACCCCGTAAGCTGCCGGGTAAGAGGGTATGGTCATAGGCACATCGCAGGAAGGCCAGAGCGAGTCAAGCACACAGGCATTGGCATAGGATGAATCACCGCAATTCTGAACATAAAACAAATTATTATAACCTATATTACCATTCAGAATATCAACGGTATGATAAGTGGGGTCTTCAAAGTTGTAAATACTGTTGCCGGCATGCCGGGGCAAGCCAGGCGGGGTTCCAGTCTGGCCGCTTCCCCCTTTGCAGGTAACATTCATGCTCATAGAATTAGAGCCAATGTTTTGAGAGAAATTTCCCCAGCAACTGGTTACCTGGGTAAATCTGAATGAGTCAATATCATAGGCCGGGTCGCCAGGGTATAAATTGGTCAGGTTTTTATAATAAGCCACACTTGAACCAAATATGTCGTATGACAACATATCCAAATATCCGTCGCGGTTAACATCTGCAAAGGCAGGAATGTCGGCATTATTGACAAACGCAACCGTGGTATAAGGAGAATCGGTATATTGAATTACCGGGCAAACCAGGTCGAAATGCAAAAGTCCTGCACGTATACTTCCTTTAAAAACCCGGACACCGGCATAGGCATTGGAAAAAGTGAATATATCCGGAATCCTATCTTTATTATAATCTCTCAGCAACGCAAACTGTTCCAGGTCAGCGGGGAACAGTGCTTCAAACTGAGGTGCATAGCGGAACATAGAATCAGTTCCATCGCCATTACTTAAATAGGTAAGCACCTTGTTACCATAACGGTCAAAAACCATTAAATCATCGATTCCGTCATTATTCAAATCTCCCGTTGAAAACTGAGGTGCATTCATTCCTCCTACCCAGGGCTCGCGCAGTAAAATACCATTGCGGGTTACCGGAATGGTGATTACCCGGTTTTTAGGCGATTGGGCGTTAAGGCCGGAAAGTGCCACAAACCCAAGTAAAAAAAACAACAGCCGCTTAAACATACATTATTTTTTCATTGTAATGAACATAGAAAACACAGGCGAATGCAATATAAAGTAAGTAAGCTAAATTCTAACTCCTCCAAAAACGTGGCATTGTTAAAAAATAAAAGGCCCGGATGTTAAACACCCGGGCCTTTATCAAAATTGAAAATATATTATTCAGTTACTACCAACTTCTGCGTTTGGGTTTTGCCCCCAATATCAAATGAAACAAGGTAAATACCAGGCTGTAGTTTATACTCTGAAACATTAAAGGCCTGGGTATAATCTCCACTACCCTGTGAATCTTCCCTTATCAGCTGGGTAACTTTATTTCCAAGCATATCCATTAAGTCTATTTTAACCGTAGCTGGTTCAGAGAGACTGTATTTAACTATAAACTGGTCGGCTACCGGGTTCGGGAATACCTCCGCGCTTATATTGTTATCAACGGGCTTATTAATTCCTGTTGGAGACAAAGGCCCTCCATCTACGTAGAGGAAGAAGATAACCTGCATTTCGTCCGCCGATGAGAAGCCCCACCAAACAGTATCGGGGCCAGCATAATTGTACCATGTGGCAGTGCCCACTAAACCACTCCATGGATTTACCGGGAATAACGAATCATTAGGCCATGTGCGTACGGTTACGTGCGGTCCCCAGCGGTAATAGCCCACATTAAATCCATCTTCATAACTATAGTTGCCATCGTAAATCTCAGGCCCCTTGGTTCCATCTTCTTTTAACGACCATATGTTAAACGCCGTACCGTATTTGTGGGTATGGCTATACAATTTCCATATATTCCAGTTTTGAGTCCGGGTTGAATCCTGTGCATATACATCCCACCTGACAGTATCTCTATAAGGAATTACGATGTTTTGATTGATGTAAGCCTCCGTCTGCATGTATTGCGTGGTAGTATTAGCCGGCTCAGTATATATGTTAATATACATATCGCAGGCATATATCGAATCAATAGTTGGGTTTTGGATATGCAAGTCCATATCTAACATCTGACCAGCAGGGAAAAAGAAGGCTGTATTAGGAGGTAAAGTAAAATCCCATAATCCGGGGCCCGCACCAATTCCGTATTCGTCAAATTCCATTGAGCCGTCTGCCAGTGGCCTGATACCCCAAGGGTATTGAACATCGCCACCTGGTTGAAATAAATACATTACAAAATGGTGATCGCCCGCAGGCATCATAAAGTCAATTTTTGCAGACTCGATATTTTGAGTAATGTGTGGATTAACTTTATAGAATACCTCTGTATCGCTGGTATGAGCGTTCAGGAAGAAGCGTCCGTAATAAATCTGAAAACCAGTGCCAGGAGCCGGAGGATTGTGCGGTGAATAAACATCGCCTAAACCACCATTGCGGTAAAAAGTATTAATCATGGCAGTATCCACCACAACGCCTGTTTCTGGGGCACCATACATAATCCACTGGCGAACCAATTCAATTTCATTATTGGCAAGGGCAGGCAGGTTGTTAGGCATATAATTTCCTTCACCGGCGCCCAGCGCTAAACCATCACTGATACCATGAGAAATTTTACGTAACAAAAGACAGTGCTGCACATCGCCGGGTGCTAATATTTTGTTATAGTTTGCCGCAGCAGCAGGATTAACAGGGGTAAGGTTTAATATTTCATGATAAAACGAATCCTGGCTTACATTAATATTAAATGTAGGCACTGTTCCATCATGACAGGCTGCCCCGGCACAATGTGTTTGAATAAGGGAGAAAACCTGGTCGTACGTATTTTGTGCTTTAATTGCACCCGGGAAAAGTCCGGTGAAAAGCAAAAATAGTAGAGAGGGTACATATTGCTTCATAAAAAAATTGTTTGGTTGATTAATCGTTGCGGAACCGAATCTAAATAATAATTTTGAAATGGTACATTATCTTTTATTTTTGTTTAGCACACTTTAAATTTTAACATAAACCCCACGTAGCATGAAAAATTTTACCCTGACTGTTTTGTTTGCTTTTGCCTGTGCTTTTACTTTTGCCCAGGATACTATTGCCAATGCCGGTTTTGAAAACTGGATATTTGATGGCACTTACTCTGACCCCGCTGACTGGACAACCTTAAATGGCCTAACAAATACGCTAAGTATTTATACTGTTTATCAGGACTCTACGGTTGTGCATTCCGGTAAATATGCAGCCAAGGCGGTTACCAAACTGGTTGAAGGGCATACCGCACCGGGCACCCTTGCCCAGGGTGTAGGAAGTTTTAACGCCAACACCTATGGGTTCAGCGGTGGACAACCTATACATTCAAGGCCCGCGTCCGTAAATGGCTGGTACCAATATCATCCAGTTGGTGTAGATACCGCAGCTTTCAGCATTACACTTACCAGGTGGAGCACCACCGGTGACTCAGAAGTTGTTGTTGGTAAAGGTAGTTATCTGGTTATTGATTCGGTTCCAACATGGCAGCAGTTTTCTTTTAATGTTACTTATTCATCCGACTCAGTTCCTGATTCGGCGCTTATAGTACTTTTCTCCAGCAATAGTGTTGGCAACGCTGGAAGTACGCTGTATGCCGATGACCTGGGCTATTCTTATTTCCCGGCTTCCGTTAAAGAGGTGGAAAACAAATTACTAAGTGTTTATCCGAACCCGGCCAGCGGCCAGTTTATGATTGATAACAGTAATATACATGCGACTTCTCTTAATTTATACAGTGCCGAAGGAAAATTGATTAAGGTTTATTCTTTAAACGGAGGGACCAATACACTGTATACCACAGGATTAAGCACCGGCACCTATATTATCCGCGCTATTGATAACAACGGAGCAGTTTATACCAATTCTATTGTAATTGAGAAGTAGATTTTAAGCGGGCGGAGCAGGATTAATGTTTTGTTTCATTTACCCGCAACACGCCTTTTTTGACTAAGCACCCCTAAAACGATAAACGCATGAAAAATAATTTTAAATCAAGAGCCTTGTTACTGACTTTGATGGTAATATCAGGCATGGTAGCCTTTGCCCAGCACGACACTATACCTAATGGTGGCATGGAACAATGGACTTCAAATTCCGGCGGATGGAGCGATCCAACCGACTGGATGTCGGATAACATCTATACCGATGTAGCTATAGTTGGTAAAGTGGTGTGTTTCAAAGAAACCGCTGCTGCCCATGTGCATAGCGGCCTTGCATCGGCCAAACTGGAAACGCAAAGTATTTTTGGCAATATAGGGCCTGGTACTATCACCACAGGTTATATTAACTCCAGCACCCAGGCTATAACCGGTGGCTGTGCCATTAATTACAGGCCGCTTAAATTCAGGGGTTGGTTTCAATACGCGCCATCAGGTGTTGACACATTTGTTGCCAATATCTCATTATTTACAAGTACTGACACTGTAAATCCAATAGGCACCGCAGGATTTACAACTACCAGCACAGTTAGCGCCTGGACAAAGTTTGATTTACCTATTACATATACCAGTAGCGCAACTCCTGCTATTATGCAAATTATTATTGCCTCGGGCACTGGTAATAATTCGCAGGCAGGAACCATAGCCTATGTAGATGACCTATCTCTGGTTGACTGTTCGTTACTATCAGTTTCGGCAACCCCAACGGCTGCAACATGCACTCAAAATAACGGTAGTGTCGTTGCGGCAGGCATTGGAGGTACCGGGCCTTATACTTACGCATGGTCTAATGCATCTACGGCAACTACAATTTCAGGCGTAGCTCCCGCAACTTACAACGTTGTAGCAACAGATGCCGAAGGATGTTCTGCCTCTGCCACTGCGGCAGTTACAACCAGCAACGTCCCTTTCACCCTTAGCCTTACCCCTACCGCAGCAACCTGCACCACGGCAACCGGTTCTGTGGCTGCTGCTGCATCGGCTGGCGTTTCGCCATATACTTATGCATGGAGCAACAGCACAACGGCCGCAACGCTTTCGGCTGTTCATGCAGGTACTTACAGCGTAACTGTAACCGACTCGCATGGTTGTTCTACCACATCTTCATCAACCGTTAATTCCAATAATGTAGCGTTTACAGTTACTCCTACCAATGGTACAACATCATGCGGTTCTAATACGGGTACCGTTTCGGTAGCAGCATCGGCAGGTACATTCCCCTACACTTATTTGTGGGCCAATGCCAGCACAGGCTCTAACTTAACCGGTTTAGGAGCGGGTAGCTATGACGTAACGGTAACAGATGCTCATGGTTGCACAACTTCGGCAGCAGCCGCAGTTGCAACGCCAGGTGGCCCAACGGCTACTGATACTGTAACTAACCTATCGTGCTATAACAACAATTCGGGTAAAATTGCAGTTACGGTATCAGGCGGCGCAACCCCTATCAATTATTTATGGAGTAATGCGGCCACCACGGTTAGCTTAACCGGCATTGCGGCAGGGACTTATACTTTAACTATTACCGACCACAACAATTGCTCATTTGAAGTGTCGGCTACCCTTAGCCAACCAACCGCAATTTTTGATTCGGTGAGCACAACAGAAGTAACCTGTTATGGCTTATCGAATGGCGCTGCCATGGTTACCGCATCAGGCGGAACTCAACCTTACACTTATGCATGGCTTTCGGGGCCATCTACGCAGCCTATAACAGGTGTTGCTGCCGGTACTTATAAAGCAGTAATAACCGATGGAAACGGCTGTGTTGACACTGCTACCGCAGTAATTAATCAACCCGGAGCCCTTTTACTTACCGGCACGGCAGTAAATGTTAGTTGTAATGGAGGATCAAACGGAGTATTGAGTGTTTCCACCGTCGGAGGAACAATGCCCTATAGTTATGCATGGTCTAACTCGGGAACAGACACTTCAATTACCGGGCTGAGCGCAGGCAATTACACTGCCATAGTAATTGATGCCCATCAGTGCACCGATACATTGGCACTGTCAGTTACCCAGCCAACTGCACTTGCAGTTACATTGCATCCTACCAGCGCAAGTTCTTCTACCGCAACCGATGGTTCTGATATTGCTTTAGGTTCGGGTGGTACTACGCCACTTAACTATGCATGGAGCAATAGTGCAACTGGCAGCAATCTCACCGGCCTGGCACCGGGCCAATATTGTGTTACTATAACCGATGGCAACCATTGCACCGTAAGCGGCTGCGATAGCGTAAGCTATACCACCGGTATTAATACCATCAGTACCGCACTAATAAGAATTTACCCTAACCCGGCCAGCAACCAGTTAACTATTGAAACTAACTCGGCTGAAGGCAAATTTTTGTTTACAGTTTACAGCCTGGATGGAAAATTAGTTGAACAACAAACTATTGCGGGCGAAAAGAGCACAATCATTTTAAATCAGCTAACAAACGGCTTGTATACTTACCAGTTAAAAGAAATAACCAGCGGAAACGTGAATTATGGTAAACTGGAGATAATCCGGTAATTACTTGCTCAATTACTAAATAAAAAATCCTCCACTTTGGGGGATTTTTTATTTAAAACAGCTGTGCATCCTAAGTCCTTCGTCAAAATAGAAAAACTTGGGGTCCGGCGTTCGGTGAAAGTTGGGAAGTAAGGCCTGTTTATATTTCATTTCAGATTTAGCAATTAGTATTTGATATTTGCCCCAATATGCTGCAGCACCTGTTGTTTATCCATTGGAACCCCGACCCTAACGTGTTTAATACCGTTGGTTACTCGCCTAAATGGTATGGAATTCTTTGGGGGCTTTCGCTCCTCTCCTGCTTTTTTTTAGGTACCTGGGTGTTCAGAAAGTGCGGTAAGGATGAGGAAAAAGTTACCATTATTATTCAATATGCGTTTGTTTTTGGACTGATAGGTTCGCGGCTGGCACACGTGTTTCTCTACAACTGCGATTACTATCTGCAAAACCCCATTGAAATTTTTGAAGTATGGAAGGGGGGACTGGCCAGCCACGGTGGTGTTGTCGGAGGCTTGTTTGGTGTATATATTTTCTGTAAAAGAAACAAAGACTTTAGTTTTTTATGGACTGTGGACCACGGTATTATTGTAATACCCCTGATGGCTGCACTTATCCGCTTTGGAAACCTGATGAACTCGGAGCTTTATGGTAAGCCTACCGGAATGCCCTGGGGCTTTATTTTTGAGCAGGTGGATAATGTGCCCCGGCATCCGGTGGTTTTATACGAAAGCGTTGCTTATCTTCTGATTCAGTTATTAATGCTTTACCTGTTTAAAAAATACCGGGATTCGAAACCGGGAATTTATATAGTGGTATTTTTGCTTCTGGTGTTCAGCGTAAGGTTTTTACTGGAGTTTTTTAAGGTGCCGGATGGGGAAATGGTTTTGGGCGGGGCAATCAGCAAAACACAGGCGCTTAATTTACCGTTTATACTATCGGGGGCTGTTCTTCTTTATTACGTGATTAAGGACAAATTAAGTTACAAGCAGGCGGCAAATGGCTAAGTACGAAAAATGGTTGGGTGCAAGTTTGGGCTGGATGCTAACCGGTAATCCCATTGTGGGCCTGTTGGGTTTCTTTGCTGGCACGCTGATACAGAGTGATGATAAAAAGAAAAACACCGGCACTGTTAAAGGTGTATCGGAATTTGAAGTTAACCTGATGGTAATTGCCGCACACCTGATAAAACTGGATGGGCAAATATCGGCTGGAGAAGTGCTGTTTACGGAAAAGTTTTTGAATACCCATTTTGATGAAGCCTATGCCGACGAACGCAGTCGCTTATTTCAGTTTTGCATGCAAAAGGATTATGATTTAAATGCCGCCTGCGGACAAGTGCGCATGTATGCCCAGCACAATACCAAAGTGCAGGTTGTTCGCTTTTTGGTAGACTTGGCTACCTGCGATGGCGAAATTACTGAGCGAAAAAATTATTTCATATTCCGCATAGCCGGCTACCTGAATGTAAACGATGCAGAATACAGAAAAATAAAATTGGAGAGGATTGAACAGGTGCCGGATATTTATGAAATACTGGGAGTGACCGTAGAAATGAGTTATCCTGAAATAAGGGCCACCTACCGCAAACTGGTTCTAAAATACCACCCCGACCGTAACAAGGATGCCAGCGAAGAAGAAAGGAAAAAACTGGCTAGGAAGTTTCAGCAAATACAAGAGGCTTACCAGAAGATAAAGCTGGAAAAAGAAGGATAACAGTAAGTTTTAAACTTAACTTTACCCGCACATATCACATACAAAAAAATATTTTTTATATGAAAGTGTTGCTTACTTATGTTATAACCACGGTTATATTTTTTGCGATAGATATGGTTTGGCTTGGCCTTATTGCCCGTAACTTTTACAAAGAGAAGCTTGGGTTTATACTTTCGGGCAATGTAAACTGGGGTGCTGCTATAGTATTTTACCTCATTTATATTGGAGGCATTTTATACTTTGCTGTGTTGCCATCGGTAAAGGATGCAAGCTGGCAAACCGCGCTGTTAAATGGTGCAATTTTAGGCATGGTGTGTTACGCTACTTACGACCTTACCAATATGGCTACTATTGATAAATGGCCACTGGTGGTGGTTATTGCAGATATAATCTGGGGGATTGTGTTAACCGGCAGTGTTTCGGTACTATCTTACCTGGCGGCAAGTAAACTACTTCAGTAATAACATTATTGAACAGGGTGATAAACTGCCGTGCAGGTATCGGTTTTGCCATTTAATTTGTTGGTATAATTACCGGTTAATGAATTAAAGTCGTTAGATAATATGAAAGTGCCCTCAACCAAATGTTCACCTTTGGGGGAACGGATTTTCTGAGATTCAACAATAATCATATATCCCCTTACGGCGCCTGAGAGCTTGCTTTTGTGATGAATAAGGCCTGAAACATAAACATCTACTGAGTCCTTACCGGTAACAGTAAGCTCCGAAGGTATCTTAGTAGTATCGCCGTTGCAAATAGTATAGCCTTTCCACACATGGGTGAAGAATTTTTGAAGAACGATGGGATATGGATTAATACGGCGACCCTTGCCGTGCAGGTTCCTTTTGGGGATTGTATCATTAGTCTGCTCTGTTGTGCCGGATACTGACTTTGCTGATGGATGATTAAGCATCCATGCGTTTACAATGCCAAGTGAACTCAGAACAAGAATACCGGTTATAAAGACTTTAATACGCATACAGGATTGTAAATGCCAAAACAAAATAGTTTTAGGCACTAAGCTAAACCTAACTTTTTAGCGGAACAAATTATGCAATGTTGTTTACCTGTTTAAAACCGGAACTTTTATGCCTCCGCTGCGCTAAAAGATATAAAACCTGTATTTATGATATCCCCCCAGCCAACTTCGAAAAATTACAATTCGTTATATCATGATTTTACAGAAGCATATACCAACGTTCATTCGCTGACGCGCGAGTTTTACCCGATGGCTAAAAGGTTTGTTGAACACACCGAGCCGGAATTGAACCGGATTGTGCAAAAAATATCGCACGAGGAAAGTGAGCAGGGCGGCCCTATGGCATACGAAAAACTGGTGCTTTACATGAACCATTTTGATGATTTTACCCTGATGGCCAACAAACTGTTTGCCGATTTAAAGGTGCTGCTTGAACGAAGCGATAAGTTTATGAACCGGATGATTGACCTTAAAATAAACCAGCCTGAATGGAATGTAACGGACCCTGAAAAATGCTACCAGGAACTGATACCCGAACTGGGCCAGTTGGTGGAAGGCCTGAAAGAAATGCCCGACCGGGCTACCGGCCTTGTTACCAAAATGAAAAAATTGGAAACAGACTGGAAAAAAACCAGGGATAAAATTGGTTAAAGCATTATTGGCTTTTAACTAAAACTGCATTACACCTATCTTCCTGGCCGAAACTGGAAATTATTATTGACAGCTTAATGGTATCGTTAAACATTACAAAACTTCCCTGCATCAGTGCATTGCCTGAAGCGTTATTATAAACCTGGGGTTGTATATAGCAGCTATCGTTGCTTACCGTTGCATAAAAAACCTTTCCCGAACCGTAAAGATTTGCAATATTAACCTGGTTAGCACTGGTTGCTGTAACCGTTATACTATTGCTATTAGTTCCCGATATGAGGCAAACATCATTACCGCTAAATACTCCGGCGAAAGTCTGACTGGGCCAGGGCATTGGAGCCGTTTTTTTGCAGGATGTGCCAAACAACATCAGTATTGCCCAAATAAGCACACCACAAAAAAACGAACTGATTTTAGAAGGCATTCGCAAAACTATATTAAGTAAGTGACCAATACCCTAAGCTACCTGTGGTAATTAACCGTACAGCCATCGCGGGTATCATTATTTAGTACGGCAAACACGCCGGTAAGCGTTTTGTGGTTTGAATCTATAGTAAGACTGCCTTCAATCTGCACATTTTTAAAATTAGGGTCTTCTACCACCTGCCTTGGAATGGTAACCGTATTGCCTTTGATAACTCCCCGTATTTTTCCCTGCAGGCTATAGGCTCCGCTAATAAACACCTGATCGGGCCCATCCGTAGTAATCGTCAAAACAGCAACCGGGGCGCTTACAGCCTGGCACTGTTCGTTTCCTTTCCAGGTTCCTGCAAAATCTTCACTTTTACCTGTGGCCAACGCCGTAGGCTTCGTTTTAACAGTGCCATTTCCCGCATTTAAACGGGAGGTTAAGACTACGAGACAACATACTAAAACAAGGAGGGAATATTTTTTCATTACATGAATTTAAGGCTGAAAAATGAGCTTGCCTAATATTATTTATCCACGCTTCGCCTAAGTATATTGATTCATTCAACAGCAAATGCCGGGTATTTGTAAATTAGCTTTTCAAATCACTTATATGCCAATTACCAAACCACCCGAAAACGAATACGCCCCTTATTACCATACCTATATTGGTAAGGTTCCACAAAATGACCTGTTGGAAGCGTTAAAAGACAGCCACCGGAAAGTGCTGGCGTTTTTGCAGGAAATACCTGTTGAAAAGCATACCTATCGCTACGCACAGGGTAAGTGGAGCATTACAGAAGTATTACAACATATGTTGGATTGTGAACGGGTATTTGTCTACAGGGCCCTGGTATTTGCCCGCAACGACAAAACCCCTTTGCCTGGTTTTGATGAAGATGCCTATGCTACAGAATACAACGCCGATAAACGAGGCATGGATTTATTGCTGGAGGAATACAAACACCTGCGCGAAAGCAACATCCTTTTGTTTGAAGGATTTAGTGATGAAGTATCTCTCAGGATGGGTATGGCAAACGGGCAAGGAATTTCAGTAAGGGCTTTGGGATTTATTATTTCGGGGCACGAATTGCATCATATGCAGGTGCTGAAGGAAAGGTATTTATAGATAGGGTGTTGCAGACAGCTGCAAACAAATTACATTTCGTACGAAGAGAAATGCAGAGGAATACAAATAATAAAATACATTCTTTTAAATGGGTAGACACTAAAATGTATTTTTCAAATAAATAAGGCGGTGTTGTTATAACACGCAGCTAATCTTAAATTTGCAACACAAAAAATAACATGAGCCAACCACAGGTAGGAATTATAATGGGAAGCGAAAGCGACCTTAAAATAATGCAGGAAGCAGCTGAAATACTTAACCAACTGAGTGTTGAATTTGAATTGACCGTGGTATCGGCCCACCGAACCCCGCAACGGATGATGGATTATGCCCTTACCGCCAAAGAAAGGGGCCTGAAAGTGATTATAGCCGGGGCCGGTGGTGCAGCGCATTTGCCAGGTATGGTTGCAGCAGTTACCACATTACCTGTTATAGGTGTGCCTGTTAAATCAAGCAATTCAATTGATGGATGGGATTCGGTATTATCTATTCTGCAAATGCCGGGCGGGGTGCCGGTTGCTACGGTAGCTTTAAACGGCGCAAAAAATGCCGGCATACTGGCAGCACAAATTATTGGCACCAGCAACAAAGTGGTTTCAGATAAGCTGGTAGCAATGAAAATACAAATGCGCGAAAAAGTAGAAAACAGCGTGCGCGAAATACGGATAGCCGGATATAAGAATGAGTTTGATGTATAAATAACAGATACAAGAAGCGTGATTTGAGCAATACGAACTAATGAATGGACAAGCTTGAAATAACTTATCGCGGCATTGTATATCCCTGGCATTGCGACCACATGGGGCACATGAATGTAATGTGGTACGTGGGCAAATTTGATGAAGCCACCTGGAACCTGGTAAGCCTTTTCGGCGCTACACAACAGTATATGAAAACTGAAAACAAGGGCATGGTTGCCGCAGAGCAGCGCATTGTTTACCGTAAAGAGTTACTGCCCGGCAATCTCGTGCATGTACGCTCGGGCCTTACGGAGGTTAAAGAAAAATCCATTCGATTTTTCCATGAAATGATTAACTCTGACACCGGTGAAGTTGCTGCTATTACCTGGCTAAACGGGGTGCATATTGATAGTCAGTTACGTCGTGCAGTAGCTATGCCGGATCAAATGCGAAAAAAGGCGGAAGCATTAATTACAGCTTATCAGCCGCAATAACCGCCCCCCCCTTCCGTTAATATTTACTTGATATGAAAAATACCGGGGGCTTATTCATTTTAGTTTTGTTTACGGCCTTGTTACTAAAGGCTCAAAAAACCGCACCCCAGGCTCAAAACCAGCAATGGACAGATTGCATCCTTATTACAAAAAGCGGCGATGCAATAACCGCGCAGCTGAAAAACAAAAAAGATTTTAGTGCATTAGGATGCTTACTGCCCGTGCAGGAAATAATAATACGCCATGCGGATGGTAAGGAGGTTATAACCCCTATCGGTAATATTAGCGAGGTATTAATACCTGGCAGGCCGGTTGGGAATAACCATTTTCTGGTTCTTAACTGTAACCATAGTTGCCCCGGGCAATTTCATATATACCGGGTAATAACCGAAGGGCCCTGCAAGCTGTTATATATCCAAATGCCGGGCAAGGCAGGGAACATGACCATCAGTGTTTCGCAACACGGGGAAACAATCAGCACGCTTAATCAAAAGGTATCGGATGAGTATTATGTGTATTACAATAAGGCTTTAATGCAGGTGCACGTTGATAATACACTTAATATGAACGCCGTTTCGATAAGTGAGTGCGGCGTTTTTTTTAAATCGTGCCCGGAGGTAATGAAGAAGGTGGTTGACAAAAATGCCAGGGCTTTAAAAATTACCGAACTGCTGGAAGAGTTTAACGGATGTGGAAGGGGGAAACAAAATTAAATCATTGTTATCTGGTAAGGGTGTAGGACAAATTGCACTATGCAGCTTTTTTGATTAATTGAGTAACCATATCCCATTGCTGGCTCTTTTTATTTGCCCTCAGGTTAACAATATATTGTGCTCCTTGTATAGTCCACCG
>CAISWS010000446.1 GCA_903889265.1 uncultured Bacteroidota bacterium
CAACAATGGATTACATACAATTAGGAATACAGTTTGCAATAATTCTGGTAGTGTTTGCTATTACCATGTTTGTTGCACTTTACTCAACTTTTGCGGAAAGGAAGGTTGCAGGATATATGCAGGACCGTCCGGGCCCCAACCGTGCGGGGTATGGGGGTATCTTTCAACCACTGGCTGATGGTTTGAAAATGTTTACCAAAGAAGATTTTATACCGGCTACCAAAAACAAGTTTCTGTTTATTCTGGGTCCGGGTTTGTTTATTGTAACTGCCCTTATGACCAGTGCCGTTATTCCGTGGGGGGGAACCCTGAACCTTTTTGGCAGGGCTATTCCTATCCAGGCTGCTGATATTGACGTTGCCCTGTTGTTTATTTTTGGCATGGTTTCTTTTGGTGTTTATGGAATTATGATTGGTGGCTGGGCTTCCGATAATAAGTTCTCGCTTTTAGGTGCCGTGCGTGCTTCTTCACAGATGATTTCTTATGAAGTAGCAATGGGACTTTCAATTATTGCCGTAATCATGCTTACCGGCACATTAAGCCTGCGCACCATGGCTGAACAACAGCATGGATTTATTGACTGGAGCGGACATATACCTTACTTTTCATGGATAGTATTCAAACAACCACTGGCATTTCTAATATTTTTGATTTGTGCTTTTGCCGAGACCAACAGAACCCCGTTTGACTTGCCTGAGTGCGAAGCTGAATTGGTTGGCGGATATCACACAGAATATTCAAGTATGAAGCTGGGCTTCTATCTGTTTGCTGAATATATAAACATGTTTATTTCTTCCACTATTATATCCGTGATATTTTTTGGCGGCTATAATTACCCGGGAATGGATTGGGTGCATAATGCCCTGACTGGTGCTTTGGGTAATATCGGCTCTAACCTGGCAGTATTGGTGGGTGTTGGTGTTCTGTTTGCCAAAATAGTGTTCTTCATCTTCTTTTACATGTGGGTTAGGTGGACAGTTCCAAGGTTCCGTTATGATCAGTTAATGAATCTGGGATGGAAAATCCTTATTCCTTTATCGATATTGAATATTGTTTTGACCGGTGGTGCAATTTTGTTAACAAAGTAGTGTAGTTTAATTACGCAGTAAAATTATTTTTGCGACCGTTTTATTATGGCAACTGAATTTGAGAAGGTAAGTTTATCAGGTAGAAAAGTAGAAGCATCCAATAAGGTGATGACCTTTACGGAACAGCTATACCTTCCGGCCATTCTTAAAGGTATGGGCATTACCCTCAGGCACTTCTTTAAGAAAAAAGTAACGGTTCAGTATCCTGAGCAGAAACGCGAGTTTTCGCCGGTATTCCGGGGCCGCCATATTTAAATGCGCGATGAGAAAGGTGCAGAACGCTGTACGGCCTGTGGTTTATGTGCTTTGGCCTGTCCGGCAGAGGCTATTACCATGACGGCAGCGGAACGCAAAAAAGGCGAGGAGAACCTATTCCGTGAGGAGAAATATGCAGCTGTGTATGAAATCAATATGCTGCGTTGTATTTTCTGTGGTTTGTGCGAAGAAGCTTGTCCGAAGGAAGCTATTTTCTTAACGGAAGATATGGTTTCATCAGACTATCAGCGCACCGGTTTTATTTATGGGAAAGACAAGTTAGTAATGCCTTTGGAAGATAAGGCGCATTAGTATTGGATTTTATTAAGAACGTTAATTAATAAAGTAAAGGGGTGGAGTTATACATTTTCTTTTTTTTATCAGCACTCGGGATATTTAGCGGTTTGATGACCGTTGCATCCCGCAATCCGGTTCATTCTATACTCTATCTCATTATATTCTTCTTTTCAATTACCGGTCATTATCTTTTATTGAATGCCCAGTTTCTGGCTATGGTAAACCTGATAGTTTATGTGGGTGCCATTATGGTTCTGTTTCTTTCTACACTGATGCTGATGAATCTGAATGAAGAAACTGAAAAACACAAACCTGCCTTAGCCAGGCTTGGCGCGGTGATTACTGCATGTTTATTGGGAACTATATTTATACTGGTATTAATCAAGGCAGATAATATGCCAATACCGATGGAGGCGAACCCCACACTGTCTACTGTTAAGAATTTAGGAAGTGTGTTATTAAACCAATACCTGTTTCCGTTTGAGTTTACTTCGGTATTGTTTTTAAGTGCTATGATAGGAGCGGTGTTATTATCCAAGAAAGAGAAAGTTACAGACACTAAATAATAGTGAAATGTTGAATGTGATTTTGAATATTTTTACAGTAGTTCCCATACAGTATTACATTATTGTAAGTGCGGCCCTGTTTTGTATTGGTGTGCTGGGTGTATTGTTCAGAAGAAATGCCATTATCATTTTTATGAGCGTGGAAATGATGCTGAATGCGGTTAACCTGTTGCTGGTTGCTTTTTCGGTTTATCATAACGATGCCAACGGGCAGGTGTTTGTATTTTTTGTAATGGCGGTTGCCGCTGCCGAAGTAGCTGTGGGCCTGGCCATATTAGTAACGATATTTAAGAATCTGCACTCTATTGATATTGACGAGTTGAAGAATCTGAAGTGGTAGTATTGGTTTATTGAACTTAAAAAAATAAAAGGTCCCTGTTAAGCCTGAAGAGGAAACCGGGATAAGTTGAAATGCTTAATCTATACTTAATCATCTTATTGCCCCTGATTGGGTTTCTTATCAATGCCTTCATCGGTAAATCATTACCGAAAAATGTATCGGGTATCATCGGGTCGGCTTCAATACTGGGTTCATTTATTTTGTCTTCTATCTTCTTTGTTGGGTTCTTAAACGGCACGCAGCAGAAGATTGATGTAAATGTTTTTGACTGGATATCGTTCGGTGATTTTAAAATTAACTTCGGTATCCTGCTTGATCAGCTTTCGGTTACCTGGCTAATGGTAATTACAGGCGTTGGTTTCCTGATACATCTTTATTCTATATCCTACATGCATGAAGATGATAACTTCAGCATTTTCTTCTCATACCTTAACCTGTTTATTTTCTTCATGTTGTTGCTGGTTTTGGGCAATAACTTTCTGATAACGTTTATTGGCTGGGAGGGTGTTGGTTTATGTTCTTACCTGCTAATTGGTTTTTGGTATAAAAACCAGGATTACAACAATGCAGCCAAGAAAGCCTTTGTAATGAACCGAATTGGTGACTTAGGTTTCCTGGTAGGCATGTTCCTGATTCTCTACAACTTTAAAACCCTGAACTTCGGTTTACTTCAAACTGCAGTTTCAGCTGGTGCTGTAAACCACGGTTTAATGGTGGCCATTACTATGCTGCTGTTTATTGGTGCCATGGGTAAATCGGCGCAGTTGCCTTTGTATACCTGGTTGCCCGATGCAATGGCCGGCCCTACACCGGTTTCGGCTTTAATACATGCTGCAACCATGGTTACTGCCGGTATATACATGATTGCCCGTGCGCATTTTATTTATGTGCTGGCTCCTGAAACACTTCAGTTTGTAGCCTTTATTGGTGCGGCTACTGCTTTGTTTGCGGCAACAATCGGTATCATGCAAAATGATATTAAAAAGGTTTTGGCTTATTCTACCGTATCCCAGTTGGGTTTAATGTTTATGGCTTTGGGTGTTGGGGCGTTTAACTCAGCGGTTTTCCATGTGGTAACCCATGCATTCTTTAAGGCTTGTTTGTTCCTTGGTTCGGGTTCAGTAATACATGCTTTAGCCGGAGAGCAGGATATCCGTAAAATGGGTGGTTTAAGAAAATGGATGCCTGTTACTTTCTGGACTTTCCTGATTTCTTCTTTGGCTATATCTGGTGTATTTCCTTTCTCTGGTTTCTTCTCGAAAGACGAAATTCTTGCGGCTGCATTTGAGCATGACAAAGTGTTGTGGGCCGTTGCTTCAATCGCATCCATTCTTACAGCATTCTACATGTTCCGCCTTGTGTTCTTAACCTTTACCGGAGAATTCAGAGGGACAGAAGAGCAGAAGCATCATTTGCATGAATCTCCTTCATTGATTACACTACCGCTTGTTGTGCTGGCATTGTTAGCTGCGGTGGGTGGTTTTATGGGATTGCCTGAAGGATTAGGATACCATCATGCTTTAAAAGGATTTTTGGCGCCGGTGTTTGCGCAGGCTTTATCCGCTCATAATGAAACAGCCGAAGGGGCTTCTATGTCAACAGATATTGCATTAATGGCCGGTGCGTTTATAGCAGCGTTGCTTAGCATTGCCTACGCCTACTTTAAGTATGTATCAAAAGCAGAAACGCCGAACGCTGAAGGAGCCCCTATCAGTTTTGTAAGAAGATGGGTTTACAACAAATACTATGTTGATGAGATTTATAACCTGTTTGTAGTAGCGCCGATTGGCGAGTTATCGGAAATGTTTTATGATGTGGTGGACCGGATTATTGTTGATGGCGTTGTTAACCGGTCGGGTAAGTTATCTGTTGGTGTTGGAAATCAGCTTAGGAAATTACAGAGTGGTTATATAGGGTTTTACCTGTTAGCCATGGTGTTGAGTGTGGTGGCTATATTTTTATTTGCTTTTATCATTAAATAGGGAAGAAGCAGGATGTTGTTACTTGGTGTATTATTTTTTCCATTAGTTGCTGCGGCGCTGGTTTACCTTTCGGGAAACAAGCAGGCTAAGTATGTGGCGTTTACTGCTGCCGTGGTTGAATTTGTTGTATCCTATTTGCTGAAAAAAAGCCTTTCAGAAGGAGGCCTTGCACCTATTACGTTTTCTCAGCCCTGGATAAGCAACCCCAATATTTCATTTGCTTTATCTGTAGACGGACTGGCTATTATTTTGATTTTGCTGACAACCTTCTTGGTGCCACTGATTGTGCTATC
>CAISWS010000447.1 GCA_903889265.1 uncultured Bacteroidota bacterium
TGAAATCCTCCTCAAAAATAATCAAACTTGGCTCATAAGCGGTAATCACTTTACACTCCTTCGCATTCACTATTGCAAAGCATACATGCAATGGCTTGTGGTTAAATATTGACAAGTACAGATAGCTTTTATATGGTTTATCGTCCGAATATTCAGCAATCCTTTCGCGATATTCAATTGTTTGTTCTACCAGCTCTAGAGCAATATCTCTTTCATCGGCCTTTTCAAGCATGTGTTTTGTGTAATCAAAGATTTGGAACCCAAAATTTTTATTACCGCCCACCCTTATAATGCTTTTTGCTTACGAATATATAAAAACCATTGACGCAGTATTGTAAATGGAGATTTGCTTGTTGATTTAAATTCTACTAATATCCACCTCCTGCATCAGAGGTATTCCTGTAACCAAATGCTGCGCAAAATGATTAGCAAAAAACGGCGCTAACGAAAGGCCCTTGGTGCCCATACCGTTGAATATGCCAACGTTTTTATATTCAGGATGGAAGCCTATAAATGGCCTGCGGTCTTTTACTGTAGGCCTTATGGCAGCTTTGTGTGCTACTATTTGATAAGGGGCAGTTAATACTGTTGACAGGTTGCCCAATATTTCGTTTTTACCCTTTTCGCTGGGTTGGTCGTCATCGTAATTCCATTCGTGGGTTGAGCCTATGTAATATTCGTCTTTAACGGGTGTGGGCATTATAAACACTTCGCCATTAATCACCTTGTCGTTATAAAAATCGTCTATTTTCAATATCAAACATTCGCCCTTGGCCAGTTGAAAGGGAAGGAACTTAAAATAAGGGTTTTCTATAGCATTAGCCCCTTCGCAAAAAATTATTGCTTTTGCTTTTTTGCCCTGGTAGGAAACAAAATTTTCGCTCACCTCCAATGCTTCAAAATTGAATTTTTCTTCAAGCAGCTGTTCTTTTTGCCGAAGCATTAAGCGGTAATGCTTTAAAAAGCCGGCCGCATCTGTACGGCTGCCACCGTTAATTTCAAAACCACCAAAATCGTTCTTTACTTTAGCGGGGTCCAGGTAAATTACCTGCTCGTTTTTGAGGTAAGCTAAATATTCAGGCGATGCGCACCGTACACTCCAATCGTTTTGGGCTTTAACTGAATCGAACAACTTGATGATAGATAGGGGATGCAGAAGCTCTTCACCAAAAATGGTTTCAAACTGCCTATAGGTGGAGGTGGCAAATGGAATCAGCTCATCGGCCAACCATGTTTTTACAAACTTTCGGCCTGTAATGGGATTGGTGATGCCGGAGGCTATGTTGGTAGCCGAGGAAAGGTTTAGTTCATCAATAACCAGTATTTGCTGATTATCTTTCAATAAAAACCACGAAAGCATACTGCCGGCAATGCCTTGCCCCACAATAATAAAGTCAAGCATAGTGGGCGCAAGATAACAAGGTTAAAGCTGGAAATGCTGACGCCGCTAACTATCTGAAATAAGAAAGGTCTTTCTTACCGTCGTTAGGTGGCAGATTATGGTCATCATCCTCGTCATGATAATCAGGCAGGCGGTCAATTCTTCTGCGGAAATAAAGAAACAAAAGAAAATCAAATAGCATGGTGAAGGGAGTAAGGGACTGCACTTCTTTTTGTGCATCAGCATCGGCTAAAACGTGAATGCCGTAAAAGAATATAATGGCCGCAATGGTGGCAAAAATGATTACAAAGAAACCACTTATAAAGCCAACCAGGTAGCCCCAGGGCGAAACCCCTTTATCAATTGCCATTTTATGCAGAAAGAAACTAAAAAGCACCAGAATGAAAGGGAAAAAAAACATAGTATGTTATTTAAGTCGGTTAAGTTCTTCCTGCAATTTTTTGGGTAATCCCAATACAACCTGTTCGTATGAGTGGTCTATCATCCACAACAACTCTTTATGCGGTATTGTTTTGTTATCTGCATAAACAGAGTTCCAGTGTTTTTTGTTCATGTGATATCCGGGCACTACATCTACATATTTATCCCTATACTCGCCTACCAGTTCCGGATTCATCTTCAAGTTAACTCTAAAAGGCCGAAAAGTCAAGCCAGTCAGCAAAAAAACCTTGCCCATTACCTTAAATACCAGGGTTTCGGGCCCAAAGGGGGTATCTTCAGTTACTCCGGGCTTTAAAAGGCAGTAATCGCGCAGTTCCTCAATATTCATCAACTATAACGTTTACTCTACTTCTTTTGGGGTGCTATTTCCCTTTATTCATTATTTTTTCAGAGAAACCCGTGAAATCTTTAATAGACTTTTCGAGGTATTTTTTTCTTTCTGCCTCCAGGCCTAATTCTTCCAGGGGGTTAAAGCTTTTGTCGACGTATTCGAAAAGCGGTTCATTGCCATTATTGCCAACCGGTGCGTACATCCATTCGCCCGCCCTTAAAACAAAGCGTTTATCATCCTGAATAAAGGCTACCTGGTTGTATTTGTATTTCTCCATGGTGCGCCCATCATTATCGTACCAAAAACTTTGTATAAGCGGTAAATTGTTTTCGGTTTCCTTCATCAGGGTAGCTTCACCTGCATCGGCACCACAGGCACGCATGATATCATGATACATATACCTGGCGCTTACATTGTAGGACTTGGTTTCTCCTTTACCATGTTCATGGTCTAACCAGAATAAAGGGACGCGATTGCCCCCATCAGTTACATTGCTGAAATGATACTGCCAGCCCTGGTCGCCAAAGTTTTCGCCGTGGTCTGAGCAGAAAACAACCAGGTTATCCTGCCCGTCATGCATTTCTTTACAAAAGGCATCTATTTCGTCTTTCACCAGTTTCCAACCAAGCTTTTGCTTTTCGTGCATTAGTTTCAAATCCGCTGGTGTAAGCACTTCTTTATCCCTGGTCAAAAACGTTTGAGAAAGTACATTATACAAAATCTTCCATTCGTGTATTTTCCCTAACAGATTTTTGTTCATTAAGGTAAACTTATCGGCAATGTGGTATGGATAGTGGGTTTCCATCAGGTTAATGAACATAAAAACGCCCTGGCCTTTGGCGTTATTTTCGGCTATCAGTTTACGCGCTTTATTAAACGAATCGGTTGAAGTTCTCTGCGCCCAGATAATACCCTGGCGGAGGTCTTCACTGATTTTTTCAAATACCTGGTCGTTAGGTTTTAATACCAACCTTCTGATGCGGGGCCGGTTAGCGGCCAGTACCAAACGCAGTAACCATTGATGTTTTGATTCGGCAAAGTCCCAGGTACGGTAAACTTCATCAAAGCCCTTGCTAACATTAAAAATATCGGTAGTAACAATATTAGCGGAAACCTGAATGGGCCTGTAGCCGGCAGTTTTCAACTGTTCGGGCAGTGAAGGGATTTCGTTTTTAAGCCAGCGGCTTTGGGAAGTGGCACCGTGCTGGTGAGGCAGCATACCGGTAAACATAGAGCAGGTAGCAGGCAAAGTCCAGCAGCCGGCGCTGCGGGCATTGGTAAACTGAATAGCATTTTGTTCGAGATACGGAACCTGCGGCCCCGCCTGCTGATAAGCAGAATCAAAGCGCAAGCTATCGGCTACAATTAAGATTACATTTTTAGGCTTAGCCACTTAATATCTACTTGAATTTCGGGCGGTGAAACTACATAATTTTTAAGGAAACCCTCTTACAGGTAGTATTTAGTACTGTTATCCTTCAAATGTTTCTCATGATTTTTATAGTCAGGCATTACCTGCTCAACAACTTTCCAGAACCGGGCTGAGTGGTCGTGATGAACCAAATGAGCCAACTCGTGTATTAATACATAATCAACGGTGCGTGCCGGTGCAAACAAAAGGCGCACGGATATAACAATATTTCCATTGCGCGAGCAATGCCCCCAAAAGCTGGTGGCATATTTCATACTAACAACGTTTAATTGCTTTTTAAAATAAAGGTTATTGAGCTCGTGAAGCCTTTGCGTAACAATGGGTAAAAAAAACTTACATAAGCACTTGGCAACCAGGTAAGACGAAGCATCTGCCTCTGCATCTTTGGTTAAGCCCCTTGCTATGGACAACACAATATTGTTCTTAAATATTTTAGCCGATGATTTGGCTTTATCATGATGAAAAACAGAAATTACGAATTCATAGTCGCCCACCCTCAATATCTCGCCGTTTACATATACGCGTTGTTGCTGGCTATCTATCAGTTCGGGTTTATCATGCAGCTTTTCTTTAGCCCATTTAAGCAGGTTATCAATTTGCTTGCGCTGTTCGTCTTTGTGCTGTTTTTCGGAGATTCGGATAAGGATGCCGTTTTTATTGACGGTAACGCGGTTATTGTACCGGGCTTCGTAAAGAATGCGTACGGGGACGTTTTCACCGTTTACGGTAATTTCAAACTGCTGCCGCGGAGGTGGTTCCTCTACAGGTTTAGGTTTGGTAAGCGTTAAATTATCGAATAATGAAAACAGCATAGTTCAGTGCTGCTAAAATCACAAGAAGAAACGGGTTGCGGCGGATGATTTTTCCACATTGAGGTTTAGGAGTGAACACCTCAAATTACAGCAGGGTTTGAATAGAATCAGGATAAACTACAATCAGGAAGTTATTTTCTAATGCCTTTAATATAAACAACCAGTTTTTCGAAAAATAGTCGTGTAATTCTTTCAAAGTAGTATTGCCAATTTGAAAATATACAACTTTGGGTTTAATGGTGCTTATTATTGACCGGTTATAAAAATCTGAGTCCTTGGTTAAAATTACCAGACCGTTTTGTAAAGCATAATCCCATAATTGCAGATCTGTCCACTCATCGTTTATATCAACCAAATGGATAAACTGTGGTGAATTGAAATAGCTAAAAAACTTTGGAAGATTAACGTCGACAATAAATTTCATAAGGTCAGCTAACCTTTATACTTTGAATGCCGTGATCCATGACCTGTGCGGCAAATTGAAGGGATGCTTTAATATCATCTTCCTCCAATATGGGATAAGCCTTCAGGATATTTTCAATTGTTTCGCCCGCCGCAATGTATTCCAGAATTGTTTTAACAGTAATACGTTTCCCTCTTAAAGTAGGTTTGCCATTGCATATTTCCGGGTTAACAGTTATTCTTTCTGTAAGATCCATGCTATGAAGATAATGCTAATTTTATAAACATTTAAATCCTTACCCCCCCGCCTTCTCCTTCTTATACTCCTTCTTAATCTTCCGCACCTCATCAATCCTGATACGGGTTTCTTTGGAGATTTCCATAACGCTTTTTCCGCTATCCAGCATTTCGCGCACTTTTTCCTTGTAATCGCTTTGCATAATCTGCTTTACGGCGGGCTCATCGCGGTGATATAAGGGTTCTTTCTTTTTTTCGGGTTCGGGAACATTTGTGGTAACACTTCTGTTAAAGTAGAAAATTGCTCCGGCAACCAATAAAATCAGGATACCTGCTATAAGGTAAAGCCTGGTTTTTGACTTAGGTTTAACTACCTCTGCAGCGGGGTTTTCAGGAGTGGGTGACTCGGTGCTCATTTAAAAAATTTGAAGTAAAATTAATAAGTAGACAGATTTAAAAAAGCCCCTGAGCCAAATCAGATTATAGCAACTTGCAAAATATTCTATTTTTGAACTCGTCAATACAACAAAACAGAACATGAACCTAAGACTAGAAGAACCCGAAAAACCGGAATTGCCAAACGTAGAACCAGATAAGTTAATGGAAAAATTTGCCGGGGGCATGATGCGCTTCGACAGTAAATTCCTTGAGCAGCGTAAAGTGTTTTTATGGGGCCCGGTGCATGATGAATCGGCTGAGAAAGTGGTAAACCGTTTACTTTTTTTAGAGGCCAGCGACCCCGGAAAAGACATTTTCTTTTACATCAACAGCCCCGGTGGTGTTGTTACCAGTGGCATGGTTATTTATGATGCCATGCAGATGATATCATCGCCAGTGCATACTATTTGTATCGGTTTGGCAGCCTCTATGGGCTCTATCCTTTTAAGCGGTGGCGCTAAAGGCAAAAGACAGATTTGGCCAAGTGGCAGGGTAATGATACATCAACCATCGTTAGGTGGTATGTATGGCCAGGCAACGGACATTGAAATTACAGCTGCTGAAATTCAGAAGATTAAGGAGATAAGCGCTGATATACTTGCCAAAAACTGTGGTAAAACATACGAGCAGGTTTTAAAAGACTTTGACCGCGACCATTGGATGAATGCAAAAGAGGCGCTTGAATATGGTATTGTAGACAGCATTGCAGATAAAATAAGCTAAATCAGGCTATTGGGTTATTCGGTTAATAGGTTATTGGGATAGTGGGGGCCTTTGGCTTTGGGTGTTGTAAATAATTCAGGAATGGATTACAAACTTGATACACTTAGTGTTTATTCTTTAGCTGAAGCTTTTTCGAATGATATTTGGTTCATTGTAGATAAATGGACTTATTTTCAGAAGGATACTGTTGGCAAACAATTAGTGAGATCTGCAGGTTCAATTTCAGCAAATATTGCTGAAGGATATGGAAGGCATTTTTACGGCGAAAGCCAACAATTTTATTACTATAGCCGTGGCTCAATAACAGAAACACAATCGTGGTTAAGAAAAGCGAAAGTGCGAATGATGATTGAGGAAGGTGACTATAATAGATTAATTGCAGAAACAGAAACTATCCATGCAAAATTAAACGGGTATATTAAATGGGTACGAAGTGAAAAAGCCAAACTCAAATCCCCGACTACCCAATCATCCAAATAACCGAATAGCCGAATTAACCTTATGACCCGTCAGGACCAAAATGTAGAGGTAGCCCGTTACCAAAAGGATATTGCAGACCGCCTTGGGCTCGATCCTCAAAACCTTATTTTTAATTACAAGCAGAAGAACGAAACTGTTAAGCTTGACCTGGTAACAGTTAATCCGAAGCATGACCAGTCATTCCTTTTTCATACAGAAACCGGGACTGATAAAGTAGATGCTTTAAAGAAAATGCTCGAATACATTAATGAGCATTATCACCGGGAAAGCAGCCTGACCATACAATGGATTAAAGTGGGCGAAAACAAACTACACACCTCCTATTTTCGCGCTAAGAACATGTATGAGGCGCTGGATAAATTTTATTACGGCCGCGATATGGGTTCGTATAAAATTTTCAGTATTACGCTGAACCCGGTGAGTTAAATACATGAATGCATTTTACCGCAAAGAGCGCAAAGTAGCAGCCTAAGTTTTTGTCGGTGGCAGATTTGACAACTTTTAAAAAGTTGTCAAATCTATGAGTCCAGCTTTTGGTTATTCTTATGCCTGTCCCCATCCCTGATTGTTTTCTTATCCAGATTTTTTTGCAGGGCTTCTGTAAGGTCAACGCCGGTTTGGTTGGCGAGGCAGATTAAAACAAAAAGCACATCGGCCAGTTCATCGCTAAGCTCCTTATTTTTGTCGCTGTCTTTAAAGCTTTGTTCGCCGTATTTGCGGGCTATAATGCGGGCAACTTCGCCTACTTCTTCGGTAAGCATGGCCATGTTGGTTAGTTCGTTAAAGTAGCGGACGCCGGTGGTGGTTATCCAGGTGTCAACGGTTTTTTGGGCTTCTTCTATGGTCATGGTTGTATTTTTTTTGCAGCCAGTGACATAGTGGTTGGCGGGGACGCCAACCACGTACGACTACCCGGTTGGCGTCCCCGCCAACCGGGATTTTTGCTGAGTGGTGAAAATGTGATATGCATCCTACTTACTTTTTTCTTTTCTCCATCTCCTCTGCAATCTGCTTTGAATCGTAGGCATCGGATGTTTTAAGGTGGTCAATTACGCTTTGGTAGCTTTCAGCGTCGCGGTTTTGGCTTAGTTTGCTGGCGGCTTCAAAGCGCTCTATTTTGATTTCGAAAGCAACGAGGCCGTTCAGGTCTTTTTGCAAGTCATGCTCTGCAAACTCACTCATCTTTGCAGGGTGCTCGGCATGCAGTTGTTCATAACGGTCCATCATTTTATTTAACGCTGCGTTGCGTTTTTCACCCTCTAAAACCGAGGCTTTGCCGTAAACATGCACCGCCTTATAATTCCAGGTAGGAACATTTTTATGGTTATACCAGCTTGGCGAAACATAGGCATGAGGGCCCATAAAAATGGCTAAAACATTTTGGTCTGTTTCAAAGCTTTTCCATATGGGGTTTGCTCTTGAAACGTGTCCTACCAGTATATATTCCCCCGCTTCGTTTCTCGCTAACTCCAGCGGAATATGCGCTGCAATGGGTTCCTGGTTTTTGATACTGATTAGGGTGGCAAAGCCATGCTCTTTTATGAGTTGCTCTATCTCATTCCAATCTTTTTCTTCGTAGTATTTGGGGATATACATGGGTTAAGTAATTGCCGGTAAAAATATCATAATGGGCGTAAATATTTTTGACCTGCCGTTAAGCTAATATTTGAAAAATTATTTCGCACGGAGGCACGGAGTTAACAGCCGAGAAATACA
>CAISWS010000448.1 GCA_903889265.1 uncultured Bacteroidota bacterium
ATAAGAATATAATTGTATTTCCCTCAACCATTGACCTCGACTTTTACCGCATACCCATCCTTCCCCGCAAAGCCGGTGATACCATAACCATTGGCTGGAGCGGAAGCCACACTACCATTGAACATTTTGAAACGATTATACCCGTACTTAAAAAGCTTAAAAACAAATTCGGTGCCCGTTTAAAGTTTGAAGTATACGGCGATCCCCACTACAAAAATGAAGAACTGGAAATACAGGGCACCGCCTGGAGTTTTGAGTCGGAGGTAGGCACTATTGCCTCTTTTGATATTGGTATTATGCCTCTGCCTGATGATAACTGGAGCAAGGGCAAATGCGCTATGAAAGGGTTGCAGTATATGGGCCTTCAGGTGCCTGCTGTGCTGGCCGCAGTAGGTATGAACACAGATGTTATTGAAGATGGGGTAAATGGTTTTTTAGCCACCAATGCCGATGAGTGGATTGCCAAGCTTACCCTGCTGATTGAAAACCCGGAACTGCGTGTTCAAATAGGGCAAGCCGGACGAAAGACTATTGAGGAAAAGTTCTCATCACAGGGATTACGGGCAGATTATCTCAAAATATTCCGAAGCGCAATGACCGTATGATGCCGCAGTATGCCAAGTATTCAGGTAATTAATTAACCGGTTAACGCAATTTATTTATTTTTATAAAGGCCGGAACACAAAAGCAGTACTTATGATAAACGTAACCAAATCATTTTTACCCCCCATTGAAAATTATACCAAAATGCTGGAGGGTATTTGGAGCCGTGCACATTTAACCAATAACGGCCCCCTGCTTTTAGAGCTTGAAGAAAAACTGAAGGATTATTTCGGGGCCAACCACTTTATTTTTTTAAACAACGGCACCTCGGCCCTGCAAATCGCCATTAAAGGACTGGGTATTACCGGCGAGGTAATAACCACCCCGTTTTCATACGTAGCCACCACCTCATCAATAGTATGGGAGAATTGCGAACCGGTATTTGCCGATATAAACCGCGAAAGCCTTACCATTGACGCTTCGCAGATTGAAGCGCTGATAACAAAAAAAACCACAGCCATTCTTGCAACGCACGTTTATGGTATACCCTGCGATGTTGAGGCTATTGACAAGGTAGCCAAAAAACATAATCTCAAGGTAATATACGATGCCGCACATGCATTCGGGGTAAATTACAAGGGCAGGGCGCTGGTAAATTACGGCGATGCCTCAACCCTTAGTTTCCACGCCACAAAATTATTTCATACTACCGAAGGCGGAGGCCTCGTAGCCAATGACGACCAGATAGCACACCGGTTTGGTTACATGCGCAATTTCGGGCATAAGGGGCAGGAAGATTTCTGGGGCGTAGGAATTAATGCCAAAAACTCCGAGTTTCATGCCGCTATGGGGCTGTGTGTTTTCCCCTATGTTGAGGAGATTATCAAAAAGCGCCGCGAGCTTTCAGAGTTGTACGATGAGCTTTTGCTGGGTAAAGGCATTAAAATAACCAGGCCGGTTATACCCGAAGGCACAGAAATGAATTATTCCTATTACCCCGTACTTTTTGAAGATGAAAAATCGCTTTTAAGTGTCCGCGATTCCCTAAACGCTGAATTTATCTATCCCCGACGCTATTTTTACCCCAGTCTTTCGGGCCTGAATTATGTAAAAAAATATCCGGTTCCTGTAAGTGAGGATATTTGCCGCCGGGTACTATGCCTGCCTCTTTACTACGAACTTGAAAACGACCAGGTAAAACGCATTTGCCAGATCATAGGACATGATTTGCGTTTTAAATCATGAGTAAACAGGGAGGCTTAAAGCCGTTTATAATCAAGGGCTTTTCAGTTCCGGATTTTCCGAAATACGCTTTTTTATCGCCAGTATTTTTTCAAAAATTGCAGTGTATTCACCTTTCAGGTGCCATAACTCATGCAGCTCGCCTTTAAGTGCAATAAACTTCAGATAGTCGTCAGATACATCCTCTTTTGATTTAAATAAAAGTAGCCACATTTGCTTTAAGTATATCCTCAAACGGTATTGCCATTTATCCAGCCATAATGGATAATTTAATTGGCCCCCGGGCAATTCGTCATGCGTGCGGCAATAAAGATAGGCCTGCAAATACAACCTCGACCGGCCCATACCATAGAAACGGCTTTTTAAATATTCGTAAGTTGCGCGTCCTTTGGGCGTATAGTGTTGAAAAGTAAGGTTGTTGTTATACCATATCCTGTATCCCATCATCCTTATCATCTCAAACAATTCCACGTCATCCCCTCCCCAGTTTGAACTTCCATTTCGGGTTTCATTCAAAAAAAAGGAGTAATTGAGTTGCCTCAATCTGGTCCAGGCCTCTTTCCGGAACACCATGCCCGCTCCCCATAAAAAATCAATTTCATCTGTCACATCACCGTCTTTCGCACATTGAGGGCCCACAGCAAAGATGCGGCTGTATTTGCTAAACCACTTCGGTTCATCGCCCTCAAAAGCGGCAACTCCCCGTCCGCCTAAAACACCTATCCTGTTTAAACTGCTCATAGTTTCAAATGCCTGCTGCACATAATCTTCGCATAGCCAGTTATCATCATCACAAACCAGTATAAAACCGTATCGGGCAGCATTAAAACCGGTTACCGATGCATTGGCCTTGCCTGTCTTAGGTTCGGCAATAACAGTTAATGGAATTTTTGAGCCAAGGCCATTCCATGTTTCCTGCGCAAACTGACGGGTACCATCAATAGATGCGTTGTCTATTAATAACACTTCTATTCCCAGGTGTTCAACACCTTTCTGCGCCGAAATGTGTTTCAGTGTAGGGCCTAGTTTGCCTCTGCCGTTATAGGTACAAATTACGATAGACACTCCGGCAGGCACTTCACTCATCTCAGGCTTTTGTAAATTTTATATACTCTCTGCGGAATAAGATTAACAATAAGGTAGTCCTTTAGCAACGACAGGTTTTGGCGGGGGTTAAGCGCAATGGTTTTAAACAGCGCTTTTAAATAAATAGAGGATTTTGGCGGATTCAGATTCATAATTGCTTTATAGCCACGCTGCAGGCGCTGGCTAACATATTCATGATATTTCCATTTTGAGTATTCATCAAAATGTTTGAATATCTCTATAAATGAAAGTTGCAGCCGGTTGGCATTACCCAGCCATTGCACCTGTGATATGCCGCCGCCGTGTATCCGGTAAAGGCCCATTTTTTCGCTTAAATAACCTATATGCCCATGCATGGTAACCATTAGCTGAACAACAATGTCAATAGACTGTAGGCCCCTGGTCCATTCCGGAAACAGTGACAGGGCGTCCCTCCTTATCATCATACTGCAGGTTGGTATAAACCAATTTCTTAAAATAACATCTCTTACACTCAGTTCTTCATCTTCAGTAACAGCCACCAGCGGATTTTCCTGTATCACACCTTCTCCGTATTCAACCTCAACATTGTGAAAACACAACGCATATTCCGGATGCTGTTCAAATTGGTCAAACTGTTTTTGCAATTTATAGTTCGATATCCAACAGTCGTCGCCTTCAATAATGGCGATATATTTTCCCTTACAAGCCATCAGCGTTCTTTCCCAGTTAGCCACCATTCCTACATTATCCGCTGAGGTAATTATACTTATTTTTCCGGGGTGCTTTTGCTGGTATTCCGTTACAACTGCCAGCGTATTGTCTTTTGATTTGTCTTCGCCAATTACAATCTCGTAGTCAAAAGTTACCTGCTGGCTAAGGATCGCATCCAGGCACTGTCTGATGTAGTTTTCGTGGTTATAGGTAACTAAACAGACGCTTACTTTAGGTGGCATATTTACAGCCAAACTTACAAATTCTAATGCAACAGCAAAATATGACTTTGTTCGTGCCTGGCTTACCAGTGCAATTCAAAACACAACAATCAGCTGTAACCATCCTTTTCCAGGCAATGAAAATTGCTTAAAAGCCTTATTTTACGCCGCAATTGAACTAACCCAAACTTCTTCGCTACGTAAATGCTTGGTGCGGGGGATACAATGCCGTTAATTAAAAAATGGAAAAATTAAAATATAACAGGATACTGGTAATATCAGATAATGCTTTTCTGATTACTGCTTTTAATGAACTGATATCGGGGTTTAATGTTTTAACTGTTGATTATGCATGCTCTAAAGTTAATGTCGATTTACTTAACGAGCCCTCTTTACCGGTTAAGATTGCCGTTGTAGAAATAAAAAAAGAATACGAAGCCATTATCGGCAAATACGATCTCATTTTCTCTCTTCACTGTAAGCAGTTGTTTCCTGCTGAGTTGGTTTGCCGGGTAAAATGCATTAACATTCATCCGGGTTATAATCCATATAACAGGGGTTGGTTTCCGCAGGTTTTCTCCATCATCAACAAATTGCCGGCAGGCGCTACTATTCACGAAATAGATGCCTTGCTTGACCATGGGCCAATAATTGCGCGTAAACAAGTACATACTTTTAGTTGGGATACTTCCATAGATATTTATAACCGTGTTCAACAATTGGAAGTAGGGTTGCTGAAAGAAAACCTTGAAAAGATTTTGCAGGGCAGCTATTCTGTTTTTCAGCCCGAAGAAGAGGGAAATATAAACCTGAAAAAAGATTTTAATACGCTTTGCCAGCTTAACCTTGATGAGTCCGTTACTATGGGCCAGGCCATAGATAAACTAAGGGCCCTAACACACGGTAAATATCCGAATGCATATTTTACGGATGCTGAAACGGGCCGAAAAGTTTTTGTAAAAATATTTCTGGAAAGCCCGGTGGAGCCTTAAATGCAAAAACCTGATGAAAATTTGTTTCGTTTCTAATTATAAAAAAAATGGGTATGGCGAAAGCAGCCGGCCTTATTTTCTTTCTATAAACCTGCTAAACCAGGGTCACCGGATATTGCACGTATGCGATTATGAAGGTAAGGATGACGGTATTGAGTATATAAAAGCAAATACCTGGGTTTGGGAGCCCTCAATTATAAAACGCATTATTTCCTTTGTTCATTTATTTTTTAAGGTTCGCACATTCGCGCCGGATGTTATTTATATGCACCAGTTTAACAATGCCCGCTGGGCGCTGGCAAGCAGGGTAATGCCCGGGGCAAAATTTGTTTTTGATGCACATACCAGTTTATTATTTGAAACCCAGGGCTTTAACCCGGAAAAGGCGGAGGATATTGCACGGGTAAAAAAAACAGAACAGGATATTTGCCTGAAAGCAGATGCCATCATTGCTGCCTCGGAAGAAACCAGGCAGATTTTGCAAGAGGCTTACTCATTACCACAGGATAAGCTATATGTTGTTGGCAATGCTACCTATATATCCCCCGTTACTGAGGTCGAAAAAGCTGAGGCACATAATCATAATAAGGGTCACAATACCTTTACCTGCCTTGCTACTCTTCCATTCGATGGCTTTTTATCAAACGAACTAGCGCTGACTTATCTGTTTGAAATTGCGGCTATGGTACAGGCTAAAACCGAAAAAATAAAATTTGTGGTGTTGGGTGGCGGACAAAAGCCGGCTCCACCAACATCTAATATAATATATGCCGGCTATGTGCCCGACTTGCGCAAAGAAATTTTAGAAGCGGATATTTGCCTTATGCCTTACCCCGACAATGCAGTTTGCGGAGGAGCACGGAATAAATTTTGCGATTTTATAGCTTTAGGAAAGGTAGTAGTTTCGTCTCCTGAAGGGATGCGCGGAATGCAGGCTTTGGAGGCAGGCAAAAATTGCCTGGTGGCCAACAACAAACAGGATTACGCCAAACAAATAATTGAATTATCTGAATCTGCCGATATGGTAAATGCGCTTGAAGCAGAAGTATTTAAGCTAAAAGATTACTATAACTGGAAGGACAGGGCTGAACAGGTAAGCAGCATATTTAAAAAGCTCTTGTCTTCCTGAAATCAGAACAGAACAACACCGGATATAAAATCAATTTTTTTTATAAATCTGTATCCTTCAGCCTCCTGTTAAAAAATTTGTATTTTTGTTACATTCATAGTATGTCGGGCGAAGCTAAAACTAAGGGTCAATGGAGCACAGCACTTAGCTCCCGGAGTTTCAGAAACCAGTTTTTTTTAACGCTGCTGGTTTTTGCCGCTGTAATGATGCACAATTTTCATTACCTGCGCGTTTGGCAAGCCAGGGAGGGAGTCCAGATAAATGATGTGTTGTTAAACCAACTTCCTCCTCACGATTTTTCCCTGGAGATATTTTTGGTGGAATACTTCACTATATTAATGATAGTGATTATCACCGTTCAGCATCCCGAGCGGTTTGTAACCGGGTTACAAATGTTTGCCCTGCTTGTGCTTTTCCGTACTATGTGTATTTATTTTTCCCCACTTGAACCGCCGAAGGATATGATTCGCCTGGACGACCCCTTTGCGGCCTTCTTTTTGCATTCAAAGGACACATTTGTAACAAAAGACCTTTTCTTCTCAGGTCATATTTCTGCCTTATCATTGTTAATGTTGGTATGCGTTAACAAGTATGTTAAGGCATGGGCTCTGGTGGCTACCATTGTGGTAGGCGCCCTTATTTTATGGCAGCATGTGCATTATTCGCTTGATGTGGTTTTTGCCCCGTTTGCTGCATTTATTTGCTACAAAGTAATACTGTTTATACACCGCGAAAGCCGGTATGGCATTGAGATACAGAGCCAGAAACAATCAAGCTGACCTATTTCTCTCTGCGGGGTAGTTCTGATTACAATAAATAACCAGCAAATTACCTTATTAAAGTAACATTGCCTTTGGCCGTTTTAATAGTGGTTTCACCAATAAAGCGATAGCTGCATTCCCATACATAAACGCCAACATCCTGCTTTACGCCTTTATAAGTACCATCCCAGCCTACTGTCCAGTCGGTGGTTTCGTAAATTTTTTCGCCCCAGCGGTTAAATACCACCAGGTCTATTTGGGCAAGGTTTTTATTTAGTACATGGAAAACGTCGTTCTCCCCATCACCGTTTGGCGAAAACCCTGTTGGTATCAGCAAACCCAATTCAGTAACTGTTACGTTCAGCGAGTCGGCCAGTTTACATCCTGCCGGGTCAGCTACCATAATGGTATACTCAGTGGTGGCAGATGGATTGGCAGTAGGATCATTGCAGGTGTTGCAGCTCAGGTTTAAGTCCGGCGCCCATTCAACAGTATAACCTGCCTGTGCGCCAATTACAGGGGCAAAAACAGTACTCTGCCCTTGTATCAGGGCCACATCCGGCCCGGCTGAAAGTTGAAATTTTTTACGGGCCAATGCAAACGGGTTCGGGTTAAAATCGCTCACTGCGGGTACCGTTACCGTACTAAATCCAAGGTTTGATGATGCTGTAGCCGCGGCAATATAGTTCCACTCATTATTTTTCCAGTGTGCCTCATCTGTCCAGTCCCCATCAGTACTGGCGTTAAAATACATCGTCAGGTCTGCAGCTGCTGCCCCGCTGCCGTTGTAAAGCCTGTGATAAAAATTAGGGTTAACCAGGCACAACACCTTATCTGTTGTTTCAACATTATAGCCATCGTTAGTGGCATTGCCCTTAACCATGCAAGCGCCAAAAGTATCTGTCCCCGCAGGCGGGGTAATTTCAACCGGCCTTATAATAGATGGCCCGTTAAGGTAAGATGGTGAACCCACCGGAAAAACATACCCGGAAGCCGTTCCGGTAACCCTTGCAAGTTTACCAGCACCAACACTGCTTACAAAGCCGGCACCCGGGTTCCAGGTAATAGCGCCTGTCGGATTTACATTGGTTACCAGCATCTGGTTAATGTCGGTTGCCAGTTCGGCACTATTCAAACTCAGCACACCGGTTGTTATAGCATCAATACTTTGCTTTTTTACAGGTCCGCCGCTCAAATCAAGGTTATCGAAAGTTGTAACTGCGGCACCTGTTATGTTTTGAGTCTGTACCGCCCCGTTTAAATAAACAAAGCTGTTATTGCCGCTGTAAAGTTTGTCGTTTATCCAGTCGCCGGCAACTTCAATTTTGTCGCCATTACCAATAATGCTGTCGTCATTCTTTAAAAAGGTTTGTATTACAATAGTGCCCTCGTTTATAATAGCACCCGAATTTGTCCCCTGGTTAGCTTCATTGTAAAAGCCGGTTAAAGCATTGGCCCCCTGTGCCTGTGTGGCAATCATAAAGGCGCCGGGTTTCACATAAACATCAGCTCCGTTATTATAAAACACGGGGGTTATCTGCGAAAACAACGCACTACACATAAAAGTGAAAAGGCTGAGAGGGATAAGCTTCCTCATGGCTCGTTAATTGCTTTTGTTGTTATGAGTGTTAAAGTAATCTTTTTTTATCAGGCGTCAAGGTTTAAAGGCAATTATTTGCCTGAGGGTTGGTTCCAAAACATTGCCCAACCCTTTTTACAAAAATATTTACCTTGTATGTCCGGTTTAATAAAAGCTAATCGTTTTATAGTTATTAAATCATTTAATCACTAAAACCTAAAGTTATGGCAGAGTTTTTATTATTATTCAGAGGAGGCGACCCGGATTTTTTTAACCAATCGCCCGAGCAAATGCAGGCCCAGATGGAAAAATGGAACCAGTGGATGGGAGGCCTTGCTAAGCAAGGTAAATTAATGGGTTCACAACCGCTTGAGCACGGTGGCAAAACTGTTCACGGCAAAAAGAAAGCTGTTGTTGACGGGCCATTTGCCGAAGGAAAAGAAGTTATCGGCGGCTACCTTATTTGCAAAGCAGATACTATTGAAGAGGCAACCGAAATAAGCAAAGGCTGCCCTATACTCGAACACGAAACCGGCTCAGTAGAAGTGCGCGCAATAAGGCTTATGTAATTTTAAAACGGCGTAGTAGCATGGCCAAAAATTTAGTAGGGCCCCCCTCTTACCTCGGAGAGGGGGGATGTCCGAAGGACGGAGGGGTGAGGGCTCTTTCGCGATGTTTATATTATGAAACCCGAAACAAATAAGCTGGTAGACCATCTTTTCCGCACCGAAGCGGGAAAGATGACCGCCGTACTAACACGCCTTTTCGGGTTTAAACAATACGAAACTGCCGAGGACATAGTGCATGAAACAATTTACCAGGCTCTTAAAGACTGGTCGTATAACCGCATACCAGAAAACCCAACCGCCTGGCTCTACCGGGTAGCTAAAAATAAAGCCATTGACTATCTGCGTCGCGAAAACAGAATGGCCGAAATAACCTCTGAGTTAAAGCCTCTTTTAAAAAGCGAATATACTTTACAGGCCACCGTGCATCAGTATTTTAATGACAATGAAATTGCAGATAGCCAGTTGCGCATGATGTTTGCCGCCTGCCACCCTGCAATACCTGAGGAAGCCCAGGTAGCCCTGGTGCTTAAAACACTTTGCGGATTTAGCGTTGAAGAAATTGCCAATGCTTTTTTAACCGGTAAAGACACCATTGAAAAACGTCTGTACCGTGCCAAAGAAAAAATACGTGAAGGCAACATACACCTGGATGTGCCTGCCGGAAGCGATTTACAAACCCGGCTTGAAACAGTTTTACAATGCATTTACCTGTTGTTTAACGAAGGCTATAATTCATCTACTACTGACACTATTATCAGAAAAGACCTTTGCTATGAGGCCATGCGCCTTTGCATATTACTTACTGAAAATGCTTTGAGTAATACAGATGAAACACAGGCACTAATGGCGCTTATGTGCTACAACGCCTCCCGTTTTGATGCCCGGATTGATAGCGCAGGATTTATTGTATTGCTGCAAAACCAGGACCGCAGCA
Organism: uncultured Bacteroidota bacterium; assembly: GCA_903889265.1. Classification (GTDB taxonomy): domain Bacteria; phylum Bacteroidota; class Bacteroidia; order Chitinophagales; family LD1; genus Bog-950. Next base: position 9,750 of record CAISWS010000448.1, read on the forward strand.
AATGGAACAAAGAACTGATTCAAAGAGGGCATAAATACCTGGGCTGTGCAAGTACCGGTGGAAGTGTTTCAGCCTACCACCTCGAAGCAGCTATATCTTCAAGGCACTGCGTAGCTGAAAACTTTGAGCAAACCGATTGGAATACCATTTTTAACCTCTATACCGTTTTGGCCGAACGAAATCCTTCGCCGGTAGTATTACTGAACCGTGCAATTGCCATGTCGTTTGCACGTGGTAAAGCCGTGGCAATTGAAGAAATAAAAAAACTCACCAGCCTGCAAAACCACTATCTATATAATGCCGCCCTCGGCGATCTTTACTTTGAAACCGGGCAACCACAACAGGCCTCACTTTTCTATCTGGCAGCCATCAAACAAACCCACAACCCACAGGAACAGGAACTACTTAAAAAGAAGCTGCTAACAACCTCCGGTACCGGCAATTAAACCTACCCTTTAATTTTTTTGCCGCAATCCTCCCTCTGCCTTGCCAATAACCTTATTTTTGCCACCTCAAAATAAAAACCACATCATGAAAGTTGCAGTAGTTGGCGCTACCGGACTGGTAGGCACAAAAATGTTACAGGTATTGGCTGAAAGAAATTTTCCGGTTACCGAATTGTACCCGGTAGCATCAGAAAAATCAGTAGGCAAAAAAATAAAGTTTAAGGATAAAGAATTTGAAGTAATAAGCATGACGGACGCTATTGCCAAAAGGCCCGATGTGGCTTTGTTCAGCGCCGGTGGTTCAACATCAAAAGAGTGGGCGCCTAAATTTGCCGAAGTTGGTACCGTAGTTATTGACAACAGCAGCGCATGGCGTATGGAACCCAACATTCCGCTGGTAGTGCCTGAGGTAAACGCCAACGTCCTTACCAAAAGCGATAAAATTATTGCCAACCCCAACTGTAGCACCATACAAATGGTGGTGGTTTTAAAACCCCTGCACGACATTTATAAAATTAAACGTGTAGTAGTTTCAACCTACCAAAGCGTAACGGGTACCGGTAAAAACGCGGTTGACCAGTTAATGAACGAAAGAAAAGGTGTAGAAGGAAAACGCGCCTATGCTTACCAGATAGACCTGAACCTTTTGCCGCATATTGATGTGTTTTTAGAAAACGACTACACCAAAGAAGAAATGAAAATGGTGAACGAAACCCGTAAAATTATGGGCGATAACTCCATCCGCGTAACGGCTACTACGGTTCGTGTACCGGTAGTTGGTGGCCACAGCGAAGCAGTAAACATCGAGTTTGAAAAAGACTTTGAAGTAGCCGATATCCGCAAAATACTGGAGAAAGCCCCCGGTGTTATCGTTTACGATGATGTAAAAAACCTCAAGTACCCCATGCCCATACTGGCCCACGATAAAGACGACACCTTTGTAGGCCGCATCCGTCGCGATGAAAGCCAGGCAAACACCTTAAACTGCTGGATTGTTTCCGATAACCTGCGCAAAGGCGCTGCTACCAATGCCGTACAGATTGCGGAGTATTTGATGGAGAAAGGGTTATTGGGATAACATCGGAGGCCTCAAAAACTCACCCCAATATTCATTACAAACCGCTGGTAAACCCGGCTTATGCTGGAGTAATCTGCAGCATAACCATCGTTATAGGTAGAGCTGCTCTTATTCATTTTATAGCCTGCACTTAAAATTACAGAAGCCCTGCTGCGGGTATAAACTCTTAACCCTCCACCAGCTGCAACGTAAGTGCCACCGGTATTTGTAGTATAGTTACCTCCGTCACTGGTGGGCTGCTTCCACATAAAAGAATATCCGGCATCTAAATAAACATAGGGTGTAACCTTGCGTTTAATAAACTCGCTTGAAACACGTAGAAAAAGCGGCGTAAACGTTTGCTGGTAGGTAATAAACCGGTCAATGCCAATACCGCCGCCAACAAATAAATAAGGCCAAAACTGGTATCCGTTTATAGTTTGTAACGAGAGCCCTATATCATCGCCATTTTCGGTGTAACCATTATAAGGGTCGTTGTTGGGGTTATTTTTAAAGTTCACTCCATAAATAATGGCCAGTTCAGTCATATTCCTGAAGCCATGGTCGCGGCGGAAATAGTTTTGCTTTATTTCTTTAACCTGGTCCTTTAACCGGTTTTCTTTTTTCACGCTGTCAACATCGGCTGTTTCAAAAACGAACACACTGCCACCCAGCAGCTCAATTTTTATTTTGCCCGTGGCCTGCTGCTCAACAATTTTACCATGGATAACGCCGCCGCTTTTTAAATAAAGCACATCCTCAGTATTGGACTGCGCAAACACGCCCGAAATCAGTAGTGCGCCTGCCACAGCAAAAAATATTTTCCTGATCATAGCATTTCGTTTTAGATGAAAACAGCCCATATAAAGGCATCCATATCCATCCAAACGCTTCAAACTTCAATACCGTTGCCTCGGCCATATTTAAATTTATTTTCCGGCACAGGCAACGCTTTTCATATCCCCGTCGTTTCTTACCCAACAATGCATTTGCCTTTAATTAATTCACCGAAAAAACCGGCTATGAAATCAACCATATCTCATCTCTTAACAGGGCTCTTTATCTGCAGCGTATTGGTTATGTCGTCATGCAAAAAAGACAAATGCGTGCAAACCATGACCTACACCACCTATGTACCCGTTTATTTAAACTACACCGATATGCGTAATGGCGTTAAAGCCGGCGCGGCACAACCGCTTAAAAACCCCGGCAAAATTTATTTAAACGGCAAATACATTTTTGTAAACGAAGTAAGCCAGGGTATACATGTAATTGATAACTCAAATCCCGCTTCACCGCAAAACGTTGCATTTATAAATATACCCGGTAACGTTGACTTAGCGGCCAGCGGCAACACATTATACGCAGATAATTATGTTGACCTGCTTGCTTTTAACATCACCGATATCAATAACATTACCCTGGCTAAGCGCATACAATATGCCCTGCCTTATAACTATGGTACCGGTGGTTATGGTGTTGATACCACTCAGGGTGTTGTTACCAGCTGGCAGTCAAAACTGGTTACCGAAAAAATGAATACTGATTGCAGCAGAAGCAATAACAGAATTATGCCCATGTGCGGAGGCGGGCCGATGTACTATAACGGCGGTGGGGGCGTGGCACAGCCAGGTGTGGCTCTGAATGTGTCCGCCAATACCAGCGGCCCGACAAATGCAGTTACCACCGCCCCGGGTACCGGCGGTTCAACTGCACGTTTTGCGGTAGCCGGCAACACGCTTTATATAGTTGATAACGCCACCCTGCATGTGTACGACATTACCAATGCCACCAACCCGCAATACAGTAACGACCAAAACATAGGCTGGAATATTGAAACCATATTCCCTTATGGCCAGCATCTGTTTATTGGCTCCGCCGCCGGATTTTATATTTATGATATCAGCAACCCGCATAATCCTGCGCAGGTTTCATTATACAACCATATTACGGCCTGCGACCCGGTGGTGGTAGATAATCATTATGCTTACTTTACCCTGAACAGCGGCGCACCGTGCGACCAGGGCATTAACGAACTGGAGGTGGTTGACATCAGCAACATGGCCAGCCCTACCTTGGTAGTGGATGTACCTATGACCAGCCCCAAAGGCGTAGGCGTTGACGGACAAACACTTTTTGTTTGCGACCAGGGGGCCGGGCTTAAAGTTTACAACACCGCTAACATCAGCAACCTGCAAAACAGCATGATAGCGCAATTCAGTAACATCAACTCTTTTGACGTAATACCTTTTAATAAGGACCTGATAATGGTGGGCAGCGGTGGCTTATATCAATATAATTACAGCAACGTTCAAAACATTACTTTAATGAGTACCATACCGGTTTCAAATAACTAAGCAATTGTTTAAAATTAGATACAAATACAGTTTAACACAAAGAGCACAAACAAAAGGGCCAATACAAAGGCCACAAAGAATATATTTTTTGGTGCTCTTTGCATTGAACTTTGTGGCCTTTGTGTCAAACTGTATTTCTTTAATCTAGTTAAAGGCGCTTATAAACTTAAAGTTAACAGTGGATGGCGGCAAAAATGTGTTTAACCCCGCAATCCGCCAATTAACGCTAAATTCATGTATATCTCGTTCAGTAAAGTGGAAGAAGAACTTATAAGAGGCTGCGTTAAAAACGAGCGTCTGGCCCAGAAGCAGCTATATGAGCGCTTTTATGGCAAGATGATAGGCGTATGCATGCGCTACGCAACCAACCGATCGCAAGCCACCGAAATGCTGAACCTTGGCTTTTTTAAAGTTTTCAAAACCATCGAATCTTTCAGCAAAAGGGGCGGCAACCTGGAGGCCTGGATTTACCGCATTATGGTAAACACGGCTATAGATTACCTGCGGTCTGAAATTCGGAATGCAAACACCGATTTGGAAAAAACAGTGTATGCCGAAGACAGCAGCAGCGTTATCAGCGATATGACCGCAGAAGAAATTCTGGAACTGGTTAACCGCTTAACCCCTGGATACCGTGCCGTGTTTAATTTATATGTAGTAGAAGGATACAACCACAGCGAAATAGGCGAACTGCTGGGCATATCAGAAGGAACATCAAAATCAAACCTGGCTAAGGCAAGGGCCCGTTTACAGGCCATGATAATTGAACAAAACAAAGTGAATTTAACGGCATATGGAAAGTAATGGAGATAAAGAAATGCGCGACAAACTGCGCGGGGTAGAACTACCGTTCGACCCAAAAGCATGGGAGCAAATGGATGCCATGCTTGAAAAAGACCGCAAGCCAAAAATATTTTTCTGGTGGTGGACGGGTGGCATAGCGGCTTGCCTGTTTATGGCTGCCGGTATTTTCGGTTATTATCAATTTGCAAACCACACTGCGGCAGGTTCAAACATGGCTACTGTTACAAATAAAGAAAACACGGCAAACCCAAACTCCGTTTCAAATTCAACAACTGCGGCAAGCCCTAAAGGGTTTCAAGCCCCTGTAGGTTTAACCAAACCGGCAGCTACCGGTAATAAATCTACCGCCAACAATACTTCTGCTAACCAAACCACGGCATCATCCGTACAGCCTTCAAGCAAAAACAAATCCGCTTATGAAAACACTGAACACACGGTAAGCACTGACCGTGAAGCAAAACCTCAAAGACATGTGGTTGCACTATCAAAGTCAGCAAGAAGTAGTGCTAACGGTATTGCCACACTCAGCACCCAAAATCCTTCCGCCGAAAAACCTAAATCAGGCAAATCAGCAAAACATAACAAGGGAAGTTTGCATAACAACGACAATAATCTGTCGCAAACAAATCGGCCTGATATTTTAGCCGGTAACACCACTAAAAATTCTGAACCCGGAGGCAACAAAAGCGAAGCACCGGGCAACGAAGCCATCCTTGCCACAGCAACCCAACCAGCCACCGCCGCAGACCTGATGCTGACCATGAAACCAGATGCCTTAACCTCCGGTTATGAGTTGGCCGAAAACGATATGAAGAAAAAAGACGGCGATGACGTTGACCTTAAAAAGCTAAAGAAAAAAGTGACGTTCACTTACTCGCTGGGCCTTGCAACAAACATCACCGGCAGTACCCTCGGCAACCAGGGTAATGCAAACATATTTACTAAAAAGCCATCATACATGGTTGGCCTTACGCAGGACTTTATGCTTCTAAAACGTATTGCCATCACCACCGGCTTTATGTTTTCACAAACCTCTTATACCGTGCCCGATTTTAATTACACCTGCAGCATTACCGAATTGAATATTCCTATGGGTATTAAGGCTTACCTTATCTCCAAAAGTAAAGTGCGGTTTTACCTGGATGCCGGCATCATTAACCACATTAAATTAAAAGAAACTTTTACCTCCTTATACAACAACGCTTCGGCCAATTTAAGCCCCGCAACGGGTTTTAGTTTTGGTCCGGTACCAAATGGAACAGGTATAGCCAGCATATATACCAATTCTTTTTCAGGCAACGATAAGGCTGAAACGGGCAACTATAGTCTTAATCAGGGCAAGCGCTATTACGCTTCGTTCTATACCGGTGCCGGTGCTGAGTTTGTTGTAAAAAGCAAATTGGTGTTTTTTGCCGAGCCCTTGTTTTACATAAGCCTTGAAAAAGTGCTTGCCCCGGAAAGGTATAAATATGATTTAGGGTTAAGCGGCGGGTTTAGATACCAGTTTTAAACCCCGGTTTCAAATCCTATCTTTGAAAGCAAAACCCCGTTATGGTAAAACGTATTATTGCTGTAGTTGCCGGCATTGCAATTGCCATGTTGGTTATTATGGCTTTCGAATCTGCCGGTTCACTTTTATTTAAAACACCTGATGTAGACCCCCGAAACCCCAAAACAATTTCTGATATGATGGCCAACATGCCGTTGGCAGCGTTTATATGGCTGCTGCTGGGTCATGCAGTTGGTGTACTGGCAGGCGGTATTATGGCTACATTTCTTTCCGGAAGAAACAACGTTCAGCCAGCGCTGATTGTGGGTGGTTGCATTACTGTTGGTGGAATTATGAATCTGATTGCCATACCCTACCACCCGCTTTGGTTTATGATTACCGATACGCTCCAATACATACCGTTTGCTTGGCTGGGGTACCTGCTTGTAAAGTCAAAGGCGATAGAGCAAAGTACTTCGGAGTAGGGCCCAAGACATAATTTCGCCGGCTTTTTCATCCTGGTAGTCTTTGGCTGTTCACTTCGCGCTCTTTGCGCCTTAGCGGTAAAATGTATTTTCTAATCTTCCAGTACAATATCAAACTGCACCAGGTCAATAAAGTCCTTAACGCGCTCTTCAATTTCGCGGTGAGATAAGCTACGAAGGCGTTCAGTACCAAATTTTTCCACACAAAAAGAAGCCATGGCCGAGCCATAGATAATTGCGCGTTTCATGTTCTCAAAGCTGATATCGCGGGTTTTGTCTAAGAAACCGCAGAAACCGCCTGCAAAAGTATCGCCGGCACCGGTTGGGTCAAATACATCCTCAAGAGGAAGGGCAGGTGCAAAAAACACCTCGTTATCATGAAACAACAGAGCACCGTGCTCACCTTTTTTAATAACCAGGTATTTAGGGCCCATTTGCAAAATCTTCTTGGCAGCCTTTACAAGCGAGTATTCGTTGCTCAGCTGGCGGGCTTCGGCATCATTAACCGTAAGCACATCAACCATGCCTATTACCTTGCGCAGGTTAGCAATAAAAGGGTCAGTCATCCAAAAATTCATGGTATCCAACACAATCAGCTTGGGTTTGCTGCTTAATTGCTCAATTACCTTTATTTGCAGGGCAGGGTCAATGTTGCCCAGCAGCAAAATATCGCTTTGCTTATAGCTATCTGGCAAAACCGGGTTAAACTCCATTAAAACGTTCAGGTCCGTAACCAGGGTATCGCGGGTATTCATATCCAGGTGGTATTTACCGGCCCAGAAAAACGACTTTTTGCCCGCTTTTACCTCAATACCGGTGGTATCAACGCCCCTTGCATTCAGCAAGGCCAGCTCGTGCATATCAAAATCATCGCCAATTACCGACACGATATTTACCTTTTTAGAGAAATAAGAAGCGCTCCAGGCAATGTAGGTAGCTGCGCCGCCCACAATTTTATCGGTTTTGCCAAATGGGGTTTCAATAGCATCAAAAGCAACGGTACCAACGGTAAGTAATGACATGAATTTTTAAATTTTGCGCGCAAATATTGCGAGATTTGGTAAGGATTTATATTTTTGCCGTCCTTATTTTCAACAAACAGTGAACATAAGGCAAATTAAATTCCTCGATAGCTCATCCCGATAGCTATCGGGAGGTTAGAGGGCGAAAGCCGAAAATTTGGGAGATTAAATTCCTCGATAGCTCAGTTGGTTAGAGCATCAGACTGTTAATCTGAGGGTCCTTGGTTCGAGCCCAAGTCGGGGAGCA
>CAISWS010000449.1 GCA_903889265.1 uncultured Bacteroidota bacterium
ATGTAAAAATTGCAGGTATTAAAAGTTCACCCATTCAAAACCTCAAAGAACAAACAACTTCACTTGGTTGTAATAGAAAGGAAAACGAATTTCACCCTCAAATGTTGCAGTTGACCAAAGAAGCTTTTCAACAATATTTATCTGATTTCAGGTTCGATAAAAAACCAGTAGCTACGCGTAGCAGCCTTCTGGTTGTAAACCGCCGTTCGTTCCCGGTTTTCAAAAATGAATTCTGGACTTCACAACAGCGACAGGCGAATGCCCTGCATGAGGTCTCTTACAGGGCCTGCTTTAAACCCCAGTTACCCAGCTTTTTCATCCGCTTATTTACTAGCAAAGGAGATATCGTTTACGACCCTTTTAACGGCCGCGGAACCACTATAATTGAAGCTGCTTTAATGGGCAGAAACATATTAGCCAACGACGTAAACCCGCTTAGTTTAATACTAAGTGAGCCGCGTATTTTCATACCCGATTTGAAGGCCGTAGAGGAAAGATTAAAGGCATTGCCCATTGACAAAAACCTAAAGCCCGATATTGACCTGGCTATGTTTTTTGAAAAGCAAACACTGGCTGAAATTGTATCCCTGAAAAATTATCTGCAAAAACGGAAAACAGCAAAAAAGGAAGATGATATTGACCGCTGGATAAGGATGGTTGCCACCAATAGGTTAACAGGTCACTCCAACGGTTTTTTTTCGGTTTATACTTTACCCCCTAACCAGGCTATGTCGGCTGAGCGGCAGAAAAAGACGAATAAAACCAGGGGGCAAAAACCGGATTACCGTGACACGAAAAAACTGATCCTCAAAAAATCGAGAATACTGCTGCGTGATATTGATGAAAAGCTAGCTCTGAGCATGAACAAGACTAAGGCAAAGTTTATAAATGGCGATGCCTCAGCTACCAAAGAAGTTAGGGCCAATTCGGTTTCTCTGACAGTTACGTCTCCCCCATTTTTGGACGTTGTGCAGTATGCCGAGGATAACTGGCTACGATGCTGGTTTAATGGTATTGACTTAAAAAAGGTAGCCGCCCTTATAACCATGAGCAAAACTGTGGAAGACTGGGGGGTAAAAATGCAACAGGTTTTTAAAGAGTTATACCGCATCACCAAAAAGGGCGGAATAGTGGCGTTTGAGGTAGGTGAGGTACGCAACGGCAAAATAAAACTTGAGGAAATAGTTATTCCCCTTGGACTAAGGGCGGGGTTCGACTGCGATGCCGTCCTTATCAACGAACAACAATTTACCAAAACAGCCAATATATGGGGAGTAAACAATAATACCTCCGGCACTAATTCTAACCGGATTGTGGTGTTCCGGAAAATCTGAAAAACTGTAGGCCCGGATATAATAGATGAAGGAGAGTTTCAAACTTTCCTTATTTTTGTAAGAACTGGCATTTCGAAGGCGGCCGATTGTGTTTTATTTTCAGTGGTAAAATTTTTTCGGCCCGCTATCGTCTGGTAACCTGAAAAAACTTGTGTGAATACTACCTTACCGTGTTACTGTCCTGCTGCGGCAGAAAATGAAACTATAAAAGACTTTTCTTTTATTCTGTCTGATACCATTGATAAGGTTTCTGAATTACAGTGGAATAAACATGTCCCTGAGCCTAACAAATTGATGCAATATGATGAACTAAAGCTTATTGAAGGAACTCAGCAGGGTAAAATGCAGTTTCGGTATGTGTTTGTCAAAAAGCAGGATATAACTGTAGGAGTAATTTATTTTCAAATTGTAAGATTTACCGGTAACGACCTGGTCAATTACTTCCCGGATGAACCTGCCGGAACCTTCAATAAATATGCATACAAAATAGCCCGTGGTTTAAGTGAACCTCTAATTAAAACCGTTGATTTAAAGTTATTGGTTAGCGGCAATATTTTTATGACCGGGGAAAATGGCTTTTACTTTAATCATGATATTACTTTGGCCCAACGCGCGGTTTTGTTGCGAAAGGCGGTTAAAGAAACAGCAAAAACAGATGGCCTGATAAGGGCTGTTTTAGTGGGCGATTTATATGAACCTAAATCTGAGTTCGACCGCTCGTTTAAAAAGTGTGGTTATAGTGAGATAACGGTAGAGTCCGATATGGGCCTGAAGTTAAATCCTGAATGGGTGACCTTTGCCGATTATATAGCGGCCATGTCCTCTAAATACCGGGTTAGGGCAAAAAAGGTATTTGCACTTTGCAAAGAAAACGGGGTTAGAAGAATTGATCTGGATGCAGAAGGAATAGCGCAATACCAGGACAGAATTTATGAATTATATAACATGGTGATAAGCCGGGCAGATTTTAAACTGGCTGTCCTCACCAAAGAGTTTTTCAGTTTACAGAAAAAATTACTGGGTAATAGCTACCGCTTGTTTGTCTATTTTAAAGGTGATGAGATGGTTGGGTTTATATCTCTTTTCAGTTTAGGCAAAAAAATAGAAGTTCATTATACGGGCATGGATAAAGACGTTACCCGCCAAATCAATTTATACCAGCACATGTTGTATGATATGATTGAGTTTGGAATAGAGCACAAAGTGGAAAAACTCCACTTTGGCAGAACAGCCCCCGAAATAAAGAGTACTGTTGGCGCAGCACCTTCGCCGATGTACGGTTACGTAAAGCACTTTAACCCGGCCTTCAACTACTTAATGGTTCGTAACTTTACTGCAAACCTGAAACCTAAGCAATATATTATCCGGGACCCTTTTAAATCCGAATCTAAAAATCCGAAAGAGAATTAATGGCAGACCTGCCTGTTTCAGGGATTTTTTACCACCGCCATTTTTGCATCAAAAACCCCGGAAACGTAAAGTTTATTATTGAAAACCAGGCCCGTGGAACCTGCGCTTAACTTAGCTCCGTCATCAAAAAATGCGACTGATTTATGCCCGGTTGCAAGCTCAATTCTATACACCGTAGTTGGAGATAATCTGGTGGCTTTTTTCATATGGTTTAAAAAAGCCAGAAACCTTAAATGGCAGGCTACATATAAACTGCCATCGCTGATGCGGATATTATCGGGTCCATTTACTTTGGCAATTGTTTGCTGATTAATCATTTTGCCATCTTTAAAATCAAACTGCCAAACTTTATTTTGTATTGTGCTGGCAAGGTAAACTTTACCCCCCTGATTGGTTATGCCATTTGCGAAACAGAACTTATCTGCCGCCACCGAACAGTTGTTATAATTCCAGTAAATAATCTTGCACCGTTTTAACTTGAACAAAGCCTCGGTATAATCGTGCATTTTACCGGCATCGTTGGAAATAAGCAGGGTACCATCCTGAAAACCGGTAACGGCGTTTGGGGAAACAATAAGCGGGTCAACTATTTTATTCAGAAAAATGAGTTCATCAGCTTTAACTGCATATCTTAAAATGGCGTTTTGGTGGTTGATTTTGTCATGGTTAACTACCAGCAAAATCAGGGTGTCTTTCACCTGTACCAAATCAATTCCGTGCGGACAAAATTGAATATTTCCATCTCCCCTCCTCTTTAATACCCGGATAGTTCCATTACCCGGGTAATACGCATTTATCTCCCCATAATAAGGGTCACCCTTACGTCGTGCATTGCAGGATATCAGCAAACGCGGTTGTTCGGTAATGGTATCTATTACCATGTCTTCCGGCCCTGGGCCTACGGTCAAAATCTGCTTATCAGGGTTGGCGCTACTTTTGGGCAAAGTGGCGCAACCAGAAATACCCAACAACAAAATCAACAAATAAGATAGCTTGTTCATATTTTAACAGGGATAGATAGTAAAAGAAGTAAACTTCGAATTAATAAGCAACAAACCGGTCGGTTAGGGTTCTTTAAGACAATCTGCCTAAACAGGAATCATGGATAGTGGAAAAGAAAAGCTTAATGCTAAGCGGCTATTAAATAACTTTGACGGGTTGTTGCTTAACTTTAAATTGCACCCATTATAAAAGTAAGGGAAAGGTTGAATCCTGAACAGAATTAAAAATAAAATGGCCGCAGAAACTTTTGAATCCATAGCCTCAGATATTAAAAACCGGAAATTTGCGCCGGTATACTTTTTTTGCGGTGAGGAGTCGTTTTTTATTGATGCGCTTACCGACCTGATTGAAAAATATGCTCTCAACGAAATGGAAAAGGCCTTTAACCAAACCATAGTGTATGGTAAAGACCTGAACGCCCGCCAGATAATTGAAACAGCAGGACGACTGCCGATGATGGCCGAAAAGCAGTTGGTAATTATAAAAGAAGCCCATGCGTTAAGCTTCAAAGAGGAAGAAGAGAAGCAATACCTCAACTACCTAAAAAGACCAGTTGGCAGCACTATCCTGGTATTTGCCTGGAAACACGGTACTCCCGATGGACGTAAATCTTTCGGCAAGGAAATCAAAAAGTCGGCGGTTTATTTTGAGTCGAAACCGCTGTATGCCAACCAGGTTGCCCCCTGGGTAAAAAGCTGGCTTACTCAGCGAAAGTATAAGATTGAAGAAAATGCTACCGACCTGTTGGTTGAATATTTAGGTAACGACCTAACTGTGGTCGCGAACGAACTGGAAAAGCTTATCATAAACAAGCAACCAGGCGCAACTATAACCCTTGATGATATTGAAAACGGCGTAGGTATAAGTAAAGAATACAACGTTTTTGAATTGAATAATGCACTGGCCAATAAGGACAGGACCAAAACCTACCAAATTGCAAACTACTTTGTAGCCAACCCCAAAAACGGCCCACTGGTATTAATCCTTGGAACGCTACAGGGATTTTTTACGAAGGTTTTTCTGTATCACCTCAACAAAAACCTTCCTGAAAGAGACCTGGCAGGTGTGTTGAAAGTTAGTCCGTTTTTTATTAAAGATTACCGAAGCGCGGCTGGCAATTACAGTCCCCAAAAACTTGAGCAGGTCTTCAACACGCTTGAAGAGTTCGACCTTCGTTCAAAAGGGGTCAATAACCGCTCGCTTAAAGAAGGTGAACTGCTAAAAGAAATGGTAACCCGCATTTTGAACTAAGCGATATGAAACACAAACTCATAATTTTATTGCAATTGATTGTACAGGTTGTAACCGCTCAGGAGCGGCCACTCCATGTAAAAGTTATTTCGGCTACTCAACGGGATTGGATATCAGGTGCACCAGGAGGAAGAGCAGGGACCACATTTAGCATTAAGGTGGGTTTGCAGACCAGTAAACCAATTACTTTTAAAACCATGTGGCTGGGAAAACAGCAGGTTACGTTTGATGTGCAAACCTATTTTAAGGATCCAAATAAAAAACCGGCTATGGGTGATTCCGTCTTGCTGGTTTATGTAAAGCTTCATCAGGCCCAGACGGAACAGACAGAAAACAAACCCTTGCCTATTGAATATAAGGGAGAGGCTTTGATAGAATATCTTATTGAAGGGCGACTAAGATATTTTACTGTAAAGAAATTCAGTAAGCTTGAAATTATAAAAG
>CAISWS010000450.1 GCA_903889265.1 uncultured Bacteroidota bacterium
ATCCGGCGTTGTTTACCAAAAGCAATAATTCTTTGCAGGTTTTACAATATAAATAGCGCCATGCCTGTAACAGTAACTTCCAATAAAAAGGGGACGGTTAAGTTTAACGGTCCCCTTTTTATTGGTTATATGGATGAGTCTGCAATGTTATGGACACAAAGGCCCTGTCATGTTTAGGTCAGAGGGTGTCCTTATCAGCAATTCAGGAGTGCCATTGTATTGGCTATATACGCAAACAAATGTTCCGTTGCCTGATGGCACTATTAAATTTCCAAAGTCCGTATAAGCACTGGTGTAAACATCAATGTTATCCTCACCACCACAATCCCTCAGGGTTGTATTGCCATAATTAGCGGCTATATAATAAGGGAAATTCAAATCAGCTTGAGAAAACTGAACATTGCTTAAACGGATTAACTGACTCTGAAATTGAGTAGGGTTGGCATTTAACTGTGATACCGTAACATCTTTAGGCACCACATTAATACCCCATTTGCCGGTGGTTATGTAACGGGCCTGTATTGAGCTTGGGATACCGGTATACGTGCCTCCAGGATTAAGAATCGCCACAATCTCAGGCACTCCTTTATAAGTTACCAGGTAAAGCCCTTTTAAGGAAACAAAAACCCTGGTACCTACCGGATAAAGATTATACAGGTAAGAGCCATCTATCATTAACATAATCCCTCCGGTTGAATCTTCAATATCAATTCCGTGATAGAAGGTACCGGAGCTGTCATCCCCAACTACTACCGCCGAAATAATTAGGCTATCAGTAATCAGATAAGGACTGCCGCTATATCTTGCCAATAATGAATCCAGCGAAAAATTGGCCTTTATATTAGGGTCAGTTCCTCCTGCCGGAGGTGAATCCAGGTTGTTTTTTGAGCAGCCCGAAATGCCGGCTAAAAAAGAGATGGTGAGCAAAGTTATTATCAGGTTCTTCATATATGGGTAATAATAATTTAAAAATAGCTTTTTATTTTAAAATCTTTAAGGACAGGTTGGGCCGGTCATATTAACGTCCGTAGTGTCGCGTAACATCAACTGGGCCGTGGTACCATAAACCCCGTAGATACAAACCAAACTTCCGTTACCTGATGGGGTAAGCGAATTGGCAAAATTGGCGTAACCGCTGGTATAAACAGTGGCCTGGTTTTCATTACAGTCTTTTACCAAAAGGGAACCATTTAAAATGAGGGTGCCATTGGCATAAGGCACACCTCTGCTACCTGCAACAAATTCCACATTATTAAGCTGAATTAATTGGCTTTGGTAGGTATTAATATTGCTCAATAGCTGAGTTATAGTAACAACTTTCGGAGCTACGTTAACGCCCCATTGACCGGGGAAAATATATTGTGATAAATTAGTAGTTCCAATACCGGTAAATGAACCATCGGTATTTACGCTGCCGACAATTTCATACGACCCATCGTAAGAAACCACGTACAGCCCTTTTAGCTGAATAAATAACCTGCGGCCTACCGGATAATTTGCATAAAGGTCGGGGCCATTAATCATCAGTAATATACCCCCGGTTGAGTCTTCAATAGCCAGTTCCTTGTATAAATTACCCGACTTATCATCACCTACAACAACTGCCTCAAGTACCAACGGCTGCGTTATTTGAATTGGTGTCTTTACACTGGTATACAAGGCGGTAATAGCAGCAATAGTAGTATTGGGTGTCAGATTTGGGTCAGCATTGTTTGCCGCAGGTGCGGTAAATTTTTCCTTTACACATGAGGACACCCCTGCAAAGAAAACTGCGGCAAGAAATATTATAGTTATTTTTTTCATATATATGAATTGATAATCTGGTCTGTTATTTTTTTATTGCTTCTGTTTTTAGTTCATTCTGAATGCTACAGTAAACAGGTAATTGGTGCCGTAAGCATAGATGTATTTATTAGGGTATTCTGTGAGGCTCTTGGTTACGTTGTTAAATGAAAGCTGTTCAAAACCGCTGGTAATAAAGTTGCGGTTGTTGGTCATGTTGGTTACGTTCAGGCTAAACACCATGTAGTATTTATATTTCTTCATTTTAGGGAACTCGTTGTTCATTAACCAGCTGTAACCGGCAAACATATCCAGGGTAAATGCTCCCGGAAGTTTTTCCTGGGCAACTATCTGCTGAAATAGCGGATTGCTTGGCTCAAGTCCCGAAACTGCAGCAGTGGTTAAACGGGCAGGATTAACTGAGACCCAGTTGTTTCCGTAATAGTTAGCGTAAAGATCAATGTACCATGCCTGTGGCGAATGGTAGCTAACACCCAGGGTGGTAGCTAACTGAGGCGAACCAGCAATATGATAGTTCTTCTCGTAAACAGGCTGGTTACTTGCCAGAACCAATGAACTGTTATCATCAGTTATGGTAGCATTAGGCCTGCTGGTATATATATAATTACCCAGGGTTCCTACCGCTGTCACACTAAAACCCTTGTAAACCTTGGCATCCAGGGCAACCTCACCACCCAAACGGCGAGAATTAATATCGGTAAGGGTGTAGTTAACATAGGTTGAAAGGTCATCATCGTAAAAGCTGGTGGTTTGCGTTTGATGGTTAATCTGTGTTACAAAAAAACTAGCCCTTAATTTAACTATAGGTGATTTGTACATGTAACCTGCTTCGCCCGACATAACCTGCTGGCTCCTTAGCCCCGGTGCCAGTTGCTCACGCGTTTCAGCAGAAAGATATGCATCGCCGATTAATGGCGCCTGGGTGTAATAGGCTCCGTTAGCATATAGCTTATTTCTGCTGTCAATATTATAAGCAACCCCGCCTTTAAAGGCATAGTTTATAAAAGTCTGGGCTGGTGATTTTCCATAACTGCTATCCGGAAACAGGCCATCTTTGTAAAGGCCGTTCCTCCAGTAGGAGGTGGCCTTCAACTCTCCGGCCACAAAAAAGTCAACCTGCTTAAAATGGAACTGCGGTTGCACCCAACCGGTTGCATTATGCTGCACAGTAATAAAATCGTAGCCATATTTTTGCCCTGCAGTAACCAGCTGGAAAGGTGTATTCAGGTTGTTCTGCGCAGCCGCGGCGCTGCCCGGATAGGTTAGCGCTGAATATTGATTAACATTAACCCAATAAGTACCGCCTAATAAATCTTCCACCTTCTCATAATTCTCACTGGTCTCAAGCTGATACCTTAACCCGGCCTGAACGCTTATATGCTCGTTAACGGTATTGTTATAAACTGCGTTTAAGTTAAAGCGCTTCTGGTCATTTACTCTTCCATCAACAATATAAAGGCTTTCGTTAATATTGGTTGGCACGCCTTGTGCATTAGGCACCAGGTTATAACTGTTGCGGTTTACAGCGTACATATTATCCCAGTTTAACTGCCGCACATTCACATTTTCACGCCACTGCTGTTCAGCCAGTGCTTGTTGTAAAGTATCAGTCTGGTAGCTTGGCATGTTTTTATAGTAATCTGGCTTAGGGTCTGGTGCATTGGTATAATCGAGGCCTGTTCTTTCAACCTTGCCAAAAGAAAAACCTGCAGCTACCATTAAATTCGAATGGCTGTTAATTTTCCAGTGGTCATTCAAAATAAACTCGGGTTGAAAGCCATTTCTTGTATAAGCATTTCTAACCACGCCGTTTTGATAGCCCCAGCCCGGATTGTAATAATTGTTTCCGGTAAGATTATACGCTTCGGCAGTTGAAGCCGACGCAAGCCCTTCCTTAGTAGGAGCACCATAGGTTGTGAAACTTAAAACATTGTTGTTACCAAAATGCTTGTCAACTGAGAAATGGTATGAGTAGCCATCATAAAAAGTACCAGGCACATATCCCTGATCAGCCCATCTCCTCGAAAAAGAAGCCGTTACTGCCCATCCGCTTTTAAGCACTCCGGTTGAGTAAGTAGCCATTAAGCGGTTTCTGAAATTGCGGTTGGCATTAGAATAAGAAACAGTTAACCCTTCGCGTTGGGCCGAGGCACTGGTATTTAATGAATAAGTGCCACCCACACCACCAAACGAATTATCACTGGCGCCTAAACCTATGGTAATATCCCGGTTATGGGTAATGTTATTTAAGCCACTCCAACCGCTGGTTAAGCCGTTACCTGTATAAAGGTCGTTCATTGGCACCCCGTTCATAAATACTTCAAACTGTCCCTGGTTATAACCGCGTATTCTGAAATGTGCTTCGTTTTGAACAAAAGAAACCGTTGAAATAAATATATCAGCAGTGGAACCTATCGCACTGGCAATATTCTGGTCGTTCAAATCCTTGCTGTCTGCCTCAGTTAAAGTAACGGTAGGCACATCTTCAACCTGCGCCTTATTACGCGAATCTTCCCGCTCAACTATTGCTTCAGAAATTTTAAGCCCCACTGAACCAACTACCACTGTAGGCTGGTTAACATCTATTAATTGCGAATAGGTAGCGTGGTTGGTTTCTTTTACTTCTATCGTATATCTTCCGTAAGGTACGCCGGTAATAGTAAATACTCCATCGGCATTTGTATTGGCGCTGAAGTTAGTACCCACCAATGTTGCAGTAGCTGTGTCCAAAACCTTTTGCGAAAGTTCATCTTTTATCAATCCTTTAACGGTTGCTGTTTGCCCGAAAGATGCTATTGAAATAGCACAAAGCAGTAAGGATAAAATCTTCTTCATGAAATACTTTTAGTTTATAAGGAGGGGCAAAAGTAGAAATTTAGGCCAGAGCGAAAATTCCGTGGGTTAAATTCTCCGTTAAGGAATCGTTAAGCAACTGAGATTTATTTCGCAACTAATTCAAAATCAATAATTTGATTAGTTGACAAAGATTGAATTAACAAAGTTAGAAAAGCAGGTGTGGACATTTTTCTCCTTTTGCAGAGCTTAGGCCTGCACATATCCGGCAATGTTAACGTAAACCTAAACCCTTGAAAATAACCGATCTGAATTAAATTTTATTTTTGGCACGCGGCATAAAATGCCGGTTTTCAATTTTAAACTAAAAACAAAATGAAATACCTTACCATTCCCTTCTTGTCTATCATCCTTATCTCATTGTGCTCATGGGGTATCTGGGGCCACGAACATATAAACCACGCAGCGGTATTTGCACTTCCTGAAGAAATGCGTGGGTTCTATTACAATCACATTGATTTCCTGACGATCGAATCTACAGGCCCTGATATGAAGAGGTCGATATACAACGATAAGTCCGAAAGCCCGAAGCATTACATAGATATAGAAGGATTTGACCGCCCTCTGGATAGTCTGCCCCGCACTACGGCCGATAAATCAAAAACTTATGCCGATAGCATTTTGCAAAAATTTGGTTCACTTCCATGGCAGATACAGGATATGACAACCAAATTAACCAAGGCTTTTAAAGACAAACATAAAAGCGAAATATTACTGCTCTCAGCCGATCTGGCCCACTATCTGGGCGATGCCCATATGCCTTTACATACCTCCTTAAATTATGACGGTAAACTTACCAATCAACCCGGTGTACACGCGTTTTGGGAGTCGCGCCTGCCTGAACAGTTTGGCGATGCTTATAACTTTAATACTCCCCAGGCAAAGTATATTGATGATGTAACCAAAGAAACCTGGCGAATTATTAAAACCACCCACCAGCTTGCCGATACTTTACTGGCAATTGACAAGCGGGTAAGGCAAACCTTGGGAGATGATAAATTATATAAAGCAGATGTGGATGGCAATGTGGTAAAAAACAGGTTTAATTCCCCGGTTCAAAGCGATGAATATGCAATAGCATTCAATAAAGCACTAAACGGTATGGTTGAATCGCAACTGCAAAAATCAATTTCAGCGGTAGCAGATTTCTGGTACACGGCATGGGTTAATGCCGGCAAGCCCGATTTAAACAGGTTAGACGACCCGGAACTTACTGCCGATAACAAAGCGGCCTTAGCCAAAGATTACGCCGCCTGGAAAAGAGGAAAGCTTACCAAAATGAAACCGGATAGTGATAATTAAAAAAACAAACTGTAGGAAAAGCTAAAAAGTAATCCTCCGGGCCGCAGGTTGTGATTGGCTGTTTTTGCAATTGCACAATATCGGTAATCTAAGTGCTTTCTTAGTGTCCTTATTGCCTTAGTGGTAAATTTCTCTCCCCGTAGCTTTGCCCTCTTTTATTTTTCAGTAGGTTTGCCCCGTGCAGAACAAAATTTCTATTAAAAACCCGGCCTTTAGATATATAGCCGATGCAGCGGAAGAATTACATTACGAAACCTATGCAGTTGGAGGCTATGTACGCGACCAGTTACTGGAAAGGGACTGTAAGGATATAGACTTTGTTTGTGTAGGCAGCGGCATTGAACTGGCCGAAAAAGCAGCACATAAAATTGATCCGAAATTGCATGTTACTGTTTTCAAAAACTTCGGTACCGCTCATTTTCGCTGGCACGACCTGGATTTGGAATTTGTGGGTGCACGAAAAGAATCTTACAACCGCGACAGCCGCAAACCTATTGTAGAAGAAGGCACTTTGCAGGACGACCAAAACCGCCGCGATTTTACTATTAACGCGCTTGCAATTAGTCTTAATAAAGATAATTATGGATCGTTAATTGACCCCTTTTACGGCGTTCAGGACTTGGAGAATAAACTAATCCGCACCCCGCTTGATCCGGATATTACTTTCAGCGATGACCCTTTGCGCATGATGCGCGCCGTCCGTTTTGCCTCACAGCTTAACTTTACTATTGTCCCTGAAACTTTTGAGTCGATAAAAAAAAACGCTGAGAGAATAAAAATAATCTCGCAGGAAAGAATAACGGATGAGCTGAACAAAATCATTCTTTCTCGCGTACCTTCTGTTGGGTTCAAACTACTCGAGGAATCCGGCTTATTGAAAATCATCTTCCCCGAAATGGTGAAATTAAAGGGAGTGGAAGAAGTAGAAGGTAAGGGCCATAAAGACAATTTTTATCACACCCTGCAGGTATTGGACAATGCCTCCAAATACTCTAACGACCTATGGTTGCGCTGGGCCGCAATACTGCATGACATAGCCAAGCCTCCTACCAAAAAATATGTGCCCGGCGAGGGCTGGACCTTCCACGGCCATGAGGTTTTAGGCAGCAAATGGGTGCCTGGTATTTTCAGAAGAATGAAACTACCGATGGGTAACGAAATGAAGACCGTACAAAAAATGGTATTCCTGCACATGCGCCCCATTGCACTTACCAAAGAGGAGATAAGCGATTCAGCGTTGCGCCGTTTGTTATTTGAAGCCGGGGAGGATTTAGAAAGATTACTGGCACTTTGCGAAGCAGATATCACCTCAAAAAACCGCGAAAAAGTTAAGCGCTATTTAGCCAGGTTTGAAACCGTGCGCGAAAAACTGAAGGAAGTTGAAGAAAAAGACCAGGTAAGAAATTTTCAACCGCCAGTATCAGGCGAGTTGATTATGGAAACTTTTGGTATTAAGCCGTCGCGCGAAATAGGTATTATCAAAGAAGAAATTAAAGAAGCTATCCTGGAAGGCAAAATCCGCAACGATTATAACGAAGCGTATAACATGATGCTTGAACTGGGAGAAAAGCTGGGACTAAAAGTAGTAGGTAAGGCATGAGCAGCGGTACTAAATATTTAATTGTTGTTGCCGGGCCTACAGCAGTAGGCAAAACCAGCCTTGCTATCGAACTGGCAAAGCATTACAATGCCGAAATAATTTCAGCTGACTCACGCCAGTTTTACCGCGAAATGAATATCGGCACAGCTAAACCCTCCGCACTAGAATTGGCTGAAGTGCCCCATCATTTTATCAATAACATTTCCATTCACACCAAAAACTATAGCGCAGGCAAATACGAGCATGAGGTGATTGAGTTTTTGGAGGAATATTTTAAAACAAAAGATATTGCGGTTTTAGTGGGTGGCTCAGGCCTTTTTATTAATGCCGTTTGCAGTGGTTTCGATAATTTCGAAAACGTAGATTTCAAACAACAAATCACCGCCCGCACATTTCTCAATACAAAAGATTTAAGCTGGCTGCAACAGGAACTGGAAAGAACAGACCCCGAATATTATGCTGAGGTTGATAAGAAAAACCCAGTACGGTTAATCCGTGCACTGGAAGTAATATTCACCACCGGAAAAAAATATTCTGAACAACGCATTGGTAAAAAAGCCGAGCGCAATTTTACCCCCATCAAAATAGGCCTCAACCTGGAGCGCGAAAAACTATACCAACGCATTAATCAACGCGTTGACGAAATGATGAAGGCCGGCTTGCTCGAAGAAGCCAAAGACCTTTACACTTTTAAAAAGCTGCATACCCTTAATACGGTCGGCTATACTGAACTGTTTGATTATATAGAAGATAAACTGACGCTCGAGCAAGCCGTAGAATTAATAAAACAAAACACCCGTAACTACGCCAAGCGCCAGCTAACCTGGTTTAAAAA
>CAISWS010000451.1 GCA_903889265.1 uncultured Bacteroidota bacterium
TACACTTTCCGGAGCCCCAGGTTGCATATCCTTATTTGCTAATTTCTGTCGCCGGTAAATTGCATCCGAAGCGTTCGGATTAATTGATTTATTAAACGAAAAATCAGCAGCCATTTCATCCAAAAACTTTCTTCCGGCATCGCTTTCCCAATCATTTTCATTGAATTTACTGAAGGGTTCAGGGGGTGAAAAATGCCAAACCTGACGGCCTCCGCCATAAGTCTCTAAGCCCCAGTTAGCTGCATATTTCATTTTTAGAAATTAGCGATAAATTCGCTAATGTAGCTTCGTCATGCCAGAAATTCAAACACTAAATTTTAACAGGAATTTAGATTAATGACTTATAATATTGATTTACAGCCGAATAAATTCACTTTTAGGCTCGCTTTTAAATATAAACAGCGCCTTGTGAAAAATTCGCTATTGCATTTGCGAAATTTTCGTTCTTCATTTGAGTTCGCGAAATATTCGCAAAACCTAAAATCAAGCCCCTATGATTACGGATATTCTAAAATCGGCCTACCACCCTTCCGAAGTGCTGGCCATGGTTCGGATTAAATTAAGTAACATATCAATAAGCGACAATAAAGACCCCCTCGAAAGCATAGCCCTCCAGACCAACGACCGTGATTTTTGCTACGCTTCCCTGAACAAGGTTTCGCGTTCTTTTGCCATCGTTATTCAGCAATTACCTGAAAACCTCAAAGACCCCGTTTGCGCTTTTTATCTTGTTTTAAGGGGCCTTGATTCAGTGGAGGATGATATGGATTATCCGGCAGGGCTAAGATTACCCTTGCTTCGCTCCTTCCACGAAAAATTATTCGAAAAAGACTGGAGGATTGAGAATGTAGGGGACAGTCACGATTACCGTGTGCTATTGGCCAATTTCGATAAAGTTATCAGGGTATTCCAGGCACTGGATGAAGATTATCGCTTAATAATTGCCGATATCTGCCAGAAAATGGGCAATGGCATGGCCGATTACGCCGAACGTAAAGTGGTTACCCTGTACGACTATAACGACTACTGCTATTACGTGGCGGGTTTGGTTGGTATAGGCCTTTCTTCACTCTTCTCTGCATCCGGGCTGGAGTCGGAGCGGTTGAAAGATGAGGCAGAACTGGCCAATAGTATGGGGCTGCTGCTTCAAAAAACAAACATCTCACGAGATTACTACGAAGACCTGAGCCTGGGCCGGACTTTCTGGCCAAAGCAAATCTGGGGTAAGTACACCGACCGCTTAGACGAACTGCAGAAAAATCCGTCATCACCTGAATCACTTGCCTGCATCAATGAACTGGTAACCGATGCACTAACGCATGTAGGTAACTGCATTTTATACCTGAACATGATCCGCGATAAACAGGTTTTCAGGTTCTGCGCTATACCTCAGGTAATGGCTATGGCAACACTGGCAAAAATTTATAATAACCCTGATGTATTTACCGAGGTAGTGAAAATCCGGAAAGGCATTGCCGCCAAGCTGATGCTAAAAACCAACGATATGGACAGTGTGCGCAAATCGATGGAGAAATTTGCTGCAGAAATAAGGAAAAAGCTGAACACCGAAGACCCAAACTACACCCAAACCAAAAAGCGCTTAAACAGAATTATTGAGGCGCTGGATGATGTAAAATACAATCCAAACGTACAGGCTGAAGGGTCCATTGAGCAAACCGTATTTTTTTAAGCGCCGTGGAAGCGAAAAAACAATTTGACGTATGCATTATAGGTGCAGGCGTAGCAGGTGGTGTGCTGGCTGCCTATCTGGGCAAACACGGCTTACGGATTGCAGTGGTTGAAAAAAACCTGGCTGAACAGGAGCGCATGATCGGGGAACTGCTGCAGCCCGGCGGGGTTATAAAACTGCATGAATTAAGGCTGGAACATTTGCTGGATGAACTGGACGCCCAGCCCATTGAAGGATACGGCCTTTTTATGCACGGCGATAATTTCAAAATAACCTACCCGGTGTATCAGGGAAAGGTGATTCACGGCCGAGGCCTGAGGAACGGCAAGTTTGTTCAGCGTATCAGGCAGCATATACTTAATATGCCGGTTGTAAGCGTTTTTGAAGGAACGGTAAAAGAATTACAGGAGGCAAATGGAAGAGTTACCGGTGTAAAATTTATTACCAGGCACAGTGAAGAAGAACAACAGATTTCAGCAAACCTCACGGTTGTTTGCGATGGTATGTTTTCGGTCTTCCGGGGACAGTTATCCGCTGCAGAAAAAAAGATAAGCAGCTATTTTTTAGGCATGATACTAAAAGACTGCGAGCTTCCTTTTAAAAATCACGGGCACGTTATTGTAGCCGAGCCTTCGCCTTGTTTAATCTACCCTATCTCCTCAACAGAAACGCGTATTTTGATTGACTTTCCCGGCAACGAAGCACCGCGAAAATCGGCAGAACTGACTACCTATCTCACCTGCACCATTGTACCGCAGTTACCCCTGCAAATACGGTCTTCATTTATAGCTGCCGTTGCCGAAGGAAAGTTTAAAGTAATGCCAAATCATCTGATACCAGCCCGGCCATTCAGAAAGCCAGGGGTTGTAATGATTGGCGACTCACTGAATATGCGCCATCCCCTCACAGGCGGCGGAATGACGGCCGCCTTTTCAGATATCCTGAATCTTGGAAAGCGCTTAATTGCCCTTGAAAATTTTGAGGCGACAGAACCGATTGACAAAGCCGTGCAAAATTTTTATACCAGCCGGCATAAGCAAAATGCTACTATCAACATACTTGCCGATGCATTGTACGGCGTTATGCAAAATGAAGATTTGAAAATTGCTTGTTATGATTACCTGAAAAGCGGCGGAAAACGTGCATTGGAGCCGATCTCCATTCTATCTGCCATATCGCGCGATGAAAAATTATTGCTACGCCATTTTTTTGCTGTTGCCTTTTACGGAGTTGGAGAGATCATAAAGCCATTTCCCTCTTTTACACGAATGGGCAGGTCGTATGCTATGTTAAAGAACGCTGTAAATATTGTGAGTCCATTGGTAATGAATGAGCACCCGGGTTTATTTTCGCGTTCGGCGTTCAGGATGGCGGGGTTTTATTTTGAACCCTGAGAGATTTGACAACTTTTAAAAAGTTGCCAAATCTCTCAGGGTTATCACTCAGGGCATAATTCAGTTACTTTCTCCATCAGCCAGCTTTTATCAGCTACGTTTGTCGCCAAAGTAATTTCCTGTTTCAGTGTTTTTAGTTTGGCTTTATCTTTTACATCAATTTTAAAGAGCCTGATGCTGAATTTAAGCAGGTTGTTGTAATTGGCTTTTTGCTGAGGGGTTATTAGGCGTTTGCGTCGCAAAAGAATACGGAAACTGTCTTTAAGCGAGTACAAAGGTTGCCATTCTCCTAATTCAAAATATGTTTTTAAGAGCGTGATTTTAGCATCCAGCTGGTAAAAGATATCGTTATACTTTACCTCCTGCAACAGCTGTAAAACAAGGTCGTATTTTTTAACGAAGAAATAATACCGCGCCAGGTTAAATGTATAAGCATTTGCCCGGTCCTCTTTCGGCAACTTTGGTTTATAGTCGTTCAAAAATTGCTCGGTCCATTTAAATTCCTTTACGCGTAGGGCAGTGGTTACAATATTTTTATAATCCCATTGCGAAAGCTGGCCGTTATCTAAAAGCACATCATTTTCAAGTGCCTGTTTATACAGGTAAAGTATTTCGTTCAAATACTCACTCTTGCCATCATTAATCATGATAATGCAATAATTCATGGCAAACACATACAAATTCTTCACTTCCTCCAACGCAAACAAAGATTGATGAGCCACTATCAATTCTTTCAAGCGAATAAAATGCGCCGCCCCATCTTCATCCGTATACGATAAAATGATTCGCCTGTAAATCTCGATAGCTGGAACCGCCTCAAACTGACCCGATTCAAGGTATTTTAATATTTCGTTTATCAGTGGTATTTCACCTTCTACAGTTAAGAAGTTTTTATAGTGCAGCATTGCGGCGCAATACTTCAACTTCTGCACCAGGTAATAAGTATCAAGCGCGCGGATAACTTCTTCCAGATTCTTTTCGGCAGAGCGCAGTTCCTTGTTTTCCAGAAACATATTTTGTTGTTGTTGCAGCAAAAAACCGGTGTAATAAAAATCTGCATCGCGCTGTGGTTGGCTTTTATGCTTGCGTAGTGCAAGGTTCATTAACTCCGGTACGTGCTTATCAAGCTTTCTTTCATTCATTAACTCTAACTGCCACGCTGCCTGCAAGCTTTTTTGCTGTTGAAACCTGTCAATAATTAAAAAGTGCTCCACTTTTTTTACGGTGTCAGAAAGCAGCCTTGTAAATTTTGCGCCGTTGTATTTTGCGTTGCTGAACACCTGTTTCCAGATATCCTTTTCGTTTGTGTTTGAAAGGGTTTTGCTTTTTATAAAAGGCAAAACTGCATTGGTGAAAAGTTTAAGCTTTTCATCCTCGTTAAAAAGCGGTGAGTTGATGTATTTAGCAAAGCGGTTAAGCTCGTATACTGTCATCCTGCTGGTATAATCGTAGAACTTGGTTTGAAGCATTGTTGCAAGGGTTATGATTGTGGCACCTGAGGTATTCACAATTTAGCCAAACCAATATGATGCTTTTTTCGAAGATTCGCAAAATAATTTCGTATTCATGTCAAAAAATGTTTACAATTTTCACTGCATAAAACATCCAATTTAACCTTTAAAATAGCAGTCTGTTCGGGGCATTTAAACTACATAAAAATTAAAATATACTCCGTATTAAGCCCTATAAATGTTCTTCATTTACTGTGATGGTAGCTGTATTCTTGTATCGTCGAAAAATGTGTAGTTAAAATTGATTACCTTAAACTTGTAAATATGCTACCCAAAATTAAGAGTCTTGCCCTGGTTTGCATGCTTTTGGCATTTAGTGCAAACACCCTCCTGGCGCAAATTATAGCCCATGCAGGAAGCGATACAACTATTTGCGCAGGCAGTAATGTAATTTTAGGTGGGCACCCTATAGCCTCTGGCGGAACACCGCCATATACTTATATCTGGTCGCCTTCAACAGGGCTTTCGTCAGCTACTTCTGCTAATCCTTTGGATACACCCGGCACCAGTACTACCTATACCCTTATTGTTACTGACGCTAATAACTTTTCATCTTCGGCAAGCGTAACTGTAACGGTAAATCCATTGCCCAAGATTGATTCAGTAGTAGTAAAAAATGTAAGCTGCAATGGAGGAGTTGATGGTAGAACTTGTGTTTACGGCTCGGGCAATATAATTCCCCCTTATTTATGGAGCAACGGAGAAACCTCACAGTGTGCAACAAACCTAACAGCCGGGGTTTACAATGTAACTGTATTCAACGGTTTCGGATGTTCAGCAACAGCATCCGCCACCGTTTCGCAACCTCCCGTTCTAAGCAATTCCCTAAACACCAGCAGTGTTTCCTGTTACGGCGGAAGTAACGGGTCAGCTTGTAATTCCGCTACTGGCGGAACCACTCCGTATACTTATTTGTGGTCGAACGGTGCTACGGCTGCTTGCGTAACCAATTCTTTAGCTCCCACATCCTATGCAACAACGGTTACGGATGCCAATGGTTGTTCCGCAACTGCCAGTGCAACCATTTCTCAGCCAGTCAGCCCGATTCATGATTCATTAGTTGTAACCAACGATGCCTGTTATGGCGTCAATAACGGAACCATAACAGAGCACCTTACCGGTGGGACCCCGGGGTACACTTTTATCTGGAGCAATGGGGAGAACACCGCAACTGCAACGAGTCTGGGGCCGGGCGCGTATACTGTAACTGCAACGGATGCCCTAGGCTGCACAGCAACCGCTACCGGCATAGTTACCCAGCCTGCCAGGCTAAACCTTCAAATAAATACGTCGGGCGCCCATGTTTTGCCTGATACTGCAAGGCTGCTTATAACCGGAGGTGCTCCTCCATACCGGATTAACTGGGGCACCGGACATGGTACTGATACTGATAGCACAGCATCTAATATTTATTCCACCAAGGGAGCTTATGGCATTACCATTATTGATACCAACAACTGTATTATGGCTTATACGCTGTATGTAGATAGTACAGTACCAATAATTATAAATGCAGGCCATGACACCTCTATATGCGCCGGAGGTAGTTTAAAACTGGGAGGTAATCCAACAGTTTCAGGCGGCACACCACCCTATTCCTACGCGTGGTCGGGTGGAGGCTTTAATACTTCTAACCCCGATGTAACCCCGGTTACAGGAGTTACCATTTATACCGTTACGGTAACTGATGCAGCCTCTGCCAGTTCCACCGCCAGCGTAACGGTTACTGCCCTCGCCGCCCCCACCTCTTCATTTACAGCAACTTCAGCTGTTTGTGCGGGGCAAAATTCAACAATAACCTATACCGGAAATGCGAGCGCAGGGTCAACTTACACCTGGAATTTTGACGGCGGTAACGCAACACCGGATACCGGACGCGGGCCTATACTGGCAAACTGGAACAATGCCGGCACCTATACCATAGGCCTGGTTGTTATCCAAAGCGGCTGTTCATCCATACTCACCAGCGCTCATGTTACCGTAACCGCATTTCCTACATCCACTTTTACAGTTACATCTCCTTTTTGCCTTGGGGGAAGTTCAGTACTTACTTACCGAGGTACTGCTGGCAACAATGCAACTTTCAGCTGGGGGTTTGACAGCGCCATGGTAATTGCAGGCACCGGAAGCGGGCCTTACGATTTAACCTGGAATACCGCCGGAATAAAAATTATTACCCTATCCGTAACCGACAATGGCTGCAGTTCGCAACAGGGTGTTGAGAATGTTGTGGTGTTACCACTTCCGGCGCTTACCGTTTCGTCAGATACTGCTATCTGCGAGGGGCAAAATGTAACGCTTACAGCCTCGGGGGCCAATACCTACTCCTGGGCGCCTTCGCTGGGGTTAAGTTCTGCAAATACTGCAAGGGTTGTTGCTTCGCCACCCGTTAATACCAATTATACGGTTATCGGATCTAACTCTAATTGCTCGGCCTCCGCCTCAATAACAGTTAGTGTAAATCAGTTTTCTGACTCATTGTCCGTAACCAATGTCAGCTGCTATGGAGGTAGTAACGGGGGAGTTTGCACATATGTTACCACCGGGCTGGCGCCCTTTAGCTACGCATGGAGTAATGGAGCAACCCAACAATGTATTACTAATCTGGCTGCAGGTATATACTCTTTGACGCTAAGCGATGCCCATGGTTGCCAGTTGACAGACTCGGCTGGCATAAATACTCCCCCCCGGTTGTACCTCACCGACTCGGTTAATAATGTAAGCTGTTTTGACAGCACAGATGGGGTAATCATTATTACCCCAGATGGGGGTACGCCAGGATACACTTATACGTGGAGCAATGGAGCAACCTCCCAAAATCTCGCTAACCTGGGTAATGGCACTTTCGTTGTAACGGTGAGCGATGCCAGCGGGTGTACGACAAGTGCCTCCGGTACTATAAATGAACCCAGCCAGGTTACGGTAAGTATAATTGCCACTAACGATTTATGTTTTGGCGGAAGTAACGGAACTGTTACAGCCAATGCAAGCGGCGGAATACAGCCATATGCTTTTCTTTGGAATAGCGTAGATACAGGGGCTACGGTTACAGGCCTTACTGCTGGTGTATACCAGCTGGCCATGGCAGATGCGCATGGATGCGTGGCAACCGATAGCATAACCATTATACAGCCCACACAGCTTACTTTACAGGTATTTACACCAGACACAAATGCCGTTCCGGATTCGGTAAGCTTTAATGTTACAGGTGGAACGCCACCATATTTTTACAGCTGGGGTAACGGGCAAACTAGCAGCAGCGGGCAATATGTGTATACCACCGGTGGTGTTTACCTGGATTCTATCAGCGATGCCAACGGTTGCGTGGTAACTTACCTGATAGATGCAGGTTGCAGCGACCAATGTGTGTGGCCCGGAGATGCAAATTATGATGGAATAGTAAATAATAATGACCTGCTATCGATCGGTATAGGCTACGATAGCACCGGGCCTGCGAGAACCAACCCTAGCATAAACTTTATACCTCAATATTGTACACAATGGGCGGATACTTTAATCGGAGGGATAAATTATAAACATGTTGATTGCAACGGTAATGGTATTATTAATGCTGATGATACCATGGCTATTGTGCTTAATTACTCGCTTACCCACGTACGGGGAGGCGGAGGCAACAGCTGGAAAGCCGATGCCCCCGGGCTTTATTTAACATCCAGTACGGACACCATTGGCGATAACCAGGTTTTAATTAACACATTATCCTTAGGGAACACGACGTTGCCGGCTAATGACGCCTACGCCGTGGCGTTTACCTATAACTTTGACCCATTAGTGGTAGACACAGCTTCTGTTCACCTTGATTTTATTAATAATTCGTGGTTATTCAATCCGGGCAACCATATAAACATTACCAAGAACTTTTTACAGAATGGCCAGATACAAGCTGCAATTACCCGAACCAACCATTTGGGCCTTACAGGAAACGGCGCTATTGCAACGGTTAGCATGAAAATTACCACCGGTAACATTAATGGGAAAAACCTGCAGTATTACACCATGCATAACTTTATAAGTGACCTTACCGTAATTGATAGCGTGGGTAACACAATGGCGGTAAACGCCGGTTACGATAGTGTAGTTATTTGTTTTAACCCAACCTCGGTTTTCCAGGTAAAAAACACGAACTCCCGGATACAAATTTACCCTAACCCTGTAAGCGAACAGTTGAATATATTAAGCGCTCAGTCTGATATAGAGGAGATTACCATATTTGACCTTGCCGGGCAACAGGTTATACATCAAAGCATGCAGGCCGGCAATTATTCAGTAATAAACGTTTCGGAGCTAAGTGATGGTGTGTATATTATAAAGCTAAAAACCCAGGGGGCGGAATACCATAGCCGGTTTATTAAGGGCGGTACTAAATAATAAAGATTCCCTCTGTTTTTTAAATGAAGGAA
>CAISWS010000452.1 GCA_903889265.1 uncultured Bacteroidota bacterium
ATTTGCAAACGAATCCGCTTTTGCATTAATTTGTATATTGGCATTTTGAACCAGCACTTCAAGACGCGAATCTTCATTACCCAAAAGCATACAGGTATACGGACTTATACCATCAGCCGATGGAACTTTTCCGGAATACTGAAAGTTTCCTTTTTTAATATCAACTGTGTCATACACCTTTTCATCACCAGTCCGGTGTCCGAAAATAAGCTTACCACTATCCAACCCGGCAATGGTACCGCTTATCACAAAGGTTGAATCAGAAGCAGTCAATCCCCCAATACCACCAGGTTTATGATTGCAGGAAGATAGAAATGCGAATAACGAAAAGGCAAACAGGTATTTACGCATCGTTCAATTTTTGCAGGTAAAAATAGCATTTAAACTTTCATAAAACCGCGTCAGCAATTAGCGGAGTAACTATTCGGGCATGCGTTTAGTATATTAGCATATCCAAAAACACCCCTTCCGTAATATGAAAAAGCTACTACTCCTGATAATCCCCTTTGGTATCTTTACAAGTTGCAATAAACCAACAGATAAATCAGCCGAAAACCTGGCAGTTCAGGTTCAGGAACTAAAAGAAAAATACAGGCCTGGTTTGGGTGAGTATATGATGGGTATCCAGCTCCACCACAGCAAATTATGGCACGCCGGTATTAACAATAACTGGAAACTGGCCGATTATGAAATAGGGGAAATAAAAGAATCGTTTGACAATATAAAGGCAGTTGAAACTGACCGGCCCGAGGTAAAAACCATTAGCATTATTGAGCCGGCGCTGGCAAAACTAAGCGATGCAATTGCTCAAAAAGACGAAAAAGAATTCAGGAAGAGTTATGATTTGCTTACAGCAAGTTGCAACAACTGCCACACTACAAACCATTTTGAATTTAATGTAATTATTACGCCAACCGCTCCGCCGGTAAACAACCAGGATTTTACTGCAAAGCCATAATGGTTTTGCTATTGAAGATCAACCGTTTCAAGGCCCTGGCCAGCTGCCAGCAACTCGGCTATATCAAATACTTTTACGTTCAGTTTGTCTTTTGTTTTTACCCCATCCGTAAGCATGGTGTTGCAGAAAGGGCAGGCTGAGGCAACTATTTGCGCATTAGTTTCAAGTGCCTGCTCAACGCGTTCAATGTTTATGCGCTTGTTACCTTTTTCATCTTCTTTAAACATCTGGGCACCACCTGCACCACAGCATAACCCTTTGGTGCGGCAGCTTTTCATTTCAATTAACTCGGCATCCAACTCCTCCAATACCTTTCTTGGGGCCTCGTAAACCTCATTAGCCCTGCCCAGGTAACACGAATCATGGTAAGTAATTTTTTTGCCCTTAAACGTAGTGGTATCAGTAATTTTTATTTTGCCCGCATCAATTAACTGCTGCAGAAAAGTTGAATGGTGCAGCACTTCATAATTCCCTCCCAACGATGGATATTCGTTCTTCAGAATATTAAAACAGTGAGGGCATGTGGTTACAATCTTCTTAACCGAGTAGCCATTTAAAACCTCTATATTCTGCAAAGCCAGCATCTGAAAAACAAACTCATTGCCCGCCCGTTTAGCCGGGTCGCCGGTGCAGCTTTCTTCTTTGCCCAAAACGGCAAATTTGATATTTAGGTGGTTCAGTATTTTCACAAACGAGCGTGTAACCTTCTGCGCCCTCTGGTCAAAACTACCTGCACAACCTACCCAAAAAAGCACCTCAGGCGTCTGCCCGCTGGCAGCCATATCCGCCATTGTAAGAACATTTAATTCCATCTTATTATATTATTAATTAACCAATTAACTTTCAAAATACCACCGTCTAACCTTACCGCTCATTATCAAATTGCCGAATTATCACATTATAACATCCGTATTTAAGCCTTCTCCCAATTCAACCTGTCCTGCTGGCTAAATTGCCATGGAGCACCATTGTTCTCCATATTAGCAAACATTCCCTGCCATTCGTTCGGCGCATTGCTTTCTTCCATAACCAGGTTTCTCCTTAATTGCACAATTATTTCCAGCGGACTTATCATAACAGGGCATTCCTCAACACAGGCATTGCATGTGGTGCAGGCCCTTAATTCTTCAACGCTTATATACCCGTTTTCAATCAGCGATTTTCCATCTTCTTTCCATATTCCGTTATTGGCTTCAATGCTGCGGCCAACGTCTTCCAGGCGGTCGCGGGTATCCATCATTATTTTACGCGGGCTTAGTTTTTTGCCTGTCAGATTTGCAGGGCAGGCGGCGCTGCATCGTCCGCACTCGGTACAGGTGTAAGCATCCAATAAGTTCTTCCAGGTTAAATCAAAAACATCCCTGGCGCCAAACTTAATTGCCTCAACGGGAGTATCGGTTGCCGGCGCAGGCTCCGGGTTCATCATTGATTTAATCTCCTTCGTAATTTCGGGCATGTTAGCTATATAACCTTTAGGGGTTAAGCGTCCGAAATAGGTATTGGGAAAAGCCAATAATATGTGCAGGTGTTTAGAATAAGGCAGGTAAACCAAAAACGCTAAAACACCAATCATGTGGCCCCACCATCCAAGCTTTTCAACAATATAAATGGTAGTATTGCTCATACCAGAAAATAAAGGCACCAGCCAGCCGCTTACCAGAAAACCGTATTCGCTGTTATGCAAAGCCATATCACCGGCGTTCATACTGAAAATACATGTCAGCAAATACAATTCAGCCAAAAGGATAATGGTTGCGTCTTTAATTGGCCAGCCTTTTAGCTCTGGTTTATTTAACCGGGGAACTTTAAGTATCCATCTACGGGTTAAAAATGCAAGGGTAGCAAAAAGCACAAATAAGGAGGCAACCTCAATAAAGGATATGGTAAAAACATAAAACCCTTTCAGAAAAGGTATATTCTCCACCGCGTGGTAAATAATGCGGTGGCTGCCGGTAAAGCCATCAATAAATATTTCAATTAACTCAATCTGGGTAATAACAAAGCCAACGTAAATAAATACGTGCAAAATGGCAGGTATTACATTTTTAAACATCTTCTTCTGGCCCAAAGCCACCAGCAGCATATTATTAAGCCTTTGCGAAGGGTTATCCGAATAATTGGCCTTCATGCCCAGCATAATATTTCTATAAACCCTGCGGTATCCTTTGAAGGCTAAAAAGCCCGCAACCCCACAAAGAACAGTAAACAGTACAATCTGTAAAATCGTTATCATAAGTTGAAAATGAGCGGGGGCTAAAATACATTTTGTTCAGGAAAAACAACTAAACTTGTAGTGGTACTTTAAAAAAATCTATGCACCGTAAACTATACCCATTTATTGCCCTCCTTTTTTCGGTTTTTTCGGTTTATGCTCAAACAGCCAGTAAACTGGATATGCAGTTATTAAAAAAGCTAAAACAAGGCAAGGTAACCGATGGCTATGTATCGCTGCTGGTAAAAGGCGACCCCGATAAGGTAAAGGCCCTCACCCAAAAAATGGGGGGCACCTATAAGTACGGTTTCGGTAAAGTTGCCTCAGTAAGCATTCCAACCAGTAATGTTTATGCGTTCTCCTGCGACCTTGCCCTTGAAAAAATTCAAAGCACACGGGCTAAAGGCGTTGCTATGATGGATACCGCAAGAATCAGGAACAACATTGACAGTGCCCAGGCCGGGTTTGCTCCGTTACACGATAGCATACTAGGTAAAAACGTTATCGTAGGCATTATTGACGGTGGCATTTACTGGCAACATCAGGATTTTAAGAATGCCGATGGTACTACCCGCATTTTATATATCTGGGACCAGACCTCCAATGCCGGAAACGCACCAACGCCCTATAACTATGGCGCCCAGTGGGATGCGCATAACATAAATCTGGGCAATTGCGCTGAGATTGAACCATACGGCAACTACGGTAGTTATCCTCAAAACCACTGTCCTTCGGATTTTGGCCACGGAACCTGCGTGGCAGGCATTGCAGCCGGCAATGGCTCTTCCGTAGCGAGCGATTCTTTTTTACGCGGAGTTTATACAGGTGTGGCACCAGAAAGTAACCTCATAGTGGTAAACATAGGCACCCAAGGAGGGGCTGCGCCTGTTTGCGAGCCAACAGGGATTGATTTTTTAACTCAGATTACCGATGCGGTTAATTATATTTTCGACAAGGCCAATTCGCTGGGCATGCCATGCGTTATTAATATCAGCCAGGGCACCTATTATGGATCTCACGATGGCATTGATATTACAACCGAAATAATAGATTCGTTATTAGAACAAAGTAAAGGCAGGGTAATAGTGGCCTCTGCCGGTAACGGAGGTAACATTGCGCATCATTTATCCTACAACGTTCCGGCTGATTCCACCAACCCGGCTTATACTTTTTTTGATAGTTACGCAAACGAAGTTTATTTCGACCTTTGGGCAGATACTGCGGCTTTTAACCAGGTATGGTTTGCCGTTGGCGTTTCCGATAATCTTGGAGATTCGTTAGGACAAACACCTTACATAAATATCCCGGTTGATTTTTATTTATCAGCGGTAAACCCTGTTCAGCAAGGCACTTACCCCGTTAATAACGGTTCTATTTACCTTGGTAATATTCAGCTACAGATAACTCTTGATGAAGGGCGTTACCATGTTGAATTTTTGGTTGACACACCATTTAACCCGGCCAACCTTTGGAGCCTGAAAACATACGGAAGCGGCACATTCGATTTATGGGCCAGCAGTGGATTGATAGGCACCTCTGATATTTTAAGCTATATATCTACCATACCCGGTGACACTACATTCTTTACTTCGCCAAACTATCGCTTTCCCGATTTAAATAAAACTATTGTTTCATCATTTCAGTGCAGCGATAAAGTAATTACTGTAGGTAACTACTCTAACCGCGCCGGTTACCTGGATGTAGATTCAACATATATTGACCTGACCTCACCCGTTTATGGTAGTGAGGTTGTGGGCAAAAGGTTTATTACGTCAAGCTTCGGACCTACCCGCGATAACCGTTTAAAACCTGATGTTATGGCAACCGGTAGCACCACCCTTTGCACCGGCGATGCAAATGATATTGCAGTAACCCTGAACCCAAGTAACCGTTATAAGGTAGCTTTAGGTGGCAAACACCTGCGTAACGGCGGCACCTCTATGTCTTCGCCTTTGGTAGCAGGGATTACAGCGCTGTATCTGCAATTGCATCCACGGGCACCTTTCAGCGAAATAAAACAGGCATTAATATGCACAGCTGTGCGCGATAGTTTTACCGGCCCTAATGCCAACAATGAGTACGGCAACGGAAAGGTAAACGCTTACCAGGCTCTTATAAATACGGCCTGCGTTGTTTACGGAGCCATGGATACCGCATGCATTAACTATAATGCTTCGGCCAACATAGATACAGGTGGCTGCATACCTAAAGTTTATGGCTGCCGTGATTCAATTGCCGCCAATTACGACTCGCTGGCTAACGTTAGTAACGGGACCTGTATTTACACTTCGGTTGTTACAGTTGCCAATGCGCAAATAGCTTTGAAAGTTATTCCTAATCCATTTTCGGGCCAAACTACTTTTAGTATTTTCAACAACGGATATAACTTTAAGCTCGGAACAATTGAAATTACTAATGCACTGGGCGAAAAGGTGGATGAAATATCCGTTAGCCCGAACACAGCTAATTATACTTACAATAACCCCGGCCTGGCAGCAGGACTTTATTTTTACCTGCTGAAATTAGATAACAAAGTGATAAAAACAGGTAAACTTGTGGCCCAATAACACTACTATAAATGAAGAAAGTTTTAATTCTTGACGACGAAGCCATCCGCCAGAAAACCACCCGCATTGCCTACCAGATAGTTGAAGATAACTACGATGAAACTGACCTTGTAATTATTGGTATTAAACCAAACGGGTACGAATATGCGTTGCGACTAAAAAAGGAAATTGATAATATTGATGGCGTAAAAGTAACCCTGGTTGGTTTGGAAATAGACAAAAAAACACCGCAGGAAAGCGTAATTAAATTTGAAGCCGGTAAAAAGACTTTGGACAATAAAGCCGTTATTATAGTTGATGACGTAGCCAATACCGGTAAAACCCTGTACTACGCCCTGAAACCGGTTATGGAATTTTCACCAAAAAAAGTACAGGCTGTGGTTTTAGTTGACAGACAGCATAAGCTTTTCCCGGTTTCTCCAGACTTTGTTGGGCTTTCGCTCTCAACCACATTACAGGAACATATCGTAGTGGAGTTTGATTCAAAGGGCCAGGGTGCTGCTTATCTTAGCTAGCCTGAATCTTTAAAACAAGTTCTTCAATCTTTTCCTTTACCGGTTCAAAAATGATGTGTGCCTGGTTATAATAAGGCAATCGCTCTTCCAGCTTTTCATGAATGAAACTTTTTAGTCCCTCTTCATCCAGGTCTTTAAGCAATGGTCGTTCCGCAAGATTGGTGGTTTTTAAGCGGCTGAAAATAACGCCCTCGTCAACCTTCAAAAAAACTACTTCTCCCCTACCTTTCATCCACTCCAGGTTATCGAAATAACATGGGGTTCCGCCACCGGTAGAAACCACAGCAGCTTCCATAACTAAACTTTTTAAAACTTCGCTTTCAGCCTGCCGGAAAAAATCGATTCCGTTAGCAGCTATCAATTCACTAATACTTGCTACCTGGTGTTGGCTTACTACTTGTTCATCAATATCAATAAATGGAACATTCAGTTTATGCGCCAGCTTTTTCCCCAAAGTTGTTTTGCCCGAGCCCATAAAACCTATCAGAAAAACAAGCGGCATGGAAAGTTCTTTGAAGAATTAAGCCTTAACCGTTACCCTGGGGTCGAGCACTGAGTAAAGGATATCGGTAAAAATATTCATCACCACAAATATAAAAGCAACCAATAAGACTGAGCCCATCACTACCGGAAAGTCGAACGAAAGCAACGATTCAATTGTTTGCAACCCCAACCCCTTATAGTCAAATACCTTTTCAATAAAGAAGGCACCGGTTAGCAACGCCGCCAACCAACCAGAGATAGAAGTAACCACAGGATTCATAGCATTACGCAGCGCGTGTTTAAAAACAACGCTGTAATAACTCAATCCCTTTGCACGCGCCGTTCTTATATAATCCTGATTCATTACATCCAGCATTGAGCTTCTGGTAAGTTGGGTTATAATAGCCACAGGCCTTACACCAAGTGCCAGCATGGGTAACCACAGGTTTTTCCAGATAGTTATTACCTCACCGTTATAATCTATGTCTGTCAGCGAACCTCTCACATTCAGGCCTGTCCAAGGACTTAAATAATACCCAAAAATCATAGCCAGTATAATACCCGAAAAATAGGATGGCTGCGAAACCCCAAAGGTAGACATCACCAATATAGCATTATCCCAAAATGAATATTGTTTTATAGCGGCAAATATGCCAAGTATGATTCCGACGAACGATGCCAGCGCCATAGCAGTAATAGCCAGCACAAAAGTTGGGTATATCTTTTCGCCCAATATCTCACTTACCTTTCTGCGGGTTTGAAAAGACTTACCCAGGTAAGGCATTTTGGCTATTACCGAAATGCTGCCAACGCTAAACAGTTTAGTGAACTTAACCTCATCGGCATTCAAATACGAAGGCGCATCTTTATCATCCACATTATCCAACGAAACCGGCGACAAGTCATTAAAATAAAGCACCAACCGGTGATACCAGGGCAGGTTTAACCTGAATTCCTTTTCTATTGCCGCCACAGAAGCAGTATCCGCCCGTTGCCCCAAAGTCATTCGCGCAGAGTTTACAGGCAGGATATTGAACAGGATGAAGATGAGTATAATAACACCTACCATAACAAGCAGGCCGTTAAACAATCTCTTAATAATGAACTTTAGAATTTCCACCCGCTACATTTAGAATGCTGAACCTGAAAGTATTTATTTTTTAGAGAAATACTGCTGGTTCAACTCCTCAAATGTAGGCAAATGACGATAATGCCATTTATTGATTACCACCCCGTGTTTAAACAATACCAAACCTGGATTAGAACGGATAATAGTTTTAAGCGGTGTTTCATCGGCATTATAAAATGGATAAGCAGTTTGATATTGATGACGGAACTCATCCACCTTACCGTTATTTACGGTAACTACAAAAAACTTTAAACCAAGCTTATCCATACCTGCTGCAATGGCATTCAATTGCTTAAACGCCTCTGCATGGGTAATATTCAGATTGTAAACTACCACCATGCCAAAGTAGTCGGGGTTTGCTAAAAGCGAATCAGTTATTTCAACACCATCTTCAGTCTCAATCCTCAGGTTAGTAATTTTTGCAGGAATACCCGGGTCAATAATATTATCCTTACGGTAATTGGTATCGTATTTATCATACTGCACCCTGTTCTTCATTACGTCCTCGTAAGTAACTGTTTCCCACTGCCCGGTTTTCTTATTGTGGTATTGCCATTGCATTTCGCGTTTTTCCGGCCTCTTTTCCTTGCGCAAATCAATAATATCGTTACCAATTTTATAGGGTCGGAAATCAATTACAGGCTCGTTAGAATAAACATTGTATAGGCAGAATATTAAGGAAGCTAAAGCCGCAAAACCTGCAAGGCCTGAACGAAACATGTTACCAAAAACAGGTCGCACAAACTTTACGTTAAGCACCAGCACCAGTATCATTATATCCAGGATAATATCCTTATAAAATGTCTCCCACGGTTTTAGTTTAATAAAGTCGCCAAAGCAACCGCAGTCGGTAACCTGCATTTTGTTTTCAGTAAAATCGCAGGTAAAAAAGTGCCCGGTTAGCTTGGTTAGCAAAAACAAAATAACCGCCACCCCGAAAGCAAAGAAGGTAATGTTTATACGCCTTGACTGCTTTTCAGGAAACGCCACCGCCGCAAACAATAAAATAGCTACTCCTGAAAGTAGAATAAATGGCTTGGTTATACCATAACCCGATAAGTATGTAAACCCGGTTAGGAAGGTAAAGAACAGCGTTAACAGCCAGATAATACCCACCGTAAACCGCGGTTTCCAGCCAATAATCAGCATTAGTCCAACGAACAATTCAGCCGCAATCATTACAATCGCGAAAAAAGTAGAAAAGGTAGCTATATACTCCCACATTGGCCGCAGGCCTTCAACCGCAAAAGCCTCAAAGTACTCATGCATTTTATAACTGGTACCCAATGGGTCAACAGCTTTTACAAAGCCCGAGAAAATAAAAAACACACCCACAAAATCCTGCAGAAAAGTAATAAGGATGTTAGGCGGACGGTTAACAATAAAACGTATCAGGGCTAAAATAAAGGCACCCAAAGCCACAATTCCGAAAATGGTATATACTGTCATGCTTTATATTTTTTGCGCTGCAAAGTTTTGTATAAATACCGGTTAGCGCGGTAAAAGGTTTAAATTTTACAATTCATTTAACTTAATTAAAGCAAATATTGAATAATTGACGATATCGCTATAGCCCGCATCTATCCCCTCACTTATCAAAGTTTTACCCTGATTATCTTCAATCTGCTTTATACGTAGCAACTTCATTAATATCAAATCTGTAAAAGAACTTACGCGCATATTGCGCCAGGCCTCGCCGTAGTCATGGTTCTTGGCCATCATCAGGTCCTTTATCTGTTTTGCCTGCTTGTCATATAACCTTAAAGCTTCAGCTTCCGGCAATTCCAGATTATTATTGTCTTTAAGCTCCATTTGTATTAAGCCCATAATGGCATAATTAACAAGGCCTATAAATTCGCCTTCAATATTATCCTCCACCATCTGGGTCTGCTTCTCTTCCAGCGTTTGAATACGCTGGGCCTTAATAAATAGCTGATCGGTTAAAGATTTTGGACGCAGCACCCTCCAGGATGTTCCGTAATCGTGCGTCTTTTTCTGGTAAATATCCCTGCACTTTTTTATCTGCTCGTCAAACTGATTTGAAGTATTGTTTGCCATGTGGTTTCAAAAATAGATAAGTATCTTAATTTCGGTAAAAAATAACCTCCTCCGTTTACCAATTAACCCGGAACAAACAGCTATCCGGGTTAAAGACGATAAAAATCCTTCTCGCTCGGAGAAGGATTTAGGATGAGTATGTATGCTATGACTATTAACTGCAGGGGTAAACTTATTGATCTTTCTTCACCTAAAGTGATGGGAATTCTCAACATTACACCCGATTCGTTTCATGATGGAGGACAGTTTCTCCAGGTTTCCGAAGCCCTGAACAGGGTGGAGAAGATGCTGGCCGAAGGAGCCGACTTTATTGATATCGGCGGAATGAGCAGCCGTCCAGGCGCTGAAATAATTCCAGAAGAGGAAGAATTAAAGCGGGTTATTCCGGTATTAACCCGCATTGTACAACAAATACCTGAAGCAATTATTTCAGTAGACACTATCCGTGCAAAAGTTGCCAGAGAGGCGTTAGAAGCCGGCGCACACCTCATTAACGATATTTCAGCAGGCCGGTTTGACAATGCCATTATAAGCACCGTTGCTGGTTTTAATGTCCCCTATATTATTATGCATATGGATGGCCTGCCCGCCAACATGCAGGTTGCTCCGGAATACAACGATGTGGTAATAGATGTTTACGATTTCTTTATAGAAAGAATAAAGACATGCCGCACGGCGGGAATTATTGACACAATTATAGACCCTGGTTTTGGTTTTGGTAAAACCGTTGAGCATAATTACAGCCTGCTCCGTAATCTCAGCTACTTCTCCAATCTTCAATTACCAATCCTTGCCGGTGTTTCCCGAAAATCACTGATATGCAAGGCCCTCGGCATTAATCCCGATAAAGCCCTGAACGGAACCACCGCCGTAAATATGCTCGCACTGATAAATGGTGCACAGATATTAAGGGTGCACGATGTAAAAGAGGCTAAAGAGGTAGTTAAGCTTTTTGAGGCTTATAAAGGTAATCCGGCAACCTGAGTCCCTCTTGGAATCACGCGCCCCCAATACAAAGAATATTAGTTTTAACTTTGCGTTTACAATCATTTGTATGATGGAAGATGAAGCAAATAATAAAGTAATCGAGCCGGAGGTAGCTTATCAACC
>CAISWS010000453.1 GCA_903889265.1 uncultured Bacteroidota bacterium
TGTGGCAATCTTCCGCTTTGTCTTTAATAGCACCCGCCCCAAAAGACACAGTTGAAGATTGCCACGGGTAATACTTTCTTTATTTTTAAGGGAATTACCCTCGCAATGAACTGTGTTTTATTTTAAATGCAATACCCCTCCTTCACCCTCACCCCCAATTTTTTCCTGTATTGTCATACCCCGAAGCTACCCGCATGTTACGTATGCTACAACCGACTATGAGTCATATTTTGGAATGTTGAGAGGTGCCCGGTTTATGCACAATGCGCAACAGTTTGTTCAGGGTCTTTTCAACCTTTAGGGGCTTCAGGCCGCACTCCCAAATGGTAATTATGCGCCAGCCTGCTTTGTGCAGGGCGGTAAGATGTTTTTTATCGTTGGCTATGTTGCCGTTTATTTTGGCAAGCCACCAGGCAGTACGCGTTTTGGGCACTACATAGTATTTGCAGTTTTTGTGCCCATGCCAAAAACAGCCGTGTATAAAAATTACGGTGTTGTATTTGGGTAAAACTATATCGGGCTTTCCGGTTAGTGTTTTATCGTGTAGTTTATACCGGTAGCCATGCCCATGCAAAAACCTCCGCACCAGCATTTCGGGCTTGGTATCCTTCGCCTTAATGCGGCTCATATTAAAGCTGCGAACTGCTTTGGTATGCACGTCGGCCATAGCGCTAAAATACACTGTCTGAATCAGGATTTAATACAGATTTAAGGGTTAGCAACAGGATTAAATGCAAAGCCGTTGCCATCCTTGTATTCCCTTTGCGCTCTTTGCTCCCGATAGCTATCGGGATTGCGGTAAATTGTATTGCCAACTCAAAACTTTTCCTAAAAACTTTAATAGTAAGAAATAAGTCAACAACTTACAGGGGTAATAACCCTGCTATGGAAAGATTTTTTGCAAGGATGTACGAATGGTTCGGCCTCGTCCCCCTTTACTCGCACGACATGGCTGAATTTCTGAAGGGCATGGATGTAACCTGCAGTGGTTACTATGCCCTGCCCTGGTATTTTTATGTAGGTATTTTAATGGTAACGCTAACCCTGCTGCTATTCGGCCTGCAGTACGACCTTATCAGCGGCAGCCGCTTTGCTAAATCCGAGCATTGGGAACTGGCGGCCTTTGTGGTGTTTATAGTCAATTTTGTGGTAGCGTTTGCCGTTCCGTTCGTAGCCCACGAAACCCGCTTTTACTGCCCCAGCCTGCACATTACCGTAATGGACTGCATGGGCTTCGGCCTTTCAAACGCAGCATGGGCTCTGTTGTTTTTCTCTTTACTTAGTTTAGGCCGAAAAATCAGGCAGCGGGGTTAACCAGGTAGTTTTTCTACCTCAGCCTTCAAAACCGGAACATTTTTCTTTACAGTTCCCCAAAGGTTAATAGGTTCTACCTCGTCGTAATTATGAGCAATAATATTGCGCATACCTATAATTTTCCGGGCATCAGAAATTTCCGCATCCGGGTCAATTTCAAGTAACCGATTCAGTGCCTCGCCAATTATTTCAAAATTGCGTTCAACAGCGTTTATCAGAATGTCATTTTTGCTGAAATCCTCAAACGTTAGCGGGGAGCTGTAGGCGGCTCCAACCGCTTTACAGATTCAAGCATATCCTACAGATATTTGTGCAGGTTAACATACTTCATAAATAGTCTCCTTCGTACGGCTAACCGAATTTATAAAGTATAGGTTTTTGAGCGATGTTTCCGGCACCAGGTCAACCTCGCGCCCCAAAAATCCGCGCAACCTGAAAAGAAGATTAAAATAATTATCGCTATAATCCATTGGTTCAATGCCATCCTCAAACTTAACCAGCAGGTCAACATCGCTATTGGCATTAAACGCCTCTGCACCCAACGACTCAAATGCATAGGCCCGTTTTACCTTATACAATTTTAGTATAGCCGCCAGTTCAGACAGCTTATCCGCTTAAAACCTTTTCCTAAATTAAAAATTCAAAAAAAGCGCCAACCCAGGCAATATCACGTATGGCTTTTAACCGTAACCGGCTGTGCTGGTTTTTCTGGTTTGGCAGGGGCCTTTTTAGGTTCGTCTGGTTTTAGAGTCCAGGTAGTGGTTCGGCCCAAAAACGGAATGCCAAGTATGTAACCGCGCAAAAGCAGCTTATCTCCCTCCACAGTCATTTTGCAGTTGTAAAAATTGCCCTTGCTGGGGTCGTAAATTTTGCCGCCCACCCATTCGTTTTCCGTCTTTTTGGTAAGGCCGGTTATTATTTGCAGGCCCAGCACCGGCAGGTTGCGTTTGCTTTCGTCGGGGTCGTAACTGTTCATCAGCGGCTTGCCGTTTTTAAAGCCTTCCTTAATCCAGATAATTCTTCCGTAATATTTACCATCGGCCCCGGCATATATCTGCACCAGGCTTCCTCCGCCTTCAGTGTACCAGGTATGGCAAA
>CAISWS010000454.1 GCA_903889265.1 uncultured Bacteroidota bacterium
ACACACTTTTGCACCATTATCAAACGAAATCCAACAAAAAAATGACAAAAGTAACTG
This sequence comes from uncultured Bacteroidota bacterium, assembly GCA_903889265.1. Classification (GTDB taxonomy): domain Bacteria; phylum Bacteroidota; class Bacteroidia; order Chitinophagales; family LD1; genus Bog-950. The sequence goes on from CAISWS010000454.1 coordinate 58, forward strand.
TAGCAAAGGGAGATGGCATAGGCCCCGAAATTATGGATGCCACACTCAAAATCATTTTGGCCGCTGGCGCTAAAATTGAAATTGAGGAGATTGAGGTAGGTGAAAAAGTATACCTGGCAGGAAATACGGCGGGAATAGCCAGGGAAAGCTGGGATGTGATACGCCGCAACAAGATATTCCTAAAAGCGCCTATTACCACACCCCAGGGGGGCGGATATAAAAGCCTGAATGTTACTACACGCAAATTTCTTGGGCTCTACTCCAACGTAAGGCCTTGCATGAGCATGCATCCTTTTGTAAAGACCAAACATCCTGAAATGGATATAGTCATCATCAGAGAAAATGAGGAGGACCTATATGCCGGAATTGAACACCAGCAAACAGATGAAGTAACACAGTGCCTTAAATTAATAAGCCGCCCAGGCTGCGAAAAGATTGTTCGTTATGCCTTCGAGTATGCCAAACAGTATGGCAGAAAAAAAGTTACCTGCTTTACAAAAGATAATATCATGAAACAGACCGATGGTTTGTTTCACAAGGTATTTGACGAGATAGCCGCTGAATATCCTGAAATCCAGAACGAACATTGGATTATTGATATAGGAGCTGCGAAAATGGCAGATACACCGGAAGGCTTTGATGTAATAGTTATGCCGAACTTATACGGTGATATCCTCTCCGATGTCGCCGCGCAAATTGCAGGCTCTGTGGGTTTGGCCGGTTCTGCAAATATTGGTGAGCAATGCGCCATGTTCGAGGCCATCCATGGCTCGGCACCAAGAAGGGCAGGGCAAAATATGGCAAACCCATCGGGCTTGTTGCAGGGGGCCATATTGATGCTCAACCATATCGGCCAAACTGAGGTCGCCGAAAAAGTTCAGAATGCCTGGTTAAAAACCATAGAAGACGGAGTGCATACTTATGACATTTTTAAAGAAGGAACGAGCAAACAAAAAGTTGGCACCAGCGAGTTTGCCGAAGCTGTGATTGCTAACCTGGGTGGTAACCCATCCATATTAAAACCGGTTTCCTATGCCAAGGGTTCTGCCCTTAAACTCCCGAAATATCAGAGGAAAGCACCTTCGAAAAAAGAACTGGTGGGGGTAGATATTTTTGTTCATCATTCCGGCAGCAGCCCTGATAACCTTGCTAAAATAATGCAGCAAATAGAGGAGGTATGCGAGGTAAAACTCACTATGATAACCAACCGGGGTATCAAGGTATGGCCCGAGGGTTTTGAAGAAACATTTTGCACGGATCACTGGCGGTGTAGGTTTAAACCGGCAGATGGCCATATACTGGATAAAATTCTGATCTCGCAAATACTCTACCAGGCGGATAACCTCAAAATCGATACCATCAAGACCGAGAACTTATATGATTTTGATGGCAAACCTTGTTATGCTCTTGGACAAGGCCAATAGTTGAAATAAGTACCATTTTAAGATGTTGTATAACCCCAGGCTACTATGGAGAGTGCGCAAAATTTTACACTGATAAACGGGGTATTTACCCCTGAAGAAGGGCGAAGCTTGCTGATGAACCTGCTGATGAGCAAAGAAAAGTATCACGGCGTGGAAGAATTCAGCAATAAAATAAGATTCGGCAAAGATGAATCGAATCATGAAACGCGAATCAAGGAGTTGCAAACCATAATGGAGGCAGTAAAGCACACTTCGGAATTTGCGCTACAACAGCAACTTAATCTGGAAATACGCAGCACGATTGAAGTAAAAATCATTAAATAAGTCAAGAAAGGGTGCAGTAGTTGCTATGATGAGCATTTTTAAAGGCAGAAAGCTGGTAATCGCTACCAAGCATGGAAAGGAAGAGGTAATTGCCCCGGTGTTAGAGAGTCGGTTGGAAGTAGAATGCTTTGTACCAGACAACTTCGATACCGACTCGTTGGGGACTTTTACCGGCGAAGTGGAAAGGGCAACGGACCCATTAACTACCGCCAGAAAAAAATGCCTGCTGGCAATGGAAATCAGCAATTGTGATTTAGCAATAGCAAGCGAAGGTTCATTTGGTGCGCATCCAACCATCCCCTTTATTCCAGCTGATGATGAATGGATGTTCTTCATGGATAAAAAAAATGGTCTGGAGATTTACGCGAGGGAACTTAGTACGGAAACTAACTTTAGCGCCCAGGCTGTTAAAAGCAAAGAGGAGTTGATATACTTCGCCGAGAGGGCAAAGTTCCCCTCGCATGCCTTAATTCTCCGGAAATCGCATGAAGAGAGTATTGATATTATCAAAGGTATAAAGGATTGGGATTTCTTGGATAAGTCATTTACGGGTCTAAATAAAAAATACCAGGAAGTATTTGTTGAAACCGATATGAGAGCTATGTATAATCCTACCCGCATGGCTGTTATTTCAATGGCGGCGGAAAAATTAGCAGCTAAGATCAGCACATGCTGT
>CAISWS010000455.1 GCA_903889265.1 uncultured Bacteroidota bacterium
CGAACAAACACCCTCAAATTTAAGGCTGGGACACCCAATTTAAAAACAAGAATGTAGGATTATCAAGGGTTTCAGCCCCGAAAATGCATTCACTTTTCAAAAGTGACGAAGTCAGGAGAAGATGGAAAAGATGATCCGGCAGGACGCGCTATTAACCGTAGAACTGAATTCCAGATTATCGGTATCAAAAAGAGCCAATAGGATTTGAAAACAAAATATGAATTGAAAAACCCATCTTGAAGAGGATGGGTTTTTTGTTTTGCGGAAAGCCCTTGAGTGTCTGGTCTGATTACTCTGAATTTTCTTTCTTTGGTAAATAGACCTGTTCGGAAAATCACTACATGATCAAAATAATTTCGTATTACCCGGCTGTTTACTCTGGAGTTTCTCCGTGCGATACCTGTATTTTGGTATTATCCGAAGAACTCTAATGTATTCCGGGCATTATGCTATAAACTCCAACCTCAGATAGTCTCACCTTTTAATGCCTGCACTAAAACCAAACTCCAGCCTGCAATAAAAAAGAAACCACCGATTGGTGTGACGGGGCCCAGGACAATGCCCGGAATACCGGTAAGTTCTTTAGTGGCAAGCAGATAGAGGGAGCCGGAAAAACAAAGTATACCCAACATAAAACAAATACCGGCATTGCGTATGGTTACAGATTGCTCTTTACGTAAATACAAAAAACACATAAACAATGCCAGTGCGTGATAAATCTGGTATTGTACACCGGTTTCCCAGGCATGGAGCTGATCAGGATTAATATGTGGCTTCAGGCTATGTGCGCCGAACGCGCCGAACATAACGGCAGTTAAACCTGCAAGGGCGGCGGCAACAAGAAATGCTTTTTGCACAAATAAGAGTTTATAAGTGAACGACAGATGCGAAGTAAATGAAAATAGTTTTGCAAATATGTTTCAGCCTCCTAAAAAAATCGTTATTCCCTTATCCGTTGCCAGTGCATTGCTGCTCTTAGCGGTGCTTTATTTTGTGTTTTTGCGCAGTGCGAATGTGTATGAAGCTATACCTGATTCGGCTGTACTGATAGTTGAAATTAACGACTGGAGTAAATTCAGCAACGAACTGAATACCAAAACGGGCGCCATTGAGCTGAAGAAAACGGCAGCAGTAAAGAAGCTGATGGATGAGGTGGCGTTTATTCAGCGGTTCCTCATTTCGGTTAATCCTAAATTAAAGCAGCAGGTATACAATGGTAAAATTACCATATCGGCGCACCTGGTATCGGCAGATGATTTTGATTATTTGTTTACCATCCCCGCAAATGGCATCAGTGCCGATGACATGGATAAAGAATTACGGGCAAAACTCGGACGAAGCGATATAGCCGATGCGCAGGCCCGCATATTCAAAAACCAAAAAATAGAAGATGTGGTAATGAAGGACGGAACCAGATTTTCCATTACCTGCATGAAAGGTGTTTTGATATTAAGCTATACTTCGTTTTTGACAGAAACCTCGGTGACTGCTATTGCAACCGGTAATAACCTGGATAATGATAAAGATTTGTGCAAAGTGATTAAAAGAAACAGCAATGCTGACGGGGTAAGGATGTTTGTCAATTTTAAAAAAGCAGATGTTATTTATCCGGTAGCGCTGAAGCTTCAGCGGGCGGGCCTTTTGAATGATATACGAAGCTTTCAATCGTGGGCCGGTTACAACATTACTTTTGAAGATGACCGGATAAATTTTGCGGGTAAAGGTTTACTGGTTAATGACGCAAAAGAAGGAGGGCTTGCCAAAAATATTCTAGCCAATACCATTTGGAACAGTGTACCTGATAATGCCGCTTATGTTAATGTCGGTTTCAATAGTTTGAACGACGGTGCTAAAGCGAATACTGATGAAAACAATTTGGCCAAAGCTGCTTTTAAAGCCTGGGTTGGTGAGGCACATGCATTTGTTACCCTGGAACCTTTAAAGGAAGACTTTACTGAACAGAATGTATTTATAGTTGAGACAAAAGACGATAGCAAAGCGATTAACGATTTAAAGAAACTGATTGCGGTTGACGGATCCAAAGCGGTAGCTATAGATACCTTTATGTATACCGAAATATTCAACCTTAAAAGCGGAGCAGTTATAAACCAGGTTTTCGGCAGTAGCTTTACTATATTTGGCAATGCCTTTTTCGCTGTAAATAATCACATTGCAGTATTTTGTAATAGTCCTGATATCCTGAAATTTGTTTTGGAGAAGATTAGCAAAGGTGAAACACTGAATAAAGATGCCACCTGCAGAAAGGCCATTGAGGCCAGCGGAAAAACAGCGACTGCGGCCATTTATTTTAACCCTGCCAAAGCATCGCTATTGCTTTCGGGAATGATAAAGGAGGGTTCGAGCCTGCAAACTTATCTTGCGCATCAAAATAGCATAGTGTTTGAATTTAATGCTGACGGTGCATGGAATACCACGCATGGAACGTTCATTGCCGGAAATGGCAATAAAACCAGCGCAGGCTTGCTTTGGAAAACCAAGCTTCAGTCGATGTCGACTTATACTCCTCAAATAGTAGTGAATGAAACTACCGGTGATAAGGAAATATTTACGCAGGATACGGCCTATAATATTTACCTGCTTAGCAAATCGGGTGAAGTGATATTTACAAAAAACATTGGCGAAAAAATTATTGGTGATGTGCAGCAGCTGGACTATTACAACAATGGCCAGCTGCAATATATTTTCAATACACCGTATCATGTTTTTATGCTTGACCGGGCTGGAAATGATGCTGCGTCGTATCCATTGCGTTTAAGCAATGCCGCTATTGGCGGGCTTACGCTTGTGCATGGTGCCGGGGCGACCTACCGGTATTTTGTACCATGCAATAACGGCGCTATTTACGGGTATGAGGCAAATGGCCGGCCACTGTCAGGATGGAGCCCGAAAGCCGGGCTGGGATTAATTACAAAGCCACTACAAAGCTTTAAAAGCGGAAGGAATGAATACTTGCTGGCTTTTAATAATGCGGGTAAGCTGATGTTGTTAGGTGGCAAAGGAGATATGAAATGGGGGGTAGATAATTTACCTGTTACCCAACAGAATTTCAGCATTGTTCAAACAGGCAATGATTTTTTGGTTTTGAATGCCGCAGGAAATCAAGTGATAGAAATTTCGTCAGATGGGAATGATAATATTAAACCGGTTATTGATTCGGCATTTTCTTTTGCGGCTGCGGCAACATCGGATACGGCCTTTCAATATTTTTTCAGCGGGCTGCACGATGTAAGAAGTTATAGCGGTTCCGGCGGGTTTAAAAATGCAGCAAGTGTAAAAGCGGATTTAATTGGTGGCATAGAGATTTCCACCATTGGCAATACAAAATACCTCTTGGTAAAAGACGATAGCGCGGGTAAGATACTGATTTATGACCTCTCATTAAACTTGTTAGGTGAATACCCGGTTTCAAATTCCGGTGCATTTACAATTACCGATTTGTTTGGGCGTAACGAGTTTATCGGTATTCAGCCTGATGCCAATGGAAATATTGCGTGCTACAGGATAAAGTAAACAGCCGGGCGATGCATTTAATTCATTTTTTATTTCTCCGCATTTTTCTCCGTGCCTCTGTGCGAAACAATTTTTAAAGCTTCTTAAATCGGGCAAAGGCACCCAGCGGAAGTTTTTTATTGAATTTATCGTTCAGATACAATTCTCCTACCTCCAGGTTTTGAGGTTTGAAGTTTTGCTGCACCAGGTTTTCAAGTATGAGGGACGAAAAGCCAAGCGAGTAAGCATTGAGTATAAGGAAGTGCTGTTTGTCGTCAAGAAGTTGCAAAACGCCTTTCATCATTTCGTTGATGTTGTCTTCCAGTTTCCATTTTTCTCCATCGGGGCCATGGCCGAATGCGGGCGGGTCCAGGATGATACCATTGTACTTATTGCCGCGTTTTACTTCGCGCTTTACAAATTTCAGAGCGTCTTCGACTATCCATCGGATATTATCAAGCTTGCTTAACTCCATATTTTCGCGTGCCCAGCTAACAACTTGCTTAATGGAGTCCAGATGCGATGTTTCAGCGCCGGCTGCTCGAGCTGCTAATGAGGCCCCTCCTGTATATGCAAACAGGTTTAAGAATTTTGGCTTCTCAACTTTTAGTTGCTGCGTAGTTTCATAAATATAATTCCAGTTAACAGCTTGCTCAGGAAAAATGCCTACGTGTTTAAACGAAGTAAGCCCTAACCTGAACTGAATACTTTTTAGCGCTGAACCTGGAAAATCGTAACGGATATTCCACTGGTCGGGCATGTTTTTTAACTTCTTCCAATCGCCGCTGGATGATGATTTAGGAACAAATTTTACATGAGCCTGTTTTTCCCATTCGACCATGTTTTGGGTCGGGTCCCATACCGCTTGCGGTTCGGGACGGATAGTAAGGTAAGTCCCAAATCGCTCTAGTTTCCAAAAGTTACCGGAATCAAGCAGTTGGTAATCGGCAAATTGAGTGGGCGTAAATGAGAGAATCATGGGAATTCAAAGTATTAAGGTGTTCATGTGTTCAGGCGCGCAAGTTAGATTTTTAAATGTTTGGTTGTTATGCCGGCGCAAATACTGCTTTACATGAACACCTTAACACATGCGCACCTGAACACTATTTTTTCACTATCACATATACATCCTCATTACCTTTCTTCATCCAGTAATGCTCGCGGGCAAATTTTTCCTGGGTGGTTGGGTTAGTGGTAAGTTCTGATAATTGTTTCTGCGTTTCTGTGATTTGCTGCATGTAGAATTTTTTCTTTTCAAGGAGGGCAGAAAGCTCAGCGTGTTTGCGGTATTGGTTGATAACGTTGTTTTCATCTATGGCTACCATCCAAACCACAAAAGCCACCGTACAAATAAAATAGATGTTGGTGAGCCATTTGGGTAGTCGGCTGATACGGTCCTGAAGTTTCTTCCACATAACTATCTCAAAGTTGGGCATAAAAACGCGCTTGTTTGATAGTATAACGCAATTTGTTTGCACAGTAGTATGGTAGATGGTACAATATTGTAAAGGCAATAGAATGCTGATTTATTATGATTTTTAAGATGGCTTATGATTGATATGCAAGTAATGCATGTAGTTTGATAGGAACAGAATCTCTTTTAGCAAGAAGAATAAAAGAAAAAAGGAGTACTGGCAACAGTGGCGCCCTATATCGGACCAAATTGCCTAAAACCGGGGTGCAAATGCCAATGAGGGCAAAATATGCCAGTGAAAAGTTGAGCAAAAACAACAAGAGGTTTAATTGTTTGAAGTTTTTGAAATCGGAAAACCACAAGCAAAGTATAATGAAGAGGATAACAAGCACATTTTCGGCGGCACTGGCCAGCATCATTATATTCTTGCCTTCCCACAAGTAAGGGCGTGCAATGGTATTCCAAATACCGATGGGGGCTGTTTTAAGAATGCTGCCGGCATTGTTATCAAGGGCTGGTATTTCAATTCGGCTTCCTGCATTAAAATATTCCGCCTCTTTTACTGAATGGGTTTGTTTGTTTACCAGCATTTGTTGAAGGTCTATCCGCGGAATAAAGTGATTGATATTAAAAGCACAAACCAGCAGAAGCACATTTATTACAAGGTATTTTAAAACGATAGTTGCAGAATTTTGGTCTTGCCTTAAAATAAGGTAAGCAATTGCTGCAGGAATTAAACAAGCCAGCACAAAGAACTTGATTAGGATAATTATGAATGCGCCGGCAAGCATAAGCGCTACTGCCTGTAGATTTTTTCTTGTGTTACCTGTTTCAAAATATAGTAAACCATACATAAAAACGCCCAGCCCCAAAACAAGCAGGGGTTCTTTTATTACGCCTGAAGTCCAGAATAAAACTGAGGGAAGGAGCATTACTGGTATTGCAAAAATTGAGTTGGGTATTGGGGCGAATTTGAGAACGGCATTGGTTAAAAGCACCCAGCCTATTAACGAGATGAAGCACATAAAAAGGATATGAACGAAATACACGCGCAACGAAACAAACATTAAGAGGGCATTTAGTTTAATGATGGTTTGGTTTTCATTAAAAGGAGCTTCGTCAAAATTCCTTTTCCAGTTTTTCATTTCGGCGTAATACTTATCAAACCGGGGTTCGTTGCTTCCTATGCCCGAAATGATTTGTATAAAATCTTTAGGCGATTGGCTGGCTACGTTGCGCAGAACGAACGCATCGCTGTAGAATTTATGCACATCGTTATTCTGTACATCTTTGTAATAGAAAGTATAAATGAACCAGATGAATAAACCGGTAATAAATTTAAGGTTGAACAATACTTGTGTTACCGCCGGTTTAAAGCTTTTGAATTGCAGCTTGCGGAAACGCAGGAAAAGGAAATTGAAGAGGAGAAGATAAAAAAGGGTAAGGAGTAATTCTTTTGCCATGTGGGGACTAAGTTAAAAGAATTTGCAGCCCGTTTTATTTGACAATTCAGATAAGACATAAAAAAAGCGCGACCGGAGCCGCGCTTTTTTGTTTGCTTATTTCTTAAACTTAAAACTCTTACCCGGGTAATGTGCCATAGGTCCCAGTTCCTCTTCAATTCTCAATAATTGATTGTATTTGGCAATCCTGTCTGTGCGAGATGCGGAGCCGGTTTTAATTTGTCCGCAGTTTAACGCAACAGCAAGGTCTGCAATGGTTGTGTCTTCGGTTTCGCCGCTGCGGTGGCTCATTACTGAGGTGTAGGCATTGGTTTTAGCCAGGTTAACCGCATTAATGGTTTCTGTAAGCGTTCCAATCTGGTTTACTTTTATCAGTATGGAGTTAGCTATATTTTCATCAATACCTTTTTGAAGGCGGGTAACGTTGGTAACAAAAAGATCATCGCCTACCAATTGAATTTTTTTGCCCAGCTTCTCGGTCATTAATGCCCATCCTTTCCAGTCGTCTTCAGCCATGCCGTCTTCGATAGAAATGATAGGATATTTTTTTGACCAGTTAACCCAGTAGTCAACCATCTCTTCGCTCTTTAGTTTTTTACCGCTTGATTTATGGAAGTGGTAAACCTTGGCTTTGGCATCGTAAAACTCGGTAGCAGCAGGGTCGAGCGCTATGTAAATATCTTTGCCCGGTTTGTAGCCAGCTGCCTCAATTGCACTTAATACAGTTTCAATTGCTTCTTCATTGCTGCCGATGTTCGGCGCAAAACCGCCCTCATCGCCAACATTGGTTGAATATCCTTTTTTCTTCAATACTGCTTTAAGCTGGTGGAATACCTCAACACCCATGCGCAGGCCTTCGCTGAAAGTATCAGCACCTACAGGCACTACCATAAATTCTTGAAAATCTATTTTGTTATCGGCATGTGAACCACCATTTAAGATATTCATTAAAGGAACTGGCAACGTGTTTGCATTAACTCCACCTACATAACGATAAAGCGGCATGCCTAATTCTTCGGCGGCTGCACGGGCAATGGCCAGTGATACACCTAAAATTGCATTGGCACCTAATTTGGTGCGAATTATCACTAAA
>CAISWS010000456.1 GCA_903889265.1 uncultured Bacteroidota bacterium
CACAAATGCAAGATTGCTTCGCAAAGCCTCGCAATGACGGGTGTTTTTGGCTGTTTTGCATGAAGCCCTGAAAGCAGCGTAATATAACAGCACCGGGTGTTAGCCCGGTGGACATGCAATTAATTTTATGCAGGAAGGGGCGTATGACGGGATTTAGAGACGCATTATAAATGCGGTAGCCCGTCCGTCACCCGTTATAAATAATGCCAGTGGCCAGCTAAAACGGAAAGGTGCTCAATTTTGTACGGGTTTGTAAGGCATTTACAATTTCGCCTTCCTTCTCTTCCTCATGGCGCCACATCCATTCAAGCGGGTCAAACTCTTTGGCTACCCATTTTCCCTTGCGGTATACAAATCCGTAAGTGAGCGTTAAGCCATCAGGTTGAGGCCTAAAAGACAATTGCAAAAGGTCGTTTTGCTTTTGGTTGATTTCTACATCAAAAACATTGCCTTCATTCAATAACTTTAAAAGTAAACGGCGGTTAAACTTTTCGTCGCTGGCACTGGCTGAAGCAGGAAGCATCCATTCGCCAACTACCCTTTCGTCTTTACCATCAATGAACCTGTAAAACACCCAATAGTTTTCTATTTTATCAATATCGCTATTACAGGTACATAACTTTAATTTATCCGATACCTGGTACATAATTTAAAGATAAGCGCTATTGCAAAAGTTTATATGTTTTTGCCAATGTAGTTTTGGGTGTTGCATTAACCACTTTACCCGTTTTGTTTTTCCATCTCTGCCTTATGCGTTTGCCAATCATGTTATTAACGGCATCTGGTTTGGCGTAAGGTTGGCGAATATCGTTATAAACCTGCCGCAATGCGTTATTGTTTTCTATCAGCTCAAACACGTTGCCGGTAACGTGTTCATCTTTATTGAGTCTGCCGGTGGCTTCTACCAGAAGCAGCAAATCGTCAATTGCGGGTTGAAGTTTGAGTTTTGATGGCATAGTTTTGTTTTAGAAATGAAAGGTAGTGAATTGTTTTTTGGCTTTGGCGTGTATAATTTACCAGCCAAATTAAAGACACAGCGGAAGATTGCCGCGGCTGATACTTTTTTATTTTTTTACGGGAATCAACCTCGCAATGACAGTTTTTTTATTTTTTTAAGCCTCGGCTGTTTTGCATTAAGCCCTGAAAGCGGCGGGATATAACAGCACCGGGTGAAGCCCGGTGGACATGCATTTAATTTTTATATAGCCCTGAAGGGGCGAAAGACGGGATTTATGGCACACTGACTAAATGCAAATACTGTAGCAAGATGCTACAAACATAGCCAGAGCGAAGCAAGATGCCATTACTGTTCGAAACATGCGGCCTTTCACCATTCTGACATTCATTTGGCATAATTCCCCTCCCCCCTAGCCTCGTTCCAGAGGGGACATTGCAAATTTTCGCGTTGCGAAAATTGAATTATGCCAAAGCTTCCTGGGTTTCGAACACCTATGGCAAGATGCTTCGCTCAAACGTAACGTTCACGCTACGAGCAAAGGGAGAGAAAAGTCCCGCTTCTGCTTTGTTTGAAGAAAAATACATCAACCCGTAGGCCCTGTGTGGGAAATGTCAAATTCGAAGAACTCATCAATGGTCCATTGCGTATTTCCTTCAGTAATAGCTAACCGTTCTTCAGATATTGGTCCGCTTAAAACTTCTTCCATAATATTGCTATTTCTGGCG
>CAISWS010000457.1 GCA_903889265.1 uncultured Bacteroidota bacterium
CATTAAATGTAAAATTGTAAATATTGATATGAGCGTAGTACTGGATGACAAGCTAATAGGCCTCCTGGGTGAAAAAGCAGATGTGGTAATTAAAAAGAAAAGCGATTTTACCGTGCCGCTGGGTGTACTGATTAAACCCGAAGGCACCATGCTTGAAGACATTAAAACCTTTTACAAAATCTTAACCGACCGCCCCGCTCAACTATACCTGGTGGGTTCAATACAGGTAAAAATGCTGGGTATTACATTCAACGTGCCCATTAAATACCGCCAAATCCTTAAACGGTCCGACTTTAAGAACTGATTTGAATTTACTCCAAAACATTATAACTTTGGAATAACCAAATCAGCAACCCATGAGTTTACGATTCCTGAAGTACGGATCTGTTTATTTCAGCATTGCTATTATTGTTATATCGCTTATAATGGGTGGCCCCTGGGTGTTTGTAGCGCCAATATATGTGTTCGCCCTTATTCCTTTGCTCGAACTGGTATTGCCCGCCTCGGAGGTAAACATTGATAAGGCTGAGGAAGAAGTCGCCAAAAAAGATATCAAATACGACCTGATGGTATGGAGTGTTGTGCCCCTTCAGTATACTTTGTTGTTTTTCTTTTTAAGCCGTGTTAGCGATGGTACATTAACATGGTGGGAAATTACCGGCATGGTGTTTTCATTTGGCATAGCCTGCGGAGTATTGGGTATTAATGCCGCACACGAACTGGGCCACCGCAATACCTGGTACGAACAAACCATGTCAAAAATGCTGTTGCTTACTTCGTTGTACGCACATTTTTATATAGAGCACAACCGCGGACATCACAAAAACGTATCTACCGATGAGGACCCTGCTTCATCCAGATATGGAGAAACAGTCTATGCCTTTTTTATCCGATCGGTAAGAGATAGTTGGTTGTCTGCATGGCATCTGGAAAGTGAACGGCTTAAGAAAACCAACACCCCTTTCTGGAGTTTTCAAAACGAAATGCTGGTTTTACAGGGCTTGCAGGTTTTATTTGTAGCTACTATAGGAGCAATATGGGGATTAAAAGTGATGCTTTTATTTATTGCTTCTGGAACTATTGGTTTCCTTTTACTTGAAACCGTAAATTATATAGAGCACTATGGGTTAAGAAGAAAGAAAATTGACGATGCTTACTACGAAAAAGTAATGCCCGTTCACTCCTGGAACTCAAACCACGCCATAGGCCGCATCATGCTTTTTGAACTTACCCGCCACTCCGACCACCATTATATGGCGTCGCGAAAATACCAGGTACTTCGTCATTTCGACAACAGCCCGCAAATGCCAACCGGTTACCCCGGCATGATGGTGCTTTCATTTTTCCCACCTTTGTTTTTTAGCGTAATGCATAAGCAGATACGCAAATACAAAGAAGCAGTTGGCGGAGAGGCGCTGGCGTAAGTCAGTTTGCTGTTTCGAATGTTCCGGTTTAAACGCAAATGCTAGTGTGTGGCAGTTTTTCATTTGTATTCTACTGTAAACTGAAAACCATAAACTGTAAACTGAAAATCGTATGTTAGCCTACAAATTTCAAAAGCATCCGATAAACCTATGAAATACTTTAACCCGGCCTTTTTTAAATTCTTCGACCAGCTATCGAAAAACAACAATAAAGAATGGTTCGACCAAAACCGTTCAACCTATGAAAACGAGGTAAAAAAGCCTTTCAGAAAACTGGTTGAAGACCTCATTGAAAAACTCTCCAAAGACCTGCCCGAAATAAACCGCGAAGCCTCTAAAGCAATATTCAGGATTAACCGCGATATCCGGTTTTCAGCCGATAAATCCTTATATAAAAACCACGTCGGGGCGGTGCTTAGCCGCAATGGCACCAAGGATGAAGATTATCCCGGGTTTTACATCCACTTTGGCTCTGAAGAAATTTTGGTAGGTGGTGGTAAATACAATGTAAACAAAGAGCAACTGGCAAAAATACGCCAGGAGATATTTTACAATAACAAGGATTTTAAAAAGCTGCTTGCCGATAAAAACTTTGTTGAAAAATTCGGGACCCTTCAGGGCGAAAAAAACAAAGTCCTTCCCCCAGACTACAAAGAATTTATTACTGAACAACCACTTATCGCCAACAAGCAGTTTTGGTATATGACCAACCTGACAAAAAAAGAGGCACTGAGTGAAGACCTTGAAAAAATCCTCCTCGCCCACTTTAAGGCGGGCTATAAAATGAATAAATTTCTGTGGGACGCAATATCCGCGTAAACAGCCACTGCAGTTTCGCACGGAGGTTAGATACAGAGAAATACAAAAATGAAGCATGAAGAATTAACAGCCAGGATTATCGGCATTTGTATTAAAGTACACGAAATACTGGGACCTGGCTTGTTAGAGTCGGTTTACGAAGAGGCAATTTGTTATGAATTAGATAAAGCAAGGATTTTTTATAAGCGACAACAGGGGATTAAAGCGAACTATGGAGAAGTAAAACTTGATATCGGATTTAAGGCTGACATAATTATTGAAAACACAGTTATACTGGAATTAATATCGGTTGAATCAATAGCCCCGGTTCATCCTAAAACCTTATTAACTTATATGAGGTTAACAAATCTTGAAATAGGTTTGTTGATAAATTTCAATGTGGTGCTTTTAAAAAATGGCATAACCAGATTGGTTGATGATGAATGGCAGAAAAGAAATAGAAAAAATAATGAGAGAGAAAGCACAAATTAACGCAATTATTAAAAACGAAGTCAATTGTATTTCTCGGCTGTTCAACTCCGTGCGAGATTATTTGTTTACTGATCTCAATCGCCCATGAAATTATTGCTTGTTGTTGCGTCATTAAATGATGTAAATCCCCTTTTAGAACATTACTCCATTAAGCCACTTGCGAATGACAAAATGAGTTATTTGCATTACTTTAAAATACTACACCACGAAGTAGACCTTCTTGAAACAGGCGCTGGCATTTACCAAACCACCTATAAAGTAACAAAAGCATTATCGTCTCAAAAATATCACCTTGCCTTAAAACTGGGGTTCGGGAATGCATACAAAGAAGAAACCGCTTTAGGCTCAGTACTGAACATTGTAAATGAAAAACCCGGAGATTATGGAATGATGGTAAACAACGAATGGAAAGACCATTACGACCTTGGCCTTATTAACCGGGAAGAAGCCCCCCATACCCGTGGTGGGCTCATTAACCTTACCAATGCTTACATGAACGTTTTTATGCCGTTTAAAAAGGTAGTAGGTGTTACCGTAAATCATTACGCTAATGCCTCTGCCGTTGCAGCAAGAAAGGACAAATACAAAGCTGATTGCGAAACAGGTGATGGAGTGGGCTTCGTATACCCCTGCCTTTTTGAAAAGCAGTTGTTTTACCAACTGTGCATAATTGAAAGAAATCTTGTAACAGGCGAAGAAAATTTTAATCTTGCAAAACAAAACCTGAACCAAACACTTACTGACCTTATACAAAAACTTTAACATGGCTGATAATACCCAATTGCTTGAAACCTACCGCGCCAACCGCAAAGTAACTGATGCCGAATTCTTTAAAATGGTAAACAGCGGATTTTTGTTTAACCTCTATTTACTGGGTAAACTGCCTATGGGTTTTATTGCCGGATTAAAAGTAAAATCGTGCAGCGCTGAGCAATGCCAGATAACGGTGCCTTACCGCTATATGAACCAAAACCCATTTAAGTCTACCTATTTTGCAGTGCTTGCCATGGCTGCTGAAATGAGCACGGGTATGTTGGGAGTTATTGCCACCAACAAATCAAAACCATCCGTTTCTATGCTGGTTACTCACCTGGAAGCCGATTTTGTAAAGAAAGCCA
>CAISWS010000458.1 GCA_903889265.1 uncultured Bacteroidota bacterium
ATAAACTTTCTCCAAAGCATAGTGAACCGCTGTACCCAAGGTAGATGCTTCTATACTTTCTTCAATGTCTTCCTGCTCTCGCAGCCCGGCGATGTACCTGAAATAATATTGCAGCGTGCAGTTGATATAGGTATTGAGCGCTGAGGGAGAAATACCATGGCCCTCATTATTCTTCAAAAACTTTTGAAGAAGCTCGGGCTCTTTGGTTATGCAGATTTCATCCTCCGGTAAAGGTGGGGGCGGGTCAACTGAATAAACCAAATCATTAATAACTGCTTTAGGGTTTACCTGCCTTAACTCATGCTGAAGCTGCAAAATAAAACGGCTTTTTTCTCCGCCCCCCATTTCATCGCTTTCCGTATTGTAAAGCAGATACACATTCTCAGCCCGCTGCAGCAAACGGTAAAACAAATACGCCGATGAAGCATCTTTATCTCTATGGGTAGTCAGAAACTTTACTCGTAATTCAAACGGAATATAACTTTGTTGCGTTTTACCGGAAGGGAATATTCCTTCGTTCATAGACACAATAATTACATTCTTAAAATCGAGGCACTGGGTTTCTATCATACCCATTAACTGCAGGCCACGCACCGGTTCACCATCAAAGGGTATCCTTACATTGCGCAGGTCGTCCATCAGCAATTTCCTGAGCGATTGAATGCTCAACTCGCTGCTGCTGCCCGAAACAACATGCTGAAGATTGGTTAGGGTGTTATTTACATAATACAACAACTCAATATCAACACCCATATCCTTTTGCTGCGAATCAGTAAGCTGCGCAAACGGAATACGGAGGGCATCAATCAACCCAAGCAGTTTATTGATTAAAACCTGTTTATCGTCAGTGTACCAGAACAATTTATCATAACTGCTGCCTCCAAATTTCTTCTTCAGTTCGGCCTCGCTCACCATCATCCTGTTATAACGCCTGATATCTTCCAGAAAATCTGAAGATGCCTGTTTATCAGGAATCAGGTAACCTGTATATGGATGATGAAGCACATCAAAAACATCCTTGTAATAAAACCTTAGCGAATTACCTCTTTTTGATTTAAACCGCTCAATATTTTCATGCATCGAAAAAATTGAACGAAGTAACTCTGCAATGGGCGATTCCCGTAAAGGATACCCCATAGAAATATTCAGCGTTGATATGTTATCAGGAATTGCCGAAAGCAATGGATTCAGCAGCTTCTCATCTAAAACTATAACAGCCGTTTCTTTTTCCGTTTCTGTATCCAGTTTCAGTTTATGACTCAAAATATCAGCTACCACCTTAGTTTGTCCTATATTTTTTGCAACACCAACAACATTCAGGTTTTGGGGCCGCGTTGCGATTAAATTCTGTTGCCAGATTTTACTATCCGGTTTTAATTGTCCGCGCTGTTTACGAAAAAAATTACCAGCCTCCTGGTACTCATCATTGATATAGTAATTATCCGTATCAAAAATTATTTCCAGTTCAGCATGTTCCTGCAACTTTTGAATAATGGCCTCTTCGCTTTTATTCATTGTGCTGAAACCAACCAGGTAAAACTGCCTGCGTGCCATATTACCAACCGAAAAGCTTTTTTTGTTTTCAGCAACGTCCCTGTAAATCATGCCCGCATATCCCTTCTTACTAGCCAGCAATTGTTCTCTTAACCCAAAATAAAGTTCGCGAAACAGCTTCCAGAATTTCCGGTATTTAATGGTATACTCTGTTGGTTCTTCACCGGGCACATAAACGTTTAACGATTGTAGTTGCTCAACGGCTTCAAAAAAAGGTTTTGCCGGGGCCAGTTGCATATCCACTTCATCAAAATCTGCCAGCATAACCCTGGCGGTGGAAATAAACTGGTCCAGCGTTTCTTCCCCATCCTTTAATTTGTAAACATCGTATAGCTCAATAATTTGTTGTAATGGCTCAATTAAAGCAAGCTCGCTCCCTTCAAAAATCCAATCCTTTAACGTTAAAATCTGTGGTGCGATTTTGCCTTGCCCGGCCACATCCGTCAAAGCCTGGCGCAAATAAATGCACGAACGATGGTTGGGCATAAGCGCGGTAACTCCATTCAGGTTATTGCCGTGTTTGGTTAATATATGCTTAGCCACCTTTGAGAGAAACTTCTCCATCATCCTGTTATTTAAACCTCGTCTTTAGTACCTTCTGTTTTTATCTCACCATCATTCCACAACAACTTTGAGTTGCGCCTGATGGTAATTTGCCGGGTGCCTTTCAGGGCTCTTCCTGCACGTTCACTAACATAGCTTCCCCTTTCCGGCCCATGGCCGGCTTTCCTTAATCTTACTGTATTCACATCCCCGAATTCGTAATTTTTAAAACCATCCCATAAGTCTTTTACACTTAAAAAATTTATGAACAGCGCAGTAACCGAATTATTCTTCTCAGGCAAACGCTTAACCTGTGTTGAAAGAATGTAAAGCATATCTTCAGGCCGGGTAGTGCCCACGTATAACAGGTTCAGCATATCAAGAAATGCACTGGCCTCCTCTTCCTCGTACAACGGCGCATATTCCGTTTGCAAAACTTCTTTTACAACCGGAAGTATACCCACATTAAAATCCTTTAGCCAGGGCTTATCTATATCCACCCAAAAATTTCTTTTTGCATTTTTTTGCGGCCAGTCAGCATCTGCCATAATTACAACCGGAAACTGAAGCCCTTTTGATTTATGCAGGGTCATAATTTTAACTGCATCCAGTGTTTCAGGATAGATAATGCTCCGGTTAAACTTCACCTCATCCCACCACTCCAGAAATTCACGGATATTGCTGCGGTTTCTGGAAGCAAATACCATAGCCTCATCTAAAAAGAATTGCAGAAAAGGGTCATCATCACGCAAACCGAAAAAAACCATCAGCTCATGCAGTAAATCAACCAGCTGGTAAGTGAGAAAATTGTAGGTTCTGAATTCTTTGCCCAGCAAAACAGAAATCTGTTCCTCAAAAATGCTCTCCACACATTTAAAATCGAACAATTCAAACCGAAACTCTTTCTCCAGTAAAAGCAAGTGGATGTAATAAGCTATTTCCGCCCGTGCTATATGGTCTTCTCTCCTGTCAAAATAGCCCAGCACCGACAAAATGAGTTTTACTTTGGGCGATTTATTGATTAATAAACTTTCAGAAGAAATTACTGGTATCCCCTTATCAATCAGATACGAAGCAATGAGGCTGCCATTGCGGTTGCTTCTGGTAAGCACAGCTATATCTTTTAACTGGTAACCCTTAGCTTTTGCTTCGCTCACTATCTGCTCAACCCTTATGCAACGGTTATCATCCAAAAGCAGTTCTTCGCCATCCTCTAAAAATTCAATACTCACAAAACCGCCCTCCGCTTTCCTTCCCTGGCTTTGCGACTGGCCTTCATAAATACTTTTGTTCTTCAACTCATCAAAACCTGATAAGGTGTCGTACAGCGAATTATTAAAATCAACCACCTCTTTTCTGCTCCGGTAATTAAAGCCCAGGTTCATGGTTTTAGTTCCATAATTATTAATGGCCACCTCGCGCTCTTTTAAACGCAGGTCGCTCTCGCTGTTGTAAACCCTGGGTAACATGGCAAACTGCTCTACCTTACCATTTCTAAAGCGGTAAATGGCCTGCTTTCCGTCTCCTACAACAAGACTATCCTCATCCTTAAACTGCGCGTTTTCTACCAGCGGCAAAAGGTTTTGCCACTGAAGCACAGAAGTATCCTGGTGCTCATCAATCAAAATGCTGTCATACTTTTCACCAATGCGTTCGTAAATCACAGGGGCTTCCTGCTCTCTGACAATGGCGTGTATTTTTTCCTGGAATTCGCTTACGTGCAGCAGGTTATTCTCCTTCTTATATTCATCCATCAGCTTTTGGATATCAGCCAGCAAAATGAAGGAGTAAAAGTTACGCAACAGCAATTTAGAAAGGGCATAATCGGCCCCCTGATGACTATAAAGCGATTGTATATTGTTATACCTTTCAACCAGCTGATGCTTGATACCATCAATGGCGCGCACATCATCTTTTGAAGCCTTACCACCGGTCCACTTATCATCAAAAATCGCTTTCTTAACGTACGAATTTCCATCACTGTCTTTAGGAAACTCACCATTGGCATATTTCAGAAAATAGCCGAAAATACCTTTGGTGGTTTGAAAAAAGCTTTCGGCGGTAAGGCCATTGTTGGCTATTAATTCCATAGCCCGCTTCCCTTCGTCAAAAACCTTTTGCTCAAATATGGCTGCAAATTTATTCAGGCTTTCGCGCACTTTGCGTGCCTCTTTAAAATCAAATTCGCCCAGCTTTTCAAGGTGTTCATAAGCCTCCTCGTTAAAAAGCTCTTTTCCCAACTGCACCAGGCTGTATTCAAGATTCCAGCTTTTTCCTTCTTCAATATTCGACTCAGCAAATTCAATAATGGCATTCGTTACATTCTCATCCTCCTCACTTAACCGGTCCATCAGCAACTCAATGGTTGCAGCCAGCAATTTATCGCGGTCCATTTCCACCTCAAAATTCATGGGTATATGCAGGTCGTAGGTAAAGGCGCGCACTATGCGGTGCACAAAACTATCAATAGTGCTAACCGATATATCAGAGTAGTTGTGCAATATGCTGCGCAAAATTTTTCCGGCCTTGTCAACCACAACCGCCTCCGGTAATTCCGATTCCACAGCCAGTTCACTTATCAGGCGTTGTGCCGCCGCCTCATCATTTTTTATTTGCTCCAGCGTAGAAATAATACGCTCCTTCATCTCATTGGCTGCCTTGTTGGTAAAGGTTATGGCAAGAATGTGTTTAAATTTATCAGGGGCTTTTAACGCAATCCGCAGAAACTCCTTTACAAGTGTATATGTTTTACCCGACCCGGCTGATGATTTATAGATGCGCAGCATTTGTTCCTCTACCTAGTTATTTGCGGCAAATTAGCAAATACTGCGTTTAATAGATTCGAAAATTGCGCACTATTGGTAAGAGTCACCAACAGAAACCAGATTTGCTGAATAGGCTTACGTTTTGTATAATTGTAATATGCAGCGCGTAAGCCTTTGGTATAATACGGTAGTTCAAAACTGGAAAGAAGCTTCAAAAGACGAGGCTTTCAAGTTCTATTTTGCCATCAACTTTGTTATTAGCCTGGGCCTGTATTTTGCCACTATCCATTGGGTAAAAACTAACAGCACCCGCACCGGCACTGTGCTGGATGACCCTCTTTATCACCTGCTTGCACCCAGGGATTTTTCGTTACCTATTTTTATACTTACTTACTCGCCTGTGGCTATTTTCCTGGTATACATAGCTCAGTATCCCCTTTTACTGCAACGTGCGTTCAATTCGTTTGTAGCTGTATTTATGATCCGGGCGGTGTTTATACATTTCGTACCTCTTTCACCCGCTTCAGGTATTATAGTGCTCAACGACCCTATAACCAGTGCCATGGCAGATGAAAGCCACGTGTTGAACGACCTGTTCTTTTCGGGCCATATTGGCGACCTGACTACGCTATTTTTTCTCAGCAGAAATAAAACACTGCGCCGCCTTATTTTTACCTGTGCCTGCATTGTAGCCTTTTTACTGGTATGGCAAAGGGTGCATTATACTATTGATGTTATTGCAGCCCCGCTATTTGCTTATATCAGCTACCAGGTATTTGTAGTAAAGGATGTTATCTGGGGCCCATATCTGAAGAAAACTTCAGTACAAACATCGCCCAACCTGCTGGCATCAGATTAAGGTTTGATTGCCCTAACCATTTCACGCTTACCCGGTGGGCCGGGCAATTTTTCAACAATAAAACCGGCTTCAAGCAAAGTCTTCCTGAAAATACTTTTAGAACAATAGGAAACCATGATACCACCGGGCATTAGGGCCTCGTATATTTTTCGCATTATTTCCGGCGTCCACATTTCTGGCTGGTTTTCCGGCGCAAAGGCATCGAAATATACCAGGTGGAAAATACCAGTAGCAAGCTGAAAATCTAAGAAACTTGCCTGGTTCTTTTTGAAAGTGAAATACGGGGTAATTTGGCACTCAAC
>CAISWS010000459.1 GCA_903889265.1 uncultured Bacteroidota bacterium
ATAAATCCACCTCCGCAAAGGTTAAAACAAACAGGTTAACCGGGTACAGGTATTTGCTGAAATCAAGTTCGTGCACCTTAATGTTATGCGCCACGCACAAATACAGCAAGCCCGGCAAAATAAGCAGGCCAGCATAAGCAATTACTCTTTTTCCACTTTTAACGCGAACATAAATACCACCGGCCACCAGCAACAGAACAAACCAATAAACGCGGCAATAATCTAAACAGGTATTTAAATAATCAACAAGGCTTACCGGGTTATTGCCCTGATGGATACGGGCATAATCGTAGCGGCTTAATAACAGTATCCGGGTAACAACAATAACAAACATCAAAGCAAGCAAGCGCTTATCCCGAAGCACCTGCCCCTGCTCTGCGTACATGCCCACCATAAATACCATCAGCACCAACAGCATAACAGGGTGGCTGAAAACAACAAAAAACATACACCCTGCCAGCAGCAACATTTTAGCGCGGCCTTCATCCATATGCCTGTATACCGCCAGATAAAGCACCATCACACTACCCGAAAGAAAAAGCTCATTAAAAATAAAGTAGAAATTGCAACCATGTATAAGCACCGGTGCAGCCAGCACTGCGGCGGCATAAATATATTGCCGGGTAAGCTTAATAATCAGCAGCGCCACCAGCAGATAAAACAGCGCATCGTTAAAGCAGTAAATTTTTGCAATTACCGGTATGGGCAGATGCAGCAAAAAAGCAGGCTTCAATAAAAACTTGTTCAGCACATACGCATACCTGAAAAACACCGGCTGCGGCGGAAACACGCTGGTTGCATTAGCATACCTTATAAAGTCATCACTGGCATCGCTCTGCATCCTCAAATCGCTAAAGCAAATGCCATACAACTGCAACGCGGCAAAAAACAACAGGCAGATACAAAATATCTGTTTGCCGGGGTTTGTGGTTTTTATAGCAGCGCACATGTAATCAAACTTAATTAGTTTGGGGGAATGTTGGGTCGGTACAGTTAAATATCCCACGTCCACGCAGTGGTCGCAGCTTTGTAGTAATAGCAATAAGAAGTTATACGGCCCCGGAGCGGGTCGAACTTTGTAACTGAACAACATTCCTCTGAACTGCATTCTTTCCGAAGATTAGAGGCGATAGGGTGTTTTAAGGCTATTTAAACGCATTGCAGCACTCATTCATGCGGCCTTGCTCAAAACAGAAAACCCGGTGCAAATGGCATAAAAATCGGTTTGACAAATTATTTATAGCCAAAAAAGATGACAAATTATTTCTAGCTAAACCCAAGTAAGTTGTTTTACGATTTACCAGTTTTTAGATCGGTTCATTCACATGCCACTCCTCCGGAGTCGTATCGCTTGTTTCAGGTTGTAGCTATATATAGTCGACCTCTATGAGGTCAATTTTACCCTTGTTTTAAACCCTCACGGAAAATAAGGATACCTATCCCCCTTCGGCGGAAACTGTGCATGGGCAATATCGTTCTTCTGCTTTTTCAGCTCCTTAAAATAAGTAGTAATGGGATGATGAAGACGGTGCAACAAATCTGCCAGCTCGGGGTCATTAACAGCCGCAGATTTCATCCAGGAAGCATGTGGGTTAATACGGCCGGTGGCATTGCCCAACCCCGGCACTCGGGTACTGATGCGCTTAACCGAATCGCCCTGCGCCCAATAGTCGGTTGGGTGCATGGGTAGCAGGCTGGGATAGTCGCTCCAGGCTTCAATAAAAGTAATCTGGCCCTGCGGGTTAAAAGTAAACTCCTCGTAAATGGGTATCCGCTTTCCGCTGTAATTAAACATTACATGGCAGCGGCAAAAAGGCTCGGTATCAAAATAGCGGCAGTTGATGGTATCGTATTGGGTGTGGTAAAGTTTAAGCAGGTTATCGCTATTAATTAAATTATGCCGGGTATAACCGGTAAGCAACAGCCAGGGGTGCCACTCCCACCGGATAACGAGGTCAGCGTAATCGGGCTTAATTTTTTTAGGCACCGCAGTAGCCATGGTGCCAAAATACTTAACCCCCTGCTGCACATAATAATCAGCCGCCCGGTTGGGTGCAATCCGCCCAGACTTCAACGAATCTGCCACCGCAACCGTTCCAACCGGTGAGGTAATTTTCTTTGATGTTGAACAACCGGAATAAACAAGCAATACCAGCAGAGCAATAACGTAAAATTGTTTCATGTATTAGTGCCAAATTTAAGTGGCTCAAGGTATTAATATTTGGGATGAAGGCAGGTCATAATGAAGGTCAACTACCGGTATAATATTTTTGTTTGACAAAGTGCCATCCTGAACCAGCTTAAAACAAACCAATGCAGAAAATAAATAAAGTATTACCCCTAAACATTTGTATTCCTTCCCGGCTCTTCGTTATCCCTCTCTGCGGTTCTTTGCAATAAAATGTATGGGCTGTTTCTATTTAATCAGCTTGCAGCCTCCCGCTTCCCTCTGCGGATATACACATACCCCTGCAGCAAAGCCAGCAGCGCCAGCATGCTGCTAAAAAAGGGCACTATTAGCAGCACGCCTTTAAATATGGTGTTGTTATAGGCTTTAAGCGATACGTAGTTTTTCCCCCGCAGTACTAAACCTAGCACCTTTATGCTTTGGTAATTCATATTCATATCTAAAAGGCCGGGGAACCTGGTTTGGGCCAGTTTCTTTTCGTAATCATCGGTGGGGATGGAGATGGTTACGGAGTCGTTTTTGCGCACATTCTGCATAAATAACCAGGCTGAGTCTGGCATGGCTTCATGGGGCACGTAAAATGTAAAGTCGGGGTATTTATCAACTTTAATCGCCATCGTGCCGGGGCCCCTGCCGCCCATTTGCCACCAGGGTTGGGTGTTAATACAGAAGGTGAAAGTGCTGAGCTGTGATGGCAGCACGGGTTTGGTGCAATAGCGGAAAGTAATTACCGTAAAAATAAATAATATAACTCCAAGCAGCATCAAAGGATATCCGATAAGCGCGGTGGTCATGGGCATGGCGCCTTTTTCCCGTGGTTTGGCAATGGGCTTACCGGTGGTTAGCAGGGTTTTGATGGCCTCGTAATTGGGGCGCGTGCTTGCAACGTTAATATTGCCGGCCTCGCTATACGCTGTAAGCACTATCCAGGTTTTGCCCTCGTTTTTTCTTTCCTCCTCATTCCACGAATCAATATTTTTAAGCAGGACCGTGTATTTATGATTGCCGAATACCGAAAACACCTCTGCCCGGTCGGCATAAATGTAAGTGTTGCTTAACTTCAGTAAAGCCCAAACAAAAACAAAGCCGCAACCTGTAATAAAAACACCAATGCCCAATGTAACCAGGTCTAACGGTGTTTTGTTAATGGACCGGTATATCATACTACCGCCCAAAGCAAATGCCGCCACGGTAACTACCAGCATATAAATTACAGTAATCAGTTTTGTACCGAGCTTGTATAAAGGTTCCTCGCGCATGGGTTGCGTGTTTAATTAGTGATGGGGCTAATATAAGCATTTGGATAACTGTTGGAAACAAACTGTTACCTGCCTGCCGGAAAGCGTTGCTTTGGGCCATAAATCTCTTGTATTCCCTTGGCGGTGCTTTGGCATTCCTCTCTGCGTTCTTTGCGATAAAATGTATTGGCCGCTTGTATTAAATCAGGCTGTTAATCCTATAATCCTGTAAATCATGGTTCAGACAAAGGCTGTTTTATCATTGTTCACCTGCTGTAATAGTTGGGATGTTTAGCAAACCTAAACACCGGGGTTATTTAAAATCGTGTCTCACGGAAAACCGTAGGTGTGTTGAAAATAAGTGCAAAACAAGCTTCACATTCTATGCTTAACACATTTAAGTTTTATACTTTGATGCAAAGATTTAAAGGAATATTTATGGCGAAGAAAGTAGCGGGGCACATGGCTTTTTTAAGTTACGTCCGTGATTTGGATAATAATGATGGTGGGCGTATTTCTGAACTGGCTAAAAGGCTAAGTGGCGAAGTAGCGGTGCAAACCGGGGGGGCTTTCCCCATTTTTCAGGACAGGAATGATATAGACTGGGGCCAAAACTGGGAAGAGGTAATTGACGAATCGTTGAAATCGGTATCATTTCTGATTCCGATTATAGCACCACAGTTTTTTAATAGCCCAGCTTGCCGCAGTGAATTACAGGCCTTTTTGGAAAAGGAAAAGCAAATGGGCCGCAACGATTTGATTTTGCCCATTTACTATGTTAACACCGATAAAATTGATGATGAAGACGAACGTGATGAAGACGACCTTGCAAAAATAATTGCCAGCCGCCAGTTTTTTTGACTGGAGGCCCTTGCGGTTTGAGCCTTTTGGCACCCCTGTGGTAAGTAAGGAAATTGCCCGCATAGCTGAACAAATGACGCATGCTATAAAGCGGATGAAGAAAGCTCCCAAAAAGGAAAGCGGAGTAAAAGCTAAAGACAATGAAATTGAATCTACCCAGAGACTAATTACCACAGTTACCGAGGCGATTAAAAATACTAAACCGGCCAATAGACCACGCAACCTCGATATAGTAACTTTAGTGGTTGACCCCATGCACCGAGGTGATTTCCCCACAATTAATGAGGCTATTAAATCCGCCAAATCCGGTTCCCGGATTTTAATAAAACCTGGTACTTATAATGAGGCTATCGTCATTGACAAGGCGCTTGAATTAATTGGAGATGGGGACAGGGAACATATTGTGGTCCAAATAAAGAATAATTATGTAATTCGCTTTGCTACCAATATGGGTAGAGTTGCCAAAAAGAAGCTTAGCGCAATTTTTTTATGTGGTATGAAGCCGGAAATAGGCGATTAGTCGTGCTAGCAAATCTTGCTGTTTAAAACCCCTTTCACCTCCTCAACCCCTCCCTAAACGCCGCAATAACCTCATCCTTCACTTTTATCACTTCATCCTTGGCAGCTAACAACTGTTTTAAGTAATCAATTTCACGTTTAAGGCTTTCTATTTCAGTATCAAGTGTTTTTACATTTTGTAAAATGTCATTAGCTGCGCCTGTTTTAACATCGGGTTGTATGGGCAGGTTAAAAAGATTGTATCCGGCCCGCGCCAGGCGCTCTTTAAATACCATGCTTATTTCGTCGCGTTTTAAGTGGTAATACACGTTTTGGGCGGTGATGTGCATCTGCTCCGCCACGTCGTACGCCGATAAGCCTTTGTCCCTCAAATACTTCTCTAATTGTTCCCCTTCTTTTGCCATGTCCGCTAAAATTGTTAGTAAATTAGTTGCTAATAAATTTGGTATTTTGTGTAAAGCTGTTTTATATTTGTATCACATTTGACAAACGAAATTATATCAAATAAGTTAAACTACCAAAAGTGGATTCGGCAATTAGGTAATTGGATAATCGGGTAATGGAAATACCAATTGAGAACCACCAGAACCAGTTGTTCATTACGGAATTACCGAATTAACCAATTGCCAAATTAACCAATTGCCGAATTAAAAACCATCAAACCATTTAACACCCCACCCATCCCCCATGGACGAATACTTTACCTGCGAAAACTGCAACCACCGCTACCACATCAACCGCCTTAAAAAGCGCCAAACCATGCCAGGCGACTACTGCCCCGACTGCGCACAACAAGAACAATGCGCAGCCTGCTCCGAAATGGTAAGCGAAAATCAGATAACCTATAAACACGATATTAAAAACTACATCTGCAACGATTGCATCAACGATTACCACAAAGTGATGGAATACATAAAACCAGCCCCCTTCCGTAACCCGATGGGGGAAAACAAAACAAATAATGAAATCACGCGAAAAGCAGCATAGCCCGAAAAATATAAACTGCAGAGGAAATGAAAACGGAAAACTGTAAACTGAAAACAGCAAACTGTAACCTGGCCTTACTGGCATTACTACTCACCGGCTTAAAGCTAACCGGTTGCATAACCTGCAACTGGCTGTGGGTACTGGCTCCGTTGTGGATGCCCGCCGTAATATTCGCCCTGGTATTTACCATTTTATTAACCATAAAAATTTTACATAAATGAGCGCCGCCCTGCAATTCAACCGCCTGTTTGTAAACGAGCTCGAATCATGGCCCGACCGTATGGTGGTATCAGGCTACGTTGAAATTGGCCACGATAAATGCGAATGCAACTTCGCGTTAAACTACTGCGATTTCAGCAATTTACTGGCCCGTAACCAGGCAGTTGCAACACGCATTATCAGGCTGATAGAGGAAGCATTTTGCGCACCCCACCACGTGCCCATCCGGCTAAACCTGCTGGAACATTTCGGCGCAACACAACCATTTTTTGAACCGGGGGGCACCGGTAACTGTACCGGCCACCCAACTGTAAACTGAAAACCGTAAACTAAAAACTTACCAACTATGCAAACCCAAACCACCCCTGTTGCAGAGCAAACCAAACTTGAGCAACTAAAAAAAATACTGGGCATTATAGAAAAGCTGGAGATATACATAGAGGGCGATAAGCGCCTCCTGCTCAGTGAAACCGCCGCCAACTTCCCCGACATAAGGCAGGAAGCCCAGCAGCGCATACAAAACCGGGTATACCTGGTTAACCGGTTACACTCGTATTACGCCAAAAAAGTATTCAAACTGGCCAGCGATACTTATAGACAGTTTACAGTTTGAAGTTGGCAGTTTTTAGTTGAATACAAAGGCTACCCACCTGGTTGTATTTGTATTAACTGAAAACCGTAAACCCAAAACTGCAAACTGCCCTGTATTTGCAATAACTGAAAACTGTAAACTAAAAATAATCATGATAACACTCGAATCCCCCACCCAACCCCAAACCGAAGCCCCCAAATGGGCCGATAACGCCTTTGCGCTGCTAAAAGAATACCTGGAAGAAACCACCCTTTTTCAGTGCGAAGATTTCCGATACTACTGCCAGCACAATAACCTGCCCATGCCGCGGCACCTGCGCAGTTTTGCTGCAGTAATAGTGCGCGCCAAAAACGCCGGACTAATAACCCACGCTGGTTACGATAAAGTTGAAAACACCAAAGCCCATCACGCCATGGCTAATGTGTGGAAGGTAGTGCGTTGAGAGTATTAAGGTGTTAACGTGTTCATGTGCGAATGTGTTAACGTGCGCAGGTGTTAAGGTGTTCATGTGTTCGGGTTTCCGTACCGGGTTTTTGCATCGCAGCAATACAGATATAAAAAATGTGCGTCATTGCGATGAGGCTCTGCGAAGAAGCAATCCCGAAACTGGATGGGAAAATTCTCAAAGAGCACATCGCACCATTTTTAAAAAGCAATGCCGTTAGGATGGAAATGCCCATCAGTTGAACCAGGCCGGTGACGGATAAGCCCAACTGTAAACATCAGGATAAAATAAATTAATACGATAACAATAACCCAGGTCCATCTTTTCATACAACAAAAATATAACCGCAAATTGAATGAAATAAAAATATGTATCCCCAATTGTGAGTGAATCTTTGAATCTGCAAAGCCCCAACCCCTTCCATCCCCGAAACAAGCATAGCAGGGCAGAAAGCCTGGCCCAAAAAGGCGAGGCGGTTCTCCTGCCCCGGGAGTTAGAGGGTTTGTGCAGATGCATTTGGAATCCACCGGATTGGGGACGGAAGGGGCGGCTGCTCTGCGTAAGGGATTGAACGGAAACCCTCACGCACAAAGCCGCGGGATAAACTCCGCTCTGCAATTAAACCCAAACCATAAAACAAATAAAAAACATAAACCATGAGTGCGACAAGTTTACCGGCATTTTTCTTTTACCCATCCGACTGGATGACCGACCTTAAAGTGCAAAGCCTGAATTTTGAACAACAGGGCATTTGGTTTGCCATACTTTGCGTAATGCACGAATGCGAAGAAAGGGGCAAGCTGATGGAAAACAACCGGCCCATGTCGCGCAAAACTTTAGCCAAGCTAATTAGCTGCGACCTTAGGAAGCTGAACAGAACTATGGATGAGCTGTTGGCAAAAAAAGTGGCCTATACAGATAATAGTGGTTTTGTATACAACAAACGAATGGTTAAGGATGAAGCTATTAGGAAAGCCCGTAAGGAGGCAGGCAGCATGGGCGGCAACCCAAATTTGGTTAAGCCAAAATGTAAAAAAGGTTCGCAGGGAGGTAACCGCTCTTCAGATTCAGATTCAACTACAGAAACAAATTCAGAGCGTGTACAGAACCTAACCAATAAATCCGTAAACGATAAAGATTGGCTCGCTAACACTTCTGCACTCCACCAAATACCAACACCCACACTACAAAATTTCTGTAATGATTGGATACAAATGGCAAGCCTTCGTTACATGGGCGAAGACTACCCCGCCAACAAATTACTAAGCATGATGCTTGAAGACCTTGAAAAAGAAAAAGAAAAACTGATTCCACCACCCAAAAAAGAACGCGTAGCCGCCTATGACTGGTATTAAGTAATTCGGCAATTTGATAATTGGCTAACGGAAATACAAATCCGTCATAACCCCAGTAACGGCTGTTCATTACCGAATTACCGAATTACCGGATTACCGGATTGCCGAATTACCTAATTACCGAATTGCCGAATTACCGAATTGCCGAATTACCGAATTATAAACCCCTCCCTCAAAATAAAAAGCATGTCACTGCAAAACACCACCATCACCCTTTACAAAGACGTATACAGCAAACAACCGCACTACGTATCGCTATCGCACGTGTTAGAGCGTATTAAAAGCGGGCAAAAATGCCGTGGCCTGGTGGAGCAGGTGCGCAAAGGCGACACCGGTGCCAAACTAAAACTGAGCGCCATAATTTTCAGCGGAGTAGTGGAAGGCAACCGCGAAGACGTGAACCTGAGCCGACACAGCGGTATGGTAATTCTGGATTTCGACCACCTCAACGAACGCCTGCCCCAGGTGCGCCAGCAAATGATGCAACGCACCGATGTGGTAGCCGTGTTTTTAAGCCCCGGTGGCAATGGCCTAAAAGTTTTGGTGCGCATAGCCGACGGCAAAAAACACCGCCAGCACTACAAAGCCCTGATGCACGAAATTGAAGGCCTGGATGAAAAAAACATCAACGAAACCCGCGCCTGCTTTGAAAGCTACGACCCTGCCATATACATCAACTACAACGCACACCCATTCACCAAACTGATTGAACCGGTATTAGCCTCCCCCACCGGTGGACCGGAGGGGGCCTTTGCCAAGCTGGAGAAATGGCTAACCGGTAAAGGCAACATGTTTGCATCCGGTAACCGCAACAACTACATTTTCTGTTTGGCAAGTGCCTGCTGCCGGTTTGGGATAGGGGAGGAGGAGGCCACACAATTAATTAAATTAAATTATTTATCGCGCGATAGTGAGTTTACCATCCGCGAGGCCCTCGGTGCAATCCGCAGCGCGTATAAGCGCAACCTGTTTGCCAGCGCCGAGTTTAACCGCGATACACTGGTTGAACGCAGCACAAAAAAAGAAGTGCAGGTAGCCATGGACGACCACCTGGTGCGCGATGTAATTTACGGCGGCGATGTGTACGAAGATGCACTGGATATTTACTACAACGGCTACAAAAGCGCCGATAGCACCGGCATATCGCAAATAGACCAGCTGTTTAAATGGAAACGCGGCGAGCTAACCGTGCTAACCGGTATTGCCAACCACGGCAAAAGCAGCCTGCTCAATTTTTTAATACTGAACAAAGCCGCCAAAGACGGCTCTAAATGGGCCATCTTCAGCCCCGAAAACTACCCGCCCGACGAGTTCTACCACGAGCTTACCGAAATTGTATTAGCAGCAGATTGCACCCCCAAAAACACACTCAACAGGCCCCCATTGCACAAATTTAAAGCTGCTTTCGACTTTGTAAAAAAGCATATTTTCTACATATATCCCAAAGAGCTTGCACCCACCCCCGGGTATATCAAAAGCCGTTTTTTAGAACTGGTGATTAAAGAAAAAGTAGACGGCTGCGTAATAGACCCCTTCAACCAGCTGGCCAACGACTACAGCTCCACCGGTGGCCGCGACGATAAATATCTTGAAACATTTTTAAGCGACTGCAGCCGTTTTGGTATGGCAAACAATGTATATATGGTAATTGTATGCCACCCCGTAAAACAAAAAAAGAACGCCACCGGCGGCATGGACTGCCCCGGTGTTTACGACCTTGCCGGCGGCGCCATGTGGAACAACAAAGCCGATAACCTGTTGGTATTCCACCGCCCCTACACCCACAAAGACCCCAACGACCGCACCTGCGAACTCCACACAAAAAAAATCCGCCGCCAAAAAATAGTCGGCCAACTGGGCATGGAAACCTTCAACTACCACCGCCAATCGCGCCGTTTCGATTTTGACGATTACCCCCTGCTGCATCTACAACTTGAAACTGAATGTGTGGAAGTGGATATGGGGGTGCCGTTTTAGGGCGTAACCGCCGGGGCGGCGGTCAGGCTATCCGCTATACTCCTCGCTCGCAAAGCCTCGCTGCGGGGTGCCGCTGCTATCCCTTACTCCACTCCCCGCTTCCTTTTTTTAAGCGAAGCGCCGAAAAAAGGAAGTTGTCCCCTGCTGGCGGGGATGTAGGGGGTGGTGAGGCATTAAACTGAACAACTACATTACAAAAGCACAAACCATTTCAAAACAAATAACAACCAAACATCATGCTAAAACCCCTCACCCAATTTTACTGCGATTGCTGCGGAGCAATAATTAAAGAACCCAAACAAGGGCTGGATTGAATGGCTGATGATATCAGGCCCGGGAAAAGACGATTACTATTTTGAAGGCCACCGGATAGTGCACCACCGGGCCTATTTACCCCTAAAACAATTCGGCGGCCACTGCTACACCTACCAAAACAATCCCCATCGTGCTGATGCCCACCTCACCGAATTTTTAAACAAACAAACCGGCATCGCCGAACTACTCCGCTTTCTCGACCCCGGCCCCATCCACGAACCCATATATGAGGGCCCCCGGTTCGAACACCTGCGCCCCTACATCGAATTTATGCGCCGCCTCACCATATGTTTTCGGTAAACAACGGCACCCTTACCTGCATGACCAAATACACGAAAGTGAAAAACGGCGATGTAGTACTTGTAAACGGACTGGTAATTACCCACGCCGGCAAAGTAATACACCTTAAAAACGGCGATAACGTAAACATGGAAGGCCACATTACCCACAAACCCTTTAGTAACACCAACGCCGAGGTAGCCATATTGTAAACCTGTTGAAATCCTCAACAGCCGTTAACGCAAAGGGCGCAAAGCTGGTAACGCAAAGAACCGCAAAGATTTTTAATTCTTTGCGGTTCTTTGCGCTGTATTCCTTCGCGTTTTTTGGGTAAACGGCTGTTATTTATTATTTCCCCACCACAATCCCCACCGGTCCGTTAATGTAAAACGATATATGGTAAATGGGTGCGCCAGCATCGTTGGTGCGGGTTTTCCAAACATCAATATCCCAGGTGTGGTGCCCGGGGCGGCCATCGTAAATTATTTCGGCGTGTGCAGGGCCTTCATGGTTGCTGTAGGCCTGCAGGCCGTCA
This sequence comes from uncultured Bacteroidota bacterium, assembly GCA_903889265.1. Taxonomy (GTDB): domain Bacteria; phylum Bacteroidota; class Bacteroidia; order Chitinophagales; family LD1; genus Bog-950. Next base: position 11,511 of record CAISWS010000459.1, read on the forward strand.
ATGGCAAAAGCTTTGCCCGCATAGTAAGCCACCGGTGCATAAGGCTTTAACCTGGGCGGACTATCTACCTTAAAACTAATCACCCATTCGCCCCACATCAGCATCTGCTTGGACGATAGCGTGCTACCCTTGCCAAAATCAATTTCCTTAACTATAAGCGGTTCTTTTATTTTGGTGTACCTGCGCCAATGCGCGTTTTTCCCATCGCCGTGTGCCGAGCATAACAGCACCATCATCAGTAAGGCTGCTACATAATTCAAAAATCCAAGGGTGGGTATACGCATATAAAAACTACCCATAAAAATAGTAAAAGCAGCGGTTTTTCACCCTCATCCTTCCTAAAATGAAACACATTTTGGTTACCGTGTTTTACACGTAACCGTAACTTTACCGCAAATAATTACACCATGAAAACTACAATCAACACCTTTATTATACTCATAGTTACCGGTGTATTAATAACCTCCGGCTGCAAAAAAACAACTAACACCAACCCCGGCGGCGGCGGCGCTACTGGCCTGCTTAAAACCATGATACAGATTGTAACCACCCCCAATGGAACCGATACTACTACCACCAACCTGGTTTACGATAACCAAAACCGGGTGGTATCGCAAATTGCACGCACCGTTATTAACGGAAACGCAATTGGTATAGACACTACCACCTACACCTTCGGCACCAACTCTGTAATTCAATATTCTTCCGCCACCCAAACAAGTGTAACTTATACCCTCAACAGCCAGGGCTTCAAAGCCAGCGATAACCTGGGCGATAGCTGGGCCTATAACAGCGCCGGTTACCTTACGCAAGGTATACAGGCCTCAACGGGCACAACAACTACCTATACTTATAATTCATCTAATGAGTTAACAGGCGAATCGGCTGTATCGGGCAGTGGCACCAAAACCTATAATTTTACTTATTCATCTAACCCGATAGGCCATGCCGGCAGCAGCTGGAACCAGGGCCAAAGCACCGGCGACCTGTTTGATACCGAAATAGAAGTTATTGGCGGAATTACCACCACCCTTACTGCCAACTACATTACCAACGGGCAGGGGCAGCTTACACAATCTACGGTTCAATCCAATGCGCCGGGTTCAAATCCGGTGGTAACATATTATATCTATTACTAAAAAAAACAGGCATCCGGTATTTTGGCGACTCAGCAAAATTTACCGGCAGGGCGCAGCGTAAGGCTGCGCTTTTTTTTGCCCGGTTTTAATTTTCTTTATGGCGTTCCCCGCTGAGGCAGCGGGGGCGCGCTATCCGTTGCAATCTTTTTAATCCACGCAAAAAGCATCTTTGCAATAAAAAGGATTTCCACTTCTATCGCTAACGCGGGGCCGGCCTTTAAGCCTGGGTAGTCGTCATTTCTTTTTCTTCTTCGGCGCGGCCTTTGCCTTTTTATTAAACTCCAGCGCAAGGCCAACCCAGTAGTCCAGTTGCTTTTTTGTTTTAAGCACATCGGTATGCACCATAATATAGCCGCGGTAGGGTTTGCCCTTCATTTCCATAGTGCGCACCCCTGGTTTTTCAACCAGTTCATCGTGCAGGTCATGGTCAATGCGCAGCATTAATTCGTCATCGCCACTGCTGATACACATTTTACCATCCACCATAAACAACACCCCCCTGAACATTACCTTTTCGGTAACCTTGGGCGTGCCGGCCAGTGCTTCGCGCACACGTGCGTTTAGTTTTTCGTTAAATGCCATAGGATTGGTTTTGTAATAGCTGATTTAGGGCACAGATTTTACAACTTTATAAAAGTTGTAAAATCTTAATGGGTTAACCCCTCCATCGTCTTCACATGATGCCCCTCATGGTAAGCCGTAAAAAATAACCATTCGCGCGGTGATAACATACCCATCAGCGGATGCGGAACCTGGTATTCATCCAAAACATCATCCGGCAGGCTTAATGCGCGCTCAATAAATTTGGCGTGTATGCTGCGCAGGTTTTCCATCTGCTCTGCCTGTGTAGCGCTAAGGCCCTCTACACTATTCCGGCTAACTACCGGTGCGGCTGCAGGGCTGGCCAGTTTTTCAAGGTATAAGGCCACCACCTCATCGGCGTTCATGCCTGGGCGGTTGAGCTTTCCAAACTGCAGCATTACCTCCGTCTTGCCAAAAACCCCCACCAGTGGCTTTACCGACACAAATAAATGCTGCACATGCTCTGCTGCACTCCACTTGCCATTTGCTGGTTTCTTAAAAAATTGTTCTTCGCTAAAAGTGTTCCCTGTTTTTTCGGTAAGGCTAAAAGCCGCGGACAGGTTGTTTATGTTATCCTGCAATGTCATAACTTTTGTGGTTGGTTAATACAAAGGTTAGCAAAGGATATTGACCGTGGTTTGATAAAAATCAGCTTTCGCCGTGCGCTCAAACCTGCGTTTTCTTTATAATACCTTTTACCAGGTAAAGGTCAAGTATCTTATCAATCGGTAACTCGAAAGGCTCAAAGCGCTTAAATTTTTCGCTGCGCTGTTCAAAATTATCGCTGGTGCAAAGCACTGCGTTGCGCGCTTCGGGTTTTTGAAGCCGTTTAACCATCAGGTAATCGTTAGTGCGTATCAGGTAAATTTCGCCATACATTATTACCGACTTGTCTTTAACCCTGCGGCATAAAATCAGGCTGCCCGTTTCAATGGTTGGGTACATGCTGTGACCGTATACGTACATGCCAAAGTTGCAATCCTCGTACCCCGGCACCTTTACATGAAAGGTCGGTAACTCAGGCAGCTGGCTTATGTTCTCGTTGGCGCCGGCGGTGGCGTGCAGGTCGTATACCGGTGTGCCGCTGTGTATTACCGGTGTTAGCTTTTCAAATATATTGCGGCCCAGTATTTTGGTGGCTTTTGCTTTAATATCAGGCGGCAGCTGCCCGCGCTCAAGCAGGCGCAACAGGTAATTACGGCTGAACCCCATTTTTTGCGCAAAATCTTCCTGCCGCAGCTTAGATTTTTTAATTTCTATCCTTAACAACTCGCCCTCGGTAAGTAACTGGTTATTAGCTTTATTCATGCCTTTGTTTAAATGTGGGGTTTGCATGTGTAATCTTAACAGGTTAACATTTGCCCATCAATATCGGTGCAATATACAAACGGCATGTTAATTTCAAAAAAGGAAAATAGAAGCGCCCCGGAAGAGCAATAATACGGAATACCGTTAACCGTATTCCGTATAGGTAAATATTCAAGCTGTTTAACAAAATAATTTTTGCCTTGGTGCAACGGGCAACCCGGTTTATTTCAATCTTTGCAGCGCGCTGATAAAACATTTGCAAACCTTATAGTTTTGTAGCTATGTTAAAAAGTTAACTTTATTTTACTGCGCAATTACATTGCGCAGTGGCCGTTTAAGTTTGCATTAATTATTAAACCTGCCAGGCACACACCGCATAAAGCGGAACAGCGGCAGCAATCCATATTAAACAAAAATACAACCGGGGCCTTAAAAGCCTACCCGAATAAGCCCCTGTGCACATAAGTAACCCATAAACCCCCTCTGTAAAATGACACCCTTAACCACATATAACCATAACAGAGCCGCCCTCAACTACCTGATGGATTTCATCACCACCGATGAGTTTTTAGAATTACCCGCACCGGAACGGCAACAGTATTTGCAAAAGTTAAAAGAGTTGATTAAGGCAGTTATGATGGGGGAGGAGGGGGTAGTTTAAAGCAACTTATTGGCAGACGCACATATCTGTCCATAGTTAATCAGGATGCGTCAAAAGAAACAAATAAGCGTGTTTACAAATACAACAACTTTTGCCGGAATTCCGGCAAAATGCTTCGCATTTCCCGTTACAAAAAATGGCAAACCTCTTTCAGTTACGGAAAACCGTATGTTGCAAAGTTGTATTTATAATTTTATCATTGCAGCTGTTACTTATCAAAAGTAATTGCCTCTGTAAGGCTATGCGCCCGGTGTTATTACCTATGTAAACATAATTTAAAGCAGAAATTTATTTTATAGTTTTGATTTTGTGGTGTTATTAAATTATTATTATTTCATTCTCAGAAATTTATTTTTTAAATATACCTACTATTAGGTATTGCAGTTTGCAAAAAAGGTTTTAACCTTTACGGCAATTGAGGGTTGAGGTGTTAGGTGCGGAGGATTAACGGTATTAAAAACCAGGATATGACAGGGGATAACATCACTAAAAAAGGGCATAGCGCCCGATACCACGGCTACGGCTACAACAACCTTATTTTACCTGGCACCAGCGCCGGCACATATGCAGCTTTAAAAGCAACTGAAAATAAATAATTCAATTACCCCCAAAAAACAAAACATGTCACTACAAACAGGCTCCTCCGGTCCCGATGTTCAGGCTTTGCAAAACCAGTTAATTAAACTGGGCTATTCTTTAACGGCTGATGGCTCGTACGGCCCTCAAACCGCGGCTGCGGTAATGCAGTTTCAGGCGGCGCATCATCTGCAGCAGGATGGCATTGCCGGGCCGGTTACCCAGTCGGTAATTAATGCTGCGTTAAACACCACCTCGGTTTATGGTATTGATGTAAGCGTATACCAGGGCGCTATTAACTGGGATGCCGTAAAGGCCAGTGGCAGCGTTAATTTTGCCTACATTAAATGCACCGATGGCGATACTACTGTTGACCCCCGCTTTGCCTCTAACCTTGCCGAAGCCAAAAGAGTAGGCATGGTTTATGGCGCCTATCATTTTTTCCGTTTCCTTACCTCCGACCCCCTAAAACAAGCGGCACTGCTTAAAGCCACTGCCGGCCCTGCCAACTTTGGCACCGGTACCCTGCCCATTGCCGTGGATGTTGAATACCAGGATAAAAACGGTACCACCAACGCCACCGTAACCCAAAACCGCGCCCAATACGCCGCCGACCTGCTGGCCTTTGTTAACCAGGTTACGGCAGATTTTGGCCGCCCCCCTGTGCTGTATACCACTGCCGATTTCTGGAATAACGTTTTAATGAGCCCCCCGGGTTTTAATAACCTTAAACTATGGATAGCCCAGTACAGCGCCGCCCCCACCATCCCCCACGGCTGGACCAACTACAGCATGTGGCAATACGGCAGCACCGGTACCATCAGCGGCATAACCGGTGCTGTTGATTTGGATGTTGTGAGTGGAGGGATGAGTGGTTTGGTAGGATAGGAAAGTTTTAAATGCTTAATTGTTTTTGGCGGTTTTAGGTCTATTATTACAATATGGCATTGTTTTATTAAATTAAGTATAAATTATTTTATTATGAAAGTGTTGACAGGTTATTTGCCTTATGTTCTGCTGATAGCGATAGTCAGCTACTCTTCAGGTTGTGCGAAGCTAAAGTGTAATCAGGTAGTTGCAAACGGAGGTACGTATACCAGTACAAATTCTGGTTATATTGACATTGAATGTCAGAAAAACGTGAATCTGAACATCATAAGCAGCAATATCAGCACCTTTATTCCTTTCTCGGGTTGTACAGCGGGATTTACTTATCAGTTAAAAGAGCAGGTAAATATTAACAGGCAAACCAGTTTGCTTACTTATAGCGATACACTTTTTATAACCAACCCGGCTTCTGCTTTTGCGTTGATTTCTTTTTTTGTTTTTATTGATAATACCTGGTATGAA
>CAISWS010000460.1 GCA_903889265.1 uncultured Bacteroidota bacterium
CGTAGTAAAAGAATTAATTAATGCAGGCCACCAGGTACTGGGCCTTGCCCGGTCCGATGAGTCGGCCAGGTTGCTTATTGCAACCGGTGCCGAAGTGCACCCTGGTACCCTGCAGGATACCGGTAGCCTGAGAAGCGGCGCTGCAAAAACAGATGCAGTGATTCACCTAGCCTTTCATCACGATTTTTCAAAATTTGCCGAAGCCTGTGAGATGGACGGTTTGGCCATTGAGGCGCTGGGCGAAGAGCTTGCGGGTACCAATCGCCCCCTGATTGTTACATCGGGTATAGGTCAGCGCAGCGGAGGCCAGGCAGCTACCGAAGATACGGACGCGCTGCCAAACCCGCGCTTACCCCGCGTTTCAGAAAAGGCTGCACTTGATTTATTGTCGAAGGGAGTCCAGGTGTCCGTAGTTCGCCTTCCACAGGTTCACGACACCGCCAAACAAGGCCTGGTGGCGCATCTGATTGCTCTTGCCCGCGCAAAGGGAGTATCGGTCTATATAGAAGGTGGCCTAAACCGCTGGGCTGCCGCGCACGTACTTGACGTGGCGCTTTTATACAGGCTTGTGCTGGAGAATAGCATAGCCGGGCGCAGGTATCATGCGGTAGGCGAAGAGGGAGTTTACCTGAAAGACATTGCCGCTGCCATTGGCCGCAGACTGAACTTACCGGTGGCTTCCATATCTAAAGAAGAAGCCTTCTCCCAGTTGGGTATGACTGGCATGTTCGCAGCTGCCGACATGCCCGCCTCCAGCGCGTTAACGCAGCAATGGCTGGGATGGCGCCCAAATCACGTAGGGTTAATAGCTGATTTGGATAACGGCACTTATTAAATCCTTAACCAAGGATTAAAAATGCCAAATGTGCATTAACGCACAAGCCCGGCAATGTGCCGGGCTTGTGCTATTATTTCGAAACAACCCTGATTACTTCTTTTTCAAAAATTCAATTTCCTGCATCAGTTGTTGGTTAATTTTTTGCTGGTGGTCAAAACGTTTCATCAGTTCCTGGTTTTGAGCGCTCAACTTTTGTACCGATTTTACCAGTGCTGATACAAAGTCGGGGTGCCCCGGCTGTTGCGCACAACGGCCTGGTAGTTTAACCGCTGGGGGGACTGAGCCTGCATTGAAAAAACTAATACCGATAGGATCAGGATGGCAACGAGGGGTTTAAGTTTCATATTTGTTTGGTTTTAAATTTATAGGGTGGGGCAAAAAAATTAAAATATGTTTCCCCAATATTAAATTTTCAGGATACCACAATTGCAGGTTGACCTATAAGTCAATACCCTTATTTAACTGAGCATTGCGGGGATGTTGTCTGTTGGCTGTGCTACCTTGGTTGGCTGTCCTGGCCCTTCCCCGTTTCCAATACCAGGATTTTCAGGTATTCGGATTTACAATCCATGTATTGATTGGCAATACGGATAACGCCAGATCGCTACCTGTGGCAGGTAGTTCTCGGGATTGCCCTCCCGCACTACCGGTTAAACGGGCTTATTCGCAAAGCCAAATCTCAATAACGCATTTTTTTTCAAGGAGTCTGATATCAGTTTCAAAGTTGGTCGGCCACATACACCGCGCAGCACAGTCCTGGCAATCAAGTGCTCCTCTACCTGGGGTCCCCATCCTTAGGCAAAACCGGTTGCTTACCGGGCGTACCAAAAAGCGGAGAAGGGATTGGAGGGTTATCATCCTCGTTAATAGCAAAGGTAAATACCTTCTCTATCCACTGCCAGTGGTCGTTTACCCATTTAAATCCCTCGTAGGTGCCATCGGGCACGTAGGTAAAAGTGGCGCCTTTTGATTTCTCAGAGGGCGGGGCAACATGGTCGAATACGATTAATTCAAGTTCGTGGTCGTAGTTTAAAACGGTGGAGGCATCGCCCTTATATTCTATAAAAAAACGCGAAAGGGTATCAGCCGTTTTGGTGCTGGTTGAATCATCGTATTTGAAGCGAAACAGGGGGGCTCCAAATCTGGGTTTGCCCTGCTCATCAAAACTAAGTATATCAATAATTTTACGGCGCGTAAGCACATCCGGTGCCTGAAAACCAAACATGGTATAATAGGTTTTGCCGCCGCTTGTTTGCTGTATGCAGTTATAATATAACTGCCCCCACCAGTTTTGCGGGCCCAGCACCTGCGTAGTGCCATAGGTTAATGTATCCGTAGCATCGTACAACGGAAACATCTTTAACTCCTTGGATCGCATTTGAATAACCCCGTAATATCTCACCGCTGGTTTCTGAAAAACAGTATCGCGCCCGGTTTTAGAATATTTGGCTGGTATTTTTACCGGCACCGTAAAAAATAACTGCCAGGTAAAAATCCTGAAGCTGCTATCGGCAGGGTAAATTTTTGATATAGTTTCAAAAGAATCAAAAGGAAAATAAAACGAATTATCCAGTTTAAGCGCCTGCACAAATTTTGGAATAAAGGTATAGTTGGCTTTTCTCCTTACATCCGCCATACTATCATAAACAACCAGGTTTGAAAGCAAATGCAAAGAATCCTCCATCAGCTTAATTTTCTGAAGGTTTGCCTTGGTCATGGTTTGTCCGGCAATGGGTTTTGCCTTTGTCGGTTGTTTCATCTTCTGAGAATACGCCGACAGGGTAATAACAACAAGCAATAAGGCTGATAATGCTTTTTTCATTATGGATAAAACGGAAGTGCGTCCGCGTTTATTGTTTAAAGCATTATGGCACGTTAACACCTTAGCACATTAACACGTTAACACAATTCAATAACCACAGCACTTGCGCCACCGCCACCGTTGCAAATAGCCGCCGTGCCGGTTTTTCCCCCTTTGTGTTTTAAAACCGAAATAAGGGTGCAAATAATACGCGCACCGCTGGCACCTACGGGATGGCCCAAAGCAACCGCACCACCAAAGACATTTACTTTGGCCGGGTCTAAACCCAATAGTTTGGTATTAGCCATGGTTACATTGGCAAAAGCTTCGTTTATTTCAACGTAGTCTATATTCTTTACCTCAACACCGGCTTTAGCAGCAGCTATTGGGATAGCAATTGAAGGGCTGGTAGTAAAATCATCAGGCGCCTGTTCGGCATCGCCGTAACCAATAAATCTGGCCAGTGGTTTAATGCCCAGTTCTTTTACCTTTTTACCGCTCATTAAAACAAGCGCAGCAGCGCCGTCATTTATTTTTGAGGCGTTAACGGCGGTAACGGTTCCATCCTTGCCAAAGGCAGGTTTTAACCCGGCCACCTTTTCAGGACGTAGCTTTTTATACTCCTCATCTTCCTTTACAAAAGTCGATTCGCCACGGCCCGCTATTTCAACATCAAATAACTCATCTGCAAACCAACCATTTTTATAAGCCTCACCCGAGCGACGGTACGATTCAATAGCAAAGGCATCCTGCTCTTCGCGGGTAAAGTTGAATTTGCGGGCACAGCGGTCGCCGCTGTTACCCATCATCTCTTTGGTGTAAGGGTCCTGCAGGGCATCGCGTACAATGGCATCGGCCAGTTCAGCATTACCATAGCGGTAACCGTTCCTGCCTCCTGCCATCATGTAAGGGGCGTTGGTCATGCTTTCCATACCGCCCGCTACAACAATATCTTTATCGCCCAGCATAATAGATTGAGCCGCATATATAACCGCCTTCATACCCGAGGCACATACCTTATTTACAGTAGTGCAGGTAGCGCCCGGATGCACTCCGGCAGCCAAAGCCGCCTGGCGGCCCGGGGCCTGGCCCACATTGGCTTGTATAACATTACCCATAATTACTTCCTGCACATCGTTACCGGTAATTCTGGCCCGCTCAATGGCTTTTTTAATGGCCTGAGCGCCCAGTTGCACAGCAGTAAGCTGAGATAAAACACCACTTAAACTGCCTATCGGCGTGCGGGCAACACTAACAATATATACTTCGTTCATATAGCTTGATTTTTGCGGGGCAAACCTAATCAATTTATAAAAACAAAGAACAGTAATTGATTGTTTTGAAAGTGATAATACAATAGAACGCTGATTTGTTATGATTTTTATGATTGACTAATGAAAATGCCTGCAATTGAGAGATTTCAAATGGATGTTCAACCAGAGGGAATCATTTAACTTTGAAACCTCACCAAACCTTAACACCTTCGCGCCTGAACACCTGAACACATTAACACCTTCGCACATTAACACATTAACACCCCAAACCATGCGCGCACTCGGAACCTTAGATAAAATGTCCACCTCTTACATTAATCCGGTACAGTATTTTATGGCCCTGGGTAACGATAAAGTAGCAGTAAACGACCTGATTGGCAAGAACGTTCAGCTGCGTTTTACCGGCAATATTTACTGCACCGTTTGTGGCAAAAAAACCTACAAAAGCTTTGGCGAGGGTATGTGCTTTAATTGCTTCAGCAACTCACCGGAAAACGCCGAATGTATTATCCGCCCCGAATTATGCGAAGCCCACCTGGGCAGGGGCCGCGACCCTGAATGGGAAAAAAGAATGCATTTAAGGCCCCACTACGTTTACCTGGCCGCCACCAACGCCGTTAAAGTAGGGGTAACCCGCGAAGACCAGATACCTACCCGGTGGATTGACCAGGGCGCCCACAAAGGCATTATCCTGGCCGAAGTGCCCTACCGGCAGCTGGCAGGGGCTATTGAAGTTTCGCTGAAAGAACACATGAGCGACAAAACCAACTGGCAGCGCATGCTTAAAAACGAAGTATTGGCCGATATAGACCTGGTAAAAGAAAAGGACAGGGTTATTGAGCTGCTGCCAGAGGAATTACGACAATACAAATCAGCCAATAATGAGATAGTAGAACTGATTTACCCTGTTACCGCATATCCCGCCAAAGTAACCAGCCTATCGCTCGATAAAAACCCTGTAATTGAAATGAAGCTAACCGGCATCCGCGGACAATATTTTATGTTTGAAGGAGGCTCGGTAATTAATATCCGCAAGCATAGCGGGTATGAGATAGAGCTGATAGCATGATGCGCCAATACAGTTTACCACCAAGAAACTGGTTAAAAGAAAAGAAATACAGGCTAACGCAAAGCATACAAAGTTCAATACAAACAATATCAAAAAACATACTTTTTGTGACCTTTGTATTGGCAATTTCCTTTGTGCTATTTGTGTTAAATTGCATTGGGATTTAATTTTAAACAGCTTCTTGGTGGTTAATTTCTCTAATGTATTAAGCCACAGCACTTTACTTTAAAAAAGCTTAAATTAATCTCATCTTATTCTTCACTCTTCTTCAAACCTTGCATTAACATTTGCTTTTGCTCCCTTTTTCTACATTCGTTCCTCAAATCCGAGTATGATGAGAAAGTTAACAATAGTTTATGTCTTTGCTTTTTTGATGCCTTTAATGTCATTTAACCAAACTGTAAAGATTCTTTTTGACTGTACTAAAGCCGAAACAGCTGGCCAGGCCGATTGGGTGGTGGACGCAACAGTTCATAACCTGCACTGGTATTCTGATGGAACTATAGGAACTTCAGGAACAGGTTCTAATCCCGGCCGGTATCCCACTACCACAGCCGAGTCGTCTATCACATCCTCTAGTCCTGAAACTGCCTGGGAAGGTGGGCTATCCAATTGGGGAATTGATCTTGTTAATTATGGCTATGAGGTTGAAACCCTGGTGCCAACCGGAGCAATTACCTATGGTAATACTTCAAACGCACAGGACCTTTCCAACTATAAGGTTTTTATAGTTGACGAGCCTAACATCAGATTCAGTACAACGGAAAAAACCGCCATACTTAATTTCGTTAAAAACGGAGGAGGTTTGTTTATGATCTCCGATCACAATAATTCTGACCGGAATGGGGACGGTTGGGACTCCCCAAACATCTGGAATGACTTTTTAAATACGGTAACTCCGGTGAATCCCTTTGGCATCAAATTCGATTTGCTCGACCTTTCAACAGTATTAAGCACTAACGTTGTCACCAATCCAAACGATTCCATAAACCATGGCCCTTATGGTGCCGTTACGGGATTAAATTTCAGCGGGGCCACCACCATGACGATTTACCCTGATAGTAACAGCACAGCCACGGCAGATATATTCACACCGGGCTCAAGTACTTCAGGCACCACCAATGTAATGTTTGCCCATGCCCACTTTGGTGCAGGAAAAGTTGCTGCAATTTCAGACAGTTCGCCTTCTGATGACGGAACAGGAAATCCTGCCTGCACGCTATACTCATCGTACTCTACCGATGCCAATGGCAGCCACCGTAAATTGTTTATGAATGCCACCATCTGGCTGGCGGAAAGTTCCGGACCAGTGGCAGTAGACTCAGTTCATCTTTTAACTACATCTGACACCACACTATGCGCCGGAAGCCCAATTACCATGAAGGCAGCTGGCGCAACAACGTATAGTTGGTCACCAGGAGGCGCTACTACAGCCAGTATAACCGTTACACCGGCAGCCACTGGTTTGTATATAGTAACTGGTTATGCAAACGGAATATCCAAAAATGATACGGTCAGAGTTACGGTTGACGCCTTCTCAACCAGTGCACCGCAAATTACTGCGGGCGGGCCGCTTGCGTTCTGCGCACCTGGCACCGTAACACTTACCGCACCTTCTGCAAGTCACTATAGCTGGAGCAACAGTTCAAACAGCCAAAGCGTTACTGCCAGCCAATCAGGAACTTATACAGTTAGCCTAACTGATGCTAACGGATGCAAGGCCACTTCAAACAGCGTAACGGTAACCCCGGATGCTTTCGCGCAAACAACACCGCAGGTAACCGCAAGCGGGCCACTTACCTTTTGTGGTAACAGCAGTGTTACGCTAACAGCACCTGCACAAACTTCATATCGCTGGAGCAACGGCTCAACCACCCAAAGTATAACAGTAAACACAACCGGTTCTTACACCGCAAGTATTACGGATGCCAATGGATGCCGGGCTACATCAAATACGGTAAATGTTTCGGCAGATGCTTTTTCGCTGACAACCCCACAGATATCCGCCAGTGGGCCGTTGGCATTTTGTATCGGTGGCAACGTGGTCTTATCTGCCCCTGTAGGGTATACCTACCACTGGAATAACAACTCAACGCAACAAACCGTTACTGTAACCCAAACAGGTACCTTCTCATTAACAGTTACGGATGCCAACAACTGTTCTGCTGTATCTAATACAGAGTCAGTTTCGGTAAATGCCAATATCACCGGTGTGCAAATAAGCCCTGCCGGTGCGGTGCAATTTTGTACCGGCAGCAGTATTACTTTATCAGCCCCTTCAGGTTATAGTTCGTATACCTGGAGCACCGGTTCAACATCGCAATCCATCAGCGTTTCGCAACCAGGCCGGTATTATGTGGCTGTTTCATCAGGCAACAATTGTAATGGCATTTCAGATACCAGCAACGTAACCGCCGATGCGTTTTCAACCACAACTCCAAACCTTAGTGCAAACGGGCCGGTAACTTTTTGCCAGGGAAGCAATGTAATTCTCTCGGGCTCAGTATCAGGTGCAACCTATCAATGGAGCACCAATGTTACACAGCAAACATTAACCGTTACGCAAACAGGTATTTACAAGGCCACGGTAACCGATGCCAACAATTGCAGCGCCGTTTCGCAGGCATTAACGGTAACGGTTAACCCGCTGCCCCAGGTAAATTTCAGTATTACACCCGATAGCGTTTGCAGCACTTTAACATCCTTATTATTAAACGGAAGCCCATCAGGCGGAACTTACAGCGGAACCGGCGTCAGCGGCGCGCAATTCGACGCATCCACGGCAGGTGCAGGTACATTTCCCATAACTTATAGTTATACTGATAACAATGGATGCAATAACACCGCCAGCAGCAATGTTACAGTGCATGTTTGCCTTGGAATAGATGCTATAAACGAAAATGCTATTTCTGTTTACCCCAATCCATCAACCGGTGAGTTTATCTTTGAAGCCACACAGGATTTTGTTCCTGATGAAATAAAAATATTTGACGGCATGGGCAGGCAGGTAATGGCACTTACAAATAACGCCAATCAAAACAAGATAAAACTAAACCTGCAGGGTTTTGCCAGCGGTGTATACATAGCCGTATTCCAAAAAGACAATGATTTGGTTAGGAAGAAACTTGTAAAGACCGAGTAATCCCTGTCCCGGTTATCAGGATAGTAACAACCGTAAATGCAAAGGGCCTCAAAGAATTATAAAAATCTTTGCGGCCCTTTGTGTTAACAGCTATTCACATGCATCTGCAGCGGCTACTCAAAAAATAACCGCAGGCAGCTGGCTTCCAAAGGTCTTTTAAATTCCTAAAGGTAGAACTCTCCGGGCTTTCCTTCGCCTTTCTAACTTTCATCTTTACCTGAAATTGCCTTGCGGCAATAACCGGGATGACGAAACATCTCAAAGAAATAAAAGACATCAGTTACCAACCGCTGCGGGTCTTGCTGACACTAAGTAAACTCCTTTACATACCCAACCAATTGTATTTGGACTTATAAAAATCTCACTCAACAACTGCCGGTGCTTTTTAAAACTAGTCTTTAAGCACCGGTAAAGAAAAACAGAAGCATGCCCCTTCGCCGGGCTTTGCTTCAGCCCACACATGGCCACCGTGTTTGGTTATAATGCGATGCACCGTAGCCAACCCAATACCGCTGCCATCAAACTCCTCATAACTATGTAAGCGTTGAAAAGGGGCAAACAATTTCTCAGCATGTTTCATATCAAACCCGGCCCCATTATCTTTTATATAATATATTAACTCGTCTTTACCTGCACGCATACCAATTTCAATTACCGGCAATTCCTTTTCAGACGAATACTTAAAAGCATTGCCCAACAGGTTAAACCAAACCTGTTCAACAAGTTTCGCATCGCATATGGCGGGCAACAACTGGTGTTTGATTATTTTTGTTCCCCGGTTTTCGGTAACGGCCAGCAGTTCATCAAGCACCTTGCTTACCTGCACGTCCATATTTACCACGCTGTAATGAATGGCGGCTTTTCCCAGCTTAGAGAAAGCCAGCAGGTTTTTAGTTAAATCGCTCATGCGCCGGGCATTGCTCTCTATAATTTGCAGGTAATCCCGTATTTCCTCACTCAACTGCTCCTTATGTTCTGTCAAAATAATATGGGAAAAACCCAGTATCGACCTCAACGGCGATTGAAGGTCGTGCGAAACAGTGTAGTTAAAAGATTCCAGTTCGTTGTTTAATTCACGCGCCATGGCTATGCGGTCATCTTCGGTCTCTTTATCCAGGGTAACATCAATCATAATACCATTCCAGACAACACTCCCATCGGCCTGTTTATCCGGGTTCGAATTCGCCCTTAGCCATTTGTATATACCCGTGTTGCCATTTTTTATCCTGAAAACAAATGAGCGCTGGTTTAATGTTTCCGCCCCGAAAAAATTCCTCTTCGCAATAATCTTCAAATCCTCAGGGTGAACCAGGTGAAACCCAACGTTTGCATCCCTGTAAAGTTCACCGGGTTGAATGCCCACCAGCTCAGATACACTGTTACTTACAAAACTAAATATCCGCTTGCCATCCGCCCCAACCTTAAACTGGTAAACCAGGCCAGGCAAAGCCTCGCAAACATCCCACAGGCGGTTTAGTTCGCCCAATGGCTTGCCTGCTACATTAAGAGGTTGTTGGTTTGTTCTTTCCATTTTTCTTTTTCAAATATCCTTTACCGGCCAGTCAGTTCTGCTCAATTGCATATTATCCATAATATCTGTCAGTATCTCAGGTATCCTTTCAAACTCATTTGTTTTATCCAAAAAGTACCTGGCCCCCATTTTAAGGCACTTACTGCGGTATGCCGGGCCCGAAAGGTTGGTAAGCATAATCACCTGAACCTTCGGAAAACCCTCCGTTAACACCGCCAGCAGCGTTATCCCGTTGGTGGCCGGTGCATTGTCTTCCAGGTAAATATCCAGTATCACCACATCCGGCAAACATTCCTTAATCAGCACAAATGCACTGTTTACATCCTGTGCTATACCGGCAATTTCAACCTCGGCCATCGCCTCCAGCACCTGCCTCAAACGGCTCACAACCAGTGGCGAATCATCCACTATCACAATCTTTAAACGTAACGAACTCATTTGTGCCGGCACCGGGTTCATATTTTGCAATGCAAATATGGGCAGGTATAGGGCAGCGGAGAATAGTATAAACTATGAAAAAGATGTAGCGGTTTGCACTACAAGGCGGGCCTTACACCAAACTGTTATCCAATGCATACCGCGTAAGTTCAGCATTATTATGCAGTTTAAGCTTTTCGAGGATGCGGTTGCGGTAGGTGCTGATGGTGTTAACGCTTAACGATATTTCTTCTGCAATTTCTGAAACCGTTTTACCTGAGGAAATGAGTTGCAGTACCTGCATTTCGCGGTCTGATAATAATTCGTGGCCCGGTTTTTCTGAAACGCTTCCGGCACCTTCGGCAAGCTTTTCGGCAAGCGCAGCTGAAACATATTTGCGGCCCGATAAAACTTTATGCACTGCAGCAATCAGTTCCTCGGTAGCGCTTTCCTTATTCAAAAAGCCCGAGGCGCCTGCTTTTACATAAAGTATATTAAATAATTGCACATTAAATTATTATCTTAGTGCCATAAAAAACCTATGGCACGACC
>CAISWS010000461.1 GCA_903889265.1 uncultured Bacteroidota bacterium
ATCTCTACCACAAGAAAACAAGGGTATAGCATCCTTTATGCAATTGAATGTGCTCTTTTAAATAAACCTATTCCCGTATAATATTGCTGAACAGTAACTTTTTCTCTTATATTTTCTGCCGGTTTTTTTAACCCTGTATTTTTTAGCCGATGTAAAGTTTAAGAACCTGATAGTTCTTTTTGCCAGCATCTTCTTTTACAGTTGGGGTGCTCCTTTATTCATATTTGTTATCCTGGGCACTACCTTCATAGATTTTTACCTGGTAAAGCTGATGTATGAAGCCAGGCAAAAGCATTTCAGGCGGCTGCTGCTTGTGCTATCTGTCTGCATGAATCTTGGGCTGTTATTCTACTTTAAATATTCCTTTTTTATAATTGAAAATATTAATACTCTGCTGCACCTGGCAGGTACCCACAATATTGTTTGGGAAAAAATTGCACTGCCTATCGGCATTTCATTTTTCACATTCGAATCGCTGACCTATGTGGTTGATGTTTACCGGGGGGTACATGCACCGCTAAAGAAATTCTGGAACTATCAATTGTATATTATCCTGTTTCCGAAACTGATTGCCGGCCCTATAGTGCGCTACCACGATATTGCAGACCAGATTGAAGGCCGGTTTGAGACTGAAAATATTGATAAGGTTATATCCGGCCTTTTTCGTTTTATAATCGGGCTAAGTAAAAAAGTGCTTATTGCCAATTCGCTGGCGGTTTATGCTGATACAGCATTTAAATGGGACCACACTTTAACCTGCGGTTCGGCCTGGATTGGTATTCTGTGTTATACCTTTCAGATATATTTCGACTTTTCGGGTTATTCAGATATGGCCATTGGGCTTTTGCGCGTAATAGGTTTTGAAATAGGCGAAAATTTTAATCAACCCTACACAGCGAATTCAATTACTGATTTTTGGCGCAGGTGGCATATATCTTTAGGGCAATGGATGCGTAATTACCTGTATATACCATTAGGTGGTAACCAGGTAAGTTCAAAATGGCGGTTGTATTTTAATTTATGGGTGGTGTTCCTGGCCTCAGGTTTGTGGCACGGTGCATCCTGGAATTTTGTTATTTGGGGAGCTTACCACGGCTTATGGCTGGTATTGGAGCGGGCATTTTTGCTAAAGCTGTACGAAAAATTATGGAACCCAATACGTGCAGCGATAATTTTTTTCATTGTTGTAATTGGCTGGGTGTTTTTCAGGGCCGAAACCCTGTCTAAAGCAGTTGAATATCTTGGTAAGCTATTTTCGTTTGACAGCTTACATATGTTTGAAAGTAATAATGACCTTCCGTTTTTTATGGTGGTGGCGTGTGTATTCAGCTTTTTGGGTTTAACCGGTGCCGGGCGAAGGGTAATTTCATTTTTTTATAATGGACAATACAGTAATAAAGCTGCAACAGCACTAGGGTTTATTTGCCTGGCACTGCTTATTTTAGATATAGGGTCGCTGGCAACCAAGGCCTTTAATCCGTTTATATATTTCAGGTTTTAATGAAAAGTGCAACTGTAAAATATTTTCTGGCTGGCATTTTTGTGCTGTTGCTCTGGGCTCCGCAAATCCAGGATAAGTTGCAGATTTTTAAAGGTGGCGAATTACGTGGTGCTTTTTATCCGCCTGATAATATATCGTTTAGTTTCGGTGATTGGTTTAACGGAAAATATGCCAATAAAAAAGAGGAATATCTTCGAGC
>CAISWS010000462.1 GCA_903889265.1 uncultured Bacteroidota bacterium
GACGGCCGCGATTGCGACCCCAAAAGCGGCAAAGGATTTATTGCAGAACTGACTGAACACCTGAAACATTCAACCGGTCATGTTGCCTCGGTTATCGGCCGCTATTATGCCATGGACCGCGATAACCGCTGGGAGCGCGTTAAACTGGCTTACGACATGCTAACTAAAGGCGAAGGCAAAAAAGCCACCGATTTGCAGCAGGCCATCCAGGAAAGCTACGATCAGGATGTTACCGATGAGTTTCTTAAACCCATTATCAGCGCCGGACATTTTGCACCGGTTAAAGATGGCGATGCAGTATTGTGCTTCAACTTCCGCACTGACCGTTGCCGCGAAATAACCAAAGTATTAACGCAGCAGGATTTCCCTGATTTTGGTATGCATAAACTGGATTTGCATTATACTACCATGACCATGTACGACCACAGCTTTAAAGGTGTGGCCAACATTTTTGATAAAGATGATTTAAACATGACCCTGGGTGAAATATTATCACTAAAGGGACTCACCCAGTTACGCGCTGCTGAAACTGAAAAATATCCCCACGTTACTTTCTTTTTCAGCGGCGGCAGGGAAAAAGAATTTACCGGCGAAACGCGCATTATGGAGCCCTCGCCCAAAGTAGCCACCTACGATTTGCAACCCGAAATGAGCGCCATCCCCTTAACCGATAAAGTAGTGGCCGAAATTGAAAAGAATCAACCCGATTTTGTGTGCCTTAATTTTGCCAACACCGATATGGTAGGCCACACCGGCGTATTCAGCGCTGCTATCATTGCTGCACAAACCGTTAATAACTGCGTTGAGCGTGTAACTAACGAAGGCCTTAAACACGACTATGCCATCCTTATAACCGCCGACCACGGCAACGCCGACTACATGATTAATGACGACGGCTCACCCCACACCTCGCATACTATGAACCCGGTCCCAATTTTTATGGTAGATAAAACACTTAAACCACAACTGCGCACCGGCGGTAAACTCGGCGATATTGCCCCCACCATTCTAAAAATAATGGGCATTGAACAACCGAAGGAAATGGATGGAAAGAGTTTATATTAAATAAAATAAAACACTTTCATTGCGAAGCTAATTCCCGGAATAAATAAAAGAGTATTAACTGTGGTAATCTTGCGCATTGAGCCTAACTATTCGATTTGCCCCTGTAATCAACCGTGAGGGTTTCCCTTTTACTGTTTTGCTCTGAAAAAAGTAGAATGGAAATGTCTATAGTGTTTCATCCCGCGCCTTGTGCTGGAATAAAGGGATGAGGCAAAAGGCATTGACCAATCGAAGGAAATGGAAAGGAGGAGTTTGTTTTAATTACTTTTTCATATAATCATTCACGACTTTGACCATTTCTTCCAAGTCGTCATTAACCGACATGGCACCGGTAGTAATCTTGTGAACCTTAAAATCATTTGTAAGAATGATTACTCCAACGGCTCCCCGCCCATAAATTTCGGCAGAGAATCGTTTTATATCCTTTATAGGTATAACCTTACTTTTCCAAAAGTAAATATGATTTTTAATTGCAAAATACTTTCCAGAAACCATAAAATAACTTTGGAAAAGACCTGTGCAAAGAAGGGCGATTGCACCCGCTACAAAAAGATATGGCCTTTGACTGTTTGATGTCTGTTTATCAAGGGCTCCCGTTAAAAAGACCAACCCGCTAATTATGGGTATATGCGACTTGAATAAAGTAAAAGGGTTTCCTAAGAAAGTTTGGAAATTTTCATCAGCTATTTCA
>CAISWS010000463.1 GCA_903889265.1 uncultured Bacteroidota bacterium
CGAAAACATCATCCGCGAAATTAAAATATTCAGAATTGTGGCAGAGAAATATAGAAATAGAAGAAGACGATTTGCCTTACGGTTTAATCTTATTGCCGCAATCTATAATCTATCCATCAAATGATTATCCGAAGAGGTCTAATAGACTTCTTCGGAAAGTTGCCAAATACAAACTCATCCTGTCCTACGGACACCCCTCTGTTTGAAGAAAAGAGAAGGGAACAGCCAATACAAATTACCACAGTCTGATTTATCGAAAAAGTCTAATCTTTTGTTCAAAGTGCCGCCTCACAACGTTTTTAACAAAAGATTGAAAATGATATAAACCGATTTCGAGCCCGTTATTCCAGTTTAGCAATCACCTTTGCAATGGGCATCTGGTTAATTATTCTCACCCGTTTTACAGGGTGGCTGCGCCTGGCCCATTGCATAAAAGCATCATGTGTACTGGTGGCCGCAATTTTTTTATTATAACTATTTATCTTTTCGGAAAAGGCTTTAATATCAATTTTTCCGTTAAAGCCTGTTTTTGCCAACGCAATTAGGGCAGCATTATAGGCAATCAGATAATCTGGCTGCGAATAACTTGCAGATAGTTTTAGTAGCGACTGCATCAGTACCTCATTTCTATTGTAACGAAGGTTCAGCTCAGTTTCCACAAAGGATGCTATGCCGGCGTCAATCTTTGCTTCAACAACATCCATACTCTCCCGTATTACCAGCAATACGATATCTCTTTCGGCCCCACCAGTGGGTAAATGCTGCAAAAAATCCTGGTATTGTGTGTGTATAAAAGTATCTCCACCGCCATAAGGGTCTACCGAGTGTTGGTACCAATATCTGAAAGTCTGGATTACATCACGATAGCGCGAAATATTTAGTTGATGCAGGGCATTTGTAACCTTAAATTCTTTAGCCGTTAACACCTCTACTATTTTCTTTATCTCTTTCGGTTTTCGCGAGCGCACCGACATATGCTCAGGTTGCCATACTGTGTTATAGTATGTATGCAGGTTGTTGCTATTGGCAAACTCAACCAAATCAGGCAGTTCCATCCAGTTTAAAATCATGGGGCAAATGGCAATGGAAAGTTCCGAACCTTTTGAGTTTAGAATACCTATCATTTCGGTTACGTTATCTATTACCTGGTTAAATTTGGCGTGCACCCTTATTTTTTCGTAAGTCCCAGCATTCAGTGAATCAAGCGAAACTGTAACATGGCAATTAAGCCGCTGAATTAAGTCGCGTACCCTGTTATTCATCACCGTCCCGTTGGTAGTAATGGTTACCCGCAGCTTAGGATTTATTTCAAGTATTTTATCCCATATCCTGTAATATATATCAATCATAAAGGGCTCGCCACCCAAAAACTTCATCTCTTGTAAATGCGGAAGAAGCTGTGCTAATTGCTCAACAAATTTATCATCATACGGATTTTGAAGAGGCAGTTTTTTTTCCCGGTTTTTGCGAATTGAGGATGAAAAATAACCATCGCACATTTCGCATTCAAGATTACAGGTGTTTGATATTTCAAGCTCAATTGATTTTGGAAAGGCCGGAAACTTTTTAGCCAAAGATGCCTTTGGTGAAAATACGTTACCTAGTTTTTGCATCTTATTTTCGGGCGTGGCGTAATAATCGAATAACAGCGACCTGCTGCTGTAAAAACTGCCACTGGCAAGCAAAGTTTCACAACCGTTACACCCACCGCCTAAATCGTTTGCTAAAATAAATTCACGTAGTTCTTCAGCCTTTCTGCCTGTCCATGCCTGCATAATGGTTGAATCGGGATAAGTACCTAACACATGCTTGCGGTTGAAGCAGCATGCGGTCATGTTACCATTCTGTTCAAAGTTAATATTGACAAAAGGAGCATGGCACAAAACACTTTTATTGATATTGGGCCGCATTTTGTTATAGCGGCCGATAGTTTCCTTGCTCAGCATTTAGCTCATTCTATAGATCAAATAGAAACGTTAAGGTAGCCACTTTTGTTACCATTTTCAAGTGGATGTGTATTCCTTGCTGTTTCATCAATAAAAATGACCCTCCATCTAAACGATGCGGGTCATTTTTACTAAAGCTGAAGTTCTAACCATCTATATCCACTTCACCAACGCCAGCTCCATTCTGTTTTCAAGCAGTTCGTTTTTAGGATAAATGCGGAAGCCGTATTCGTAAACACCGGAACGCGTGGTTTTAAAGGCACCTTCGTAGGTGGCCTTGCTTCCCTCGCTACTTACATAAGTTAACTTCTCGCAGGAAACAATTTCCATTATTTCATCTGATTGGTGCTTCCTTATAAACAACACCTCTACTTCAATATCCGCAGCCTGCAAATTACCCAGGTTAAGTACAATCTGAGCAGAGAAAGGTTCCCCCAGTCCCAGCGACTGATTGGTGCTGTCAAACACATCCATACTCTCCACTTTAATAGCACCCCAATTGTCGGTAACGTATTTTTTCCATTGCGCAATTTGCTTTGCTACTTTGTACTCTTCAGCTACCACCAGCTTTTTGCGTTTTTGTAAGGGATTGTAAAATTTACTGTGGTATTCGGTAATCATCCGGGTCATGGTAAATTCCGGACCTATCTCAGCTATGGTTTTTTTAATGCGCTGCACCCATTCAACTGGTATCCCTTTATCGTTTTTGTTCTGGAATATGGGCTTAATCTCTTTTTCCAACAGGTGATAAATAGTCTCCGCATCAAACTCGTTCTGGAAATCTTCGTAGGCATAATCATTTTCCTCAGGTAAGGCCCATCCCGTGCCTTCCTTGTAGCCTTCGGCCCACCAGCCGTCCAGTACGCTTAAATTAAGCACACCGTTCAAGGTAGCCTTCATACCGCTCGTACCAGATGCCTCCATAGGGCGTGTAGGCGTATTTAGCCAGATATCAACGCCACGCACTAAGTTGCGCGCCACATTCATATCGTAGTTTTCAAGGAACACGATTTTGCCCATAAACTCGCGCATATTCGAAATCTCAACCACTTTTTTAATAAGGTCCTGTCCCGGAATATCCAGCGGGTGCGCCTTGCCCGAAAAGAAAAATATAACCGGTTGTTTCGGATCGTTAACGATGGCAGAAAGTCGCTCAAGATCGTTAAAAAGCAAAGCGGCACGCTTATAGGTTGCAAAGCGGCGGGCAAATCCGATGATAAGAGCGTTTTTATCCAGATTGGTAATAACGTTCATTACTGCCTTAGGGCTTTGGTGTTTCTGGTCAAGCTTTTGAGTGAGGTAATCCTTTACCCATTCAATCAGCTTAATCTTATGCTCCTGCCTCATGTTCCAGATTTTTTCATCTGACACATTATAGATATTATTCCAGTGCCCGGCTTTATGCTGGTTTTCATAAAAGCCATCACCAAAATTCTCTTTATATAATTTCTGCCATTCAACAGAAGCCCAGGTAGGATAGTGCACTCCGTTGGTAACATAATCAACATTTATTTCTTCAGTAAAGTACCCAGGATACAGCGGACGGAGTATACCTTTTGAAACCTTACCATGTAACTTACTTACACCGTTTACACGCGATGAAAGACGTGTTGCCAGAAAGCTCATAGAAAACTTCTCCTGGTTATCAGAGGCATTACTGCGTCCCAGAGCCATAAAATCGCCCCAGCTTATTTTAAGCTCGTTTACGTATTGCCCGAAATACCGGTACATCTGTTCTTCCGAAAAAGCATCGTGCCCAGCCGGTACCGGCGTATGCGTGGTAAATAACGATGAACTGCGCATTACCTCAGTTGCTTCGTTAAAATTAAGCCCCTTGTCTTTTATCAGGTATTTGGCGCGCTCCAATCCGGTAAATGCTGCATGGCCTTCATTGCAATGGTAAACCTCAGATTCAATATCCAGCATTTTAAGTAACCTGATGCCTCCTAATCCTAAAAGTATTTCCTGCTTTAAGCGGTTATCCCAATCACCTCCGTAAAGCTGATGGGTGATAAAGCGGTCTTCTGGCCTATTGAGGGGGATATCGGTATCCAACAAGTATAATGGCACACTACCTACCTGCAACTTCCAAACCTTTGCAAATAAATCGTGTCCGCCTAAATCGATAAACACGCTCATCCATGTTCCGTTAGCATGCTTTACCGGCTGCACTGGCAGGTAGCTGAATTTTTGAGGTTTATAAATGGCCTCCTGAGTTCCATCAGCGCTAAGCTGCTGTTTAAAATAGCCATAGCGGTATAGAAGGCCAACAGCTACCATATTGGTTTTAGAGTCGCTGGCTTCTTTCAGATAATCACCCGCCAGAATACCCAAGCCGCCTGAGTATAATTTAATAAAAGGATCAAGGCCATACTCCATACAAAAGTACGACACTTTAGGACCCTTCAGTTCAGACCGTTCGTTCATGTACTTGTTAAAGGTTTCTTCAACCTTTTTAAGTTTGACACAGAACACTTCATCCTTTTCAAGGTCAAGTAACCGGTCAAAAGATACGGCCTCTAAAGTTGCTGTAGGGTTGTTCTTAAACCGTTTCCAGTTTTCAGGGTCCATCATGGCAAATACTTCGCGCGCTTCGCTGTTCCAGTTGGTCCACAGGTTGAGGGCCAAGGCCTGAAGAATCTGAAAATTTGCCGGCACTTTGGGCTGCACATATAACTTGCGCCAGGTAGGGTCCTGGTCCACATTAGGCGCAATGGCCTGCATTTTTGCCAGCTGAATTTTGCTACGCTTTTCGCTTAACTGCGCCTGACGGGTTGTTACCTTGATTAAGGCAAGAGAATAACCTTTTAAATAATCGAGGCTGAATTCGCTCCAGTTTGCTTGTTGGGCTAACTCGTATGCCTTATCGCGTAACGCCTTGATGCGGTTTTTATCAAACTCAGAATAGTCAAGAATAATGCGCGCAATAGCCGCACTACACTCATCCTGGTTGGTGTCGTTGCGGTTAACCACATAAATACCATCTTCCAGAAACTGAGGCATTTTATTAACTACCCAGTTACCGAAACCTGCAACAGTTGTAGTTATAGTTGGAATCTTAGATGCAAGGCTTTCCAACGGCGTGTACCCCCATGGTTCATAATATGAAGGGAACGCCGAAAAATCAAAGCCTACCAGTAAATCGTAATAATCAATATTAAACACCCCATCCTGGCCATCCAGGTACACCGGGACAAATATTATTTTTATTTTATCAGAAGGCCGGTTATTAAGATTGTTGTTTTTAATCCTGGTAATGATAGGGTCATCATGATAACTGGATAGATAATGGGTAAGGTATTGATTGCTTAAAGGGTTGTTAAAGTCAGGATTATCCAACCGGGCTACAACATCTGGCACCGGGCCCGAATTGCCTGCAGGTATAGCAATGAAAACCAATATTTGCCTTTTCAGTTCTTCATTGGCATTCAGCTTGTGCATGGCATCTAAAAACACATCCACACCCTTATTACGGAATTCATAACGCCCGCTTTTTACCATCATCAGGCAGTCCTTATCAATAGGCTGGTTCAGCACCGCCTCAGCCACCGAAATCAGTTTTTTACGGGAAGCTTTTCTTCGCCCCTCAAAATTAGCCATAGGTATAAAGCTGGCATCAAAACCATTCGGCGTAATCAGATCCGGCGATTTTTCAAGAAAGTGCTCGCATTCGCGGGCCGTTATTTCGCTTACTGTGGTAAAAACATCTGCATATAGGGCAGCCTGCTTTTCCATACTGTGTTTGGCTACCACATTAAAATCAGCAGCAACTTTATTCGGGTCGTAATTGTTCAGTTCATCGTATAAAGGGTAATTATTACCAGCTATACAGCGGCCCAAAACGGTTGCATGCGTTGTAAAGGCAGTGCCTATATTGGGAACCTTGTCTTTTAGGTATAATAAACCCGAAGCAGTCATCCACTCATGAAACTGAGCAATGGTTTTGTGCCTTGGGCCCAAGTAGAATAGATAAAAATTTTCGATTACCATACCCGCCACATAACCAAAAATAGTCGGCTCCATGTAATCCCACCCACCGGTTATAGAATCTACCCTGAATTTTGTCCAAAGCTGGGTAAGGATATCATCCTTTCTCTCAAAAAAATCCTGAAAGTCAATTAAAAGCGAAATAGGGTTTCCCGGAATATTCCAGCGCCCCATCCTCACCTTTAAATTACTTTCCTTAAGGTGCTCACGCCATTCGGGAAAAAGGTCTTTTTCTTCAATAAACGTAGAGTTCGCTTTCAGGGTCTGTCCCAGGTCGGGCCCAATCATAACCAACCGGTCGTTCAGCAGTTTATTAAGCACTGGTGCTTTGGTTGAGATAACGGTATAGATACCGCCAACTTTATTACAAACCTCCCAGCTCACTTCAAATATCCAATCGGGATTAAGGCTTTCTTTTTGCATCAGGTTTTCTTTAAGATTTAAGTATGAATAATACTATCAAACTATGGCCTTTAGGCATTGGGGGGGATGTTCAGTCTACTTCGGTTTTGCCGCTGGCTTTTTAGCTGCTGCTTTCTTTTTAGGCTTGGCAGCGGCCTTCTTTTTTGCAACGCTTTTCTTTTTCGGCTTTGTTTCTGCCCGAAGGGCTTGTTCACCAACTGCTTTTTCAAGCCTTACTTTAAAATCAGCCAAAACATTCATATAGTTAATATAGGCTTCATAAGGACTGCTGTAGTGGTTGAAATACATGTGTACATCACCGTCCGAAAAGAACTTGGTACACATATAATAGAAATGGTCACTGGTTTGCAGGTAAAGCCAATCCTTTAATATTTGAGGGTCTTTACACTGGTCAATCATTGGCTTTAGAGAGTAAAGCGCAGCAAAGGCATCGTCCTGCAAATCATTACCCAGCCATGCAGTTAAATCACGTTCTTCATCAGCCCACGAAATCGGGAAAGGTGTACTCATGCCTGCAACCGGCTGCAATTGTTCAACTGCCTGCGAGGGGGTAACAAATTCAAAATTCGAGTTGCTGAAAATTCTGTCGGGTAAGGCACGCATAAAATCAAATATGCCGGTTTCAGCCCACTGGTGTTCGCCAAATGTTTCGTAATCCATAAACAGGTTCACAATTTCATCCTGCGGACCGATGAGGTTAAGCCAGCTAACAAATTTTTCAGTAGTTAATGGCCAATCGCCCCAGCTTTTTTGCGAAAACCTGAAAGCAATATCATCACTTAACCTGAAATTTTTGAGCAGCAGCTTTAGCTTAGGTTCAAGCGTATTGTAATAAAGGTAGTTCGGGCTCTTCCATCCTAAAACATGTTTGGCACCCTCGGTTAACATTCCTTTATAACCCATTTTAAAAACACGCTCTCCAATTAAATCGGAATATATCAACTCAGTATCCCTGAAAATAGTTGGTTCGTACCCAAACAACTCTTTAATCTTTTTAGTGTGCAATGCTACCTGGCTTTCAAACTCCTTTTCAGGCCGCAAAGCAGAAAGAGAGTGCGAATAAGTTTCAGCCAAAAACTCAACACAACCGGTTGCGGCAAGGCGCTGAAAACTTTTCAGAACTTCGGGATAGTAACTTTCAATCTGGTCAAGCAGAGTACCTGTAATTGAAAAGCACACTTTAAATTTACCTTGGTGCTTTTGAATCAGTTCCAACAACAATTGGTTGGTTGGCAGATAGCATTTTTCAGCTACCTTAATTAATATTTTACGGTTAGCGTAATCATCAAAATAATCATGCTTTTTACCTATATCGAAAAAGCGGTAGGTACGCAACCGGTAGGGCTGGTGCACCTGAAAGTAAAAGCAAATCTTTTTCATTTCTTTATGTTTATTTCAAAGGCTACTTGCAATACTGTTATTCGTAATCCGGTTTTTATTTCAATTTTAAAGGGGAGGTTAACTTCTTCCATCCAACACTGCCTGGTAAATATCTTTCAGTTTAAAAGCCACATTGTCCCATTTCAGGTTCTCTACTTCTTCATGCCCCATGCGTGCAAACATTTTCGAAATGCCCTGGTAGTGCAGCAGCGCATAAATAGCATCAGCCATTGCATCAATATCCCAGAAATCAACTTTAATGGCATGGTTCAATACTTCCGAAACCCCCGACTGGCGCGATATAATAACCGGCACATTACTCTGCATCGCCTCCAATGGAGAAATGCCAAACGGCTCTGACACCGAAGGCATAACGTACACACTGCTCATGTCAAACATTTTTTTTACTTCGGCACCGTTCAAAAAACCGGCAAAATGAAATTTATGGCCAATGCGCAGCTTAGCCACCATTTCAACCATACGCTGCCACATATCGCCGGTACCGGCCATTACAAAACGAACATTGGGGTCAACATCCAAAACCTTTTTTGCTGCTTCAACAAAATACTCAGGCCCCTTTTGAAAAGTGATACGCCCTAAAAAAGTGACTATCTTATCATCAAGCGGATTGGCATAACGCTCGGTATGTGTAACGCCCATAGTAACCGCGTTGTGCAGGGTCACTACCTTTTCGGGCGCAATGCCATATTTATCAATTATCACCTGCCGCGTTCTGTTGCTTACCGCTATCACTCTATCGGCAAACAACATGCCTTGCCTTTCAATTTCAAATACCTGAGGGTTAATGTTTTCGCCTGAACGGTCGAACTCTGTTGCATGTACATGCACAAACAAAGGCTTGCCCGATGCGTGCTTGGCCGCCACACCGGCAGGGAAGGTAAGCCAGTCATGCGCATGTATAATATCGTGCGTATATTCTTTGGCAATTTTCGTTGCCACTAAAGCATAACGAGATACTTCCTTAAACAAATCGGGCCCATAAGCGCCCGTAAAAGTGAACTTTTCTGCAAATACTGATTCCTTAATATCGGTATAATCATGTTCGCTGGCATCAGTTAAGCGCCGGAACTCTTCAGGCGACATGTATGGCACCAATAATGAACTTACCTCGAGATAAGTCAGGTGCTTCCAGTACTCCTGAAATTGAGTATCAAAAAGATTAATGGTTTGCTGATCGGCTGAAACTATTCGAACGGCTCGCTGGTCTTCATCACCAAAAGCCTTGGGCACCACAAAAATAACCTCCATGTTATTAAACGCCATCCCTTTGGTAAGGCCAAAACAGGCTGTACCAAGGCCGCCTGAAATGTGCGGAGGAAACTCCCAACCAAACATTAGTACTTTCATTTTCCTGTTTTTGACTTCTTACTATACTTCTGAATCATCTGTTCTACTCTTAATAAGGACGCCACACTCCATGCCTGGGATATAGCGCCCCGTGCCTGGTGAGGCGGATTGCCATCATAAATTTCCGAAATGGTAGAAATACCATGGTCGAGTACGCAAGGTTCAAACCCCTGGTAAATGCCTTTTACAAAATCCAGACCAGAAGCTCCCTGCAACTTTAAATATGCAGCAACAAAATGCTCCAGTTGCCAAACCCAAACCGTGCCTTGATGATAAGCGCTGTCACGTTGTTTCTGGTCGCCCTCATAAGTGCCTATATATGCTGCGTTTTTTGGGGTAAGGGTGCGAAGGCCGCGCGGAGTAAGCAATTCATTCTTCACAACATCAACCACGCTGTAAATTTCGCTTTCGCTGAGCATGGTAAAAGGAAGACTGGCAGCAATAATCTGGTTGCTGCGCACTGAAAAATCTTTGCTGATTTGCGTTACTACATCAGCCAATGAAGTACCGTTCCAGAACTGCTGAACAAAATTGTCTTTTATCAAATCAGGCAAACCCCGCCATTCCTTTAAAAATTCTTCATCTCCGTTTTCTCCAGCCAGCTCTAAAGCAAAGCACACTGCATTGTACCACAATGCGTTTATTTCAACACAGTATCCAATTCGGGCAGTTACCGGTACCCCATCAATTACTGCGTCCATCCAGGTGAGCGCTTTGCCTGGTGTGCCGGCCCAGATCAGGCCGTTATCATGCATGGCAATATTGTTGAGGGTACCATGCCTGTAATTATTCAGTACTTCCAGAATAGGCGCTTTGTATTTTTCCCAAACCTTTTTGCCGTTCTGCTTTTCAATTACGTATTGCTGTAGTGCCCATATAAACCACATGGAAGCATCAACAGTATTATAGACCGCCTTATCACCCCGCCCGATATTGGGAAACAAGCCCCGGTGCAAGTCGGGCAAATAATCATCAATTACTTTTACAAAAGTTGCTTCATCTCCCTGCGAAAGTGTTAAACCCGGAAGGGCAATAAAGGTATCGCGGCCCCATTGGCCAAACCAATGCAGCCCTGCCTTAATGCTGGTGCGGCCTTCGCG
>CAISWS010000464.1 GCA_903889265.1 uncultured Bacteroidota bacterium
AGTACATATAATGCACCGTTATTATTGTTGGTTGATATTACCGGTATCCAGATGTTGCGGTACTGAAATTCATTTTCGTTGAGGATACTGAAATCGCGGTGCAAATCGCAGGTACTGTTAGGATTGCAGTTTTTAGACATGAAAGTGCCAACCGGTGCGTAATACGACACAAATAATTCGTTCAACCGGGGGCGGAGAACTGTTAATATTTTTTCGCTGATGTTAAGGCCTTCTTCAGGAGAGATATCGTACAAACTGTTCCACATACCCTTTTCCATGCCAGCCTTCGGATGGTAGCTTTTATACAGGGCGAGTAACTCAGCTATCTCTTCTTTACCCAGAAAATTTTTGATGACAATAAATCCATTCTGGTTGAGGGAGCGTTCGGCTTCGGGGTCTTTTAATTCTGCTACTTTCACTTCGTGGTCGTTTACATGGCAAAGTAAATAATAAATGCAGTTTAACGCAAAGAACACAAGGTGTAAATACAAAGCACAAGAAGAAGTGTTTTTAGAACATCAGAAGGTATGAAAACCAGCTTAACACAAATAGCACAAAGAAAAATGCCAATACAAAGGCCACAAAGAAGTATATTTTTGGTGTGCCTTGTATAGGCATTTGTGTTCTTCGTGACAAACGGGATTTCTTTTTTAATTTCATTTTATAAGACCTAAAAGGATGTTGAAGAAATTGTTGAACTTTTTTAAATCTGACGCTGCAACGGATAAAAAGCCAGTTGCCCTTAACTCGGCGGAGGTAGGTGCCTTTTATAATAACACCACCGATAAATTTCTGGAGGTGTATGGCGATATTATACAGGCTTTCAGAACCAATAACGTTTACGATTACCTGGATTATACCATCCAAAATGCCGAATTAAAGGATGGGCAGAAAATACTGGATGCCGGTTGTGGCGTGGGTGGGCCTGCGTATTATTTTGCCTCAAAGCTTAATGTTGAAGTTGAGGGCATTACAATCAGTGATGTGCAGTTTGAAAAAGCGAATGCGGCTAAAGCATCCAAGACATTGTTGGGCAAGGTAAATTTTACAAAAGGAGATTACCATGATATGGACCGGATTTACGGTGCTGATGTTTTTGACCGGGTTGTTTTTTTAGAGTCGTTCGGGCATTCAAACAATAAACCGCTGTTGATTGAAAAAGCCTTTAAGGTATTGAAGCCCGGTGGAGTGCTTTATATTAAGGACTTGTTTAAGCGCGAACACCCGAATGCTGAGGATGGCATTTTGATTGATAAAATTGTGGCAGAAATTGACCGGGCCTATTGCTACCATGTAGCCGACCTGCACGAGGTTCTGGCTACTATGCGCCGGTTAAACTTTATCATCCTTTTCGTAAAAACACCGGAGGTTAAAGTGGGTGAATTTGAGCATTTGACTATATCCAACAATTTTCAGGAGTTGTTTGATATTGCCAGGATTATAAGTTGGGAGAACTACATTTTCCCCGTAGATTTTTACGAGATAAAGGTGATGAAGCCGCCGTTTGATTTATCGCAGCAAAAGCACCTTTATTTTTTGAACAGGCCGGAGGTGATAGCCCCCTAAATCCCCCGAAGGGGGACTTGATACAAACAGCCGAATGATTAAAACCTTTCAGGTCTTGCTATTGGGCCCATTATGCTAATGGAAAACGTTAAGACCTGAAAGGTTTAGAGTTGACGTCAACTATTCAATATCCGGCCACTCCGTTTTTGGCTCCTCAACTTTAGGCCTGGGTGGGTTGGCTTTGTCCAGCATTTTCATGATGCCGTTTTTTAGCTTATCGATGCCCATGCCGCTAACTGCCGAGATAAAAAAGGTGCTGATGGTGCCTTCTTTTTTGAGGCCCTTTTTCAGGTCTTTCTCCACCATTTTCATCAGCTCTTCATCGGCCATGTCGCATTTGGTAATGGCAAGTATTTTGTCTTTGGTAAGTAACTCAGGGCTGTATTTGCCCAGTTCGTTAAGAAGGACTTTATAATCGGCAACAATATCTGGGCTATCTATAGGCACCATAAAAAGTAACAGCGAGTTACGTTCAATGTGGCGTAAAAACCTTAAACCAAGGCCTTTGCCTTCTGCGGCGCCTTCTATAATACCGGGTATATCAGCCATTACAAAGCTGCGTCCACCTTTATAACTTACTATGCCCAGGTTAGGGGTAAGGGTTGTAAAGGGGTAATCGGCAATTTCGGGTTTTGCGTTTGATAGTGCTGCAATCAGGGTTGATTTACCCGCGTTCGGGAAACCTACCAATCCCACATCGGCCAATAATTTCAGTTCTAAAATCTTCCATGCTTCTTGCCCCGGTATGCCCGGTTGTGCATATACGGGTGCCTGATGCGTGGGCGACTTAAAGTGGTCGTTACCCCAGCCGCCTTTGCCGCCTTCAAGTAAAATGTATTCCTGGCCGTCTTCATTTATTTCTACTTCAACCTCACCGGTTTCGAAATCGCGGGCTATGGTGCCCAGGGGAACATCAACATACACATCCTCGCCGCGTTTGCCAGAGGATAATGTGCCCATGCCCTTTGCGCCGTCTTCGGCCATAATGTGCTTGCGGTATTTTAAGTGTAACAGGGTCCAAAGCTGGGCATTGCCACGTAAAATAACGTGGCCGCCACGGCCACCATCGCCACCGTCTGGGCCGCCTTTGGGTACAAATTTTTCGCGACGGAAAGAGGATGCACCGGGGCCGCCCTTGCCACTTTTAAAATGGATTTTAACGTAGTCTATAAAGTTTTCAGCTGCCATATTACTATGCCCAACGCAGGTTTGCCCGGCGGGCTTGTTTCTATATCAATTAACTTTCGGGCCGGGCCCGAATCAGGAAATGTCCTACTGTTTAATGGGTGTTCAACTCAAAATGCCGCTTTTTCGCCAAAAAACCCCGAAAGGGTGGAGAAACCCTTTCGGGGTCGCCCTACTACTTCCTAATGGGTATTCGTTGAACCGGTGTTTACTTTGTCAATTTCAGTGCAAAGCGATGCAAATACTTCCTCTACCGGTTTTTCGCCTGTTATATCCTTTAGTTTGCCTTGCGCGGCGTAATAGTTAGCCAAAGGCTCTGTTTTGGTTCTGTATTCAACAACACGGTTTTTTACAATGGTTTCGTTTTGGTCATCAGCACGGCCGCTGGTGGCACCGCGGTGTAAAATGCGTTTGGTCAATTCCTCTTCGCCTACTTTTAATGAAAGCACTACTTTAATCGGCGCTTTGTGTTTTTCAAGTAATGCATCCAGGGCTTCGGCCTGTTTAACTGTGCGCGGAAAGCCGTCAAATACAAAACCGGCTACTGATTTATTGCTATCCAGTTTGTTTTCAATCATACCAATAACCACAGCATCAGGCACTAGTTCACCCCTATCCATCAGGGTTTTGGCCTCCAGGCCCAGTTTGGTTTGCGCGGCAATTTCAGCGCGCAGCATATCACCGGTTGAAAGGTGCAGCAGGTTATATTTTTTAATGATACCCTCTGCCTGTGTGCCCTTGCCGCTTCCCGGAGGGCCGAATAAAACGATATTAAGCATAATGTTGGTTTACAGGGGGCGAATATAAGGAGAAATGGGGTGATAGTTGATTGGAGAGTTCATGAGCGAGCTATTAATTGTTTTCATTACAATAATGACTCAAATTTTGGCAAAATGACTGCTTCTAACCGGCATTTCAAGCCAGCCAATTTTTAATTATCTTTGTAACTACATGAACGAATATCTCCAATATATATCCATAAACCCGGAAATCCGGTTTGGAAAACCATGTATAAAGGGTACCAGAATCGCTGTTGTTGATATTCTTCAATGGTTGGCATCAGGTATGAGCCACCAGGAAATACTTGAAGACTTTCCTTCTATAAAGGAGGAGCATATTATGGCTGCGCTGGCTTTTGCTGCGTATCGTGAAATGTATACCAAGCTATCAGCGGCATAGTATGAAATTACTGCTCGATGCTAATTTATCGTGGCGTCTTGCTCGCCTACTAAAAAGTGAGTTTGAAGAAATTACACATACAGTTGATTGCGGTTTTAAAGAGGATGCACCTGATATAGATATTTGGAACTACGCCAGAAAGAATGGCTTTACCATAATTACGAACGATGAAGACTTTTATCGGCTTGCATTAAGTATGGGTTTTCCGCCTAAAATCGTCTTGCTACGAATGGGCAATCAGAGCACCAAATACCTTGCTCAAATTTTGACCGGACACAAAATTGAGATTGCTGAATTTTTGCCTCACGAAGAATATGGCGTATTGGATATTTTTTAGATGATATTCCTGTTGAATAACTCCTTCTTTAAAATGCGAAACATGCTTATTCGGTTTGTTTTAGATTCAAAAGGCCGAAAAAGGAAAGTAATGTTAAGTTACCGCGCCTGTCTAGACTTAATAGAAAAGGCCGAAGAGTTGAATTGTCTTAAAGCCTATGATAAGGCCAAATCTAAAAAGCCGAAATTTTCAAATGCAGAAGAGGTTTTTCGGCGAATAGGAATAAAAGCCAATAAATGAAAGCAGGTAGCATGATTTCCCTTTTTTGGCTTTTCTTTTTAATTGCAAGAGCACAAACAGATAGCCTCAGATGGCAAAGAATTATCCATGAGCAGGACAGTATGGATGTCCGATGGAAAAAGCAGATGGATAGCCTTAGCCATGATTTTTATGCCAAGCCAAAATATTTTGATTTAAAGCTTGAAATAAATGGAAAGCAGAAACGAATAAAGAATGAAAAATTCATTGTTTCAATTAATCAGAAGGAAACGGAAATAAAACCCGATAGCGCCGGAAAATATTTTATGAATTTTCAGGTTGACAGCGAACAGAGTATTATCCTTAAACTCCTTTCTAATAATTTGGATATTGAAGTTAATCTAAAGGGGCACGAAAACGAACAATTACTTCCCGGCGCAAAATTAATTTTTGGCGAAATCAAAGATATTTACAAGCAAAGCAGAAGGGGCCTAAGAAAGCCCAAAGATGATGACCATGAGCTTTCAAAATCCGATGAGCGTTATAATTCCATACTTACAAACGAAAGGTTCAAAGCAGGAATTGCCAATAGAAAGATAAACGCTATCAGCTATGTGCACATCACTCCCAGGGTATTTGGATGTGGCATGGAATCGGAATATCTGATGTATAAATAAAAGCAGCCATTTACTGCACCACAAACTTCCTCGTAATCCTGCTGCTTGCATTATTTACATCGTCCACGGTAACAAAGTAAATGCCCTTGCTGTATTGGGTAGTGTTTAAAATAATGTTATCGTCAAAGCGGGCGGTGGTTATTACGTTACCGGTGATATCGGTAATGCTTAACTCATGCTCGCCTTGCTGGTTGGCGAATACCTGAATTTTGTCGGTTGCCGGATTCGGGAACACGTTAATGTCGAAATTGGAGGTGGATGAAACGGGTTGAACCCCGGTGCTGATAAAGCTTTGGCTAAATACCGGGAAAGCAATGTTGCTTGGATTGTCAGGCGAAAAATGAACACGCTGAACGGCTACCCTCGGCATCATTTCAGTACCCTGGAAAGTATAGGACTGACCATCGCCAGGGTTGCGGCGGAAAAACTCGCCATCGTTTAAAGGGATGTTGGCGTTGGCCTGGTATTTAGTATAGTTGGCCGAGCTGATAAGCACCCGTATCTGATGCCCCGGTGCCCAGCAATAAGAGATAGGCAGCATTTTAAAAAGGTAGTCGTATACCTGGCCTATGTTGATGTTGGTGTAAGGTATGTTTTTATCATTCGGGTCTTCAACGCCGTTATAACAGGTGGCAGCACCGGGTACCGTCATGGAATCAACCAGTGCCCTGGCCCAATCTCTGGCCCGCGCATTTACAATACCTTCCTGCACAAAATATACCTGGCCATTGGGCCATACATCGCATAAACGTACATCCCAATCGCAGTCGGTTAAACCACTGGTTACACCACCGGGATTACTTTCGGCAAAAAGGTTAACCAGCGGGAAACCTGCAATGGTAAAGGTATCGGTAAACACATCGCTGTTAAATTGTATTACACCTTCGCGGTCCATGCTATAAGGTGCGTTGTTTGAATCGCTGATACGCATTTGCCCCTGGGTTATCCGCAGTCCATCAGGCGACATGTCTACCATATTACTGCCACCAACGGTTAGCACCGGATTATCGGGGTCGCATACATACATGCCAAAACCTTCATCGCTGGTGGGCGGGGTAAAGTTGAAAGTACCGTTCTGATGCAAATACATGTGCTGCCACTGTATGTGTTCGGCTGGTGGAAAGCGGTCGCATGTATTCCAATAGTTACCTACTTTATAATTGTTGGGATAACCGGCAGCGGCATCAGCAGCCGAATCGGGCCCTACCGTATAAAAGCGTACATTAGGCACTTGCGAAAAATCTTTATAAGGTACGCCTAAAACCTTGCCTCCGGTAGTGCCACTAAGCACGGTGCCTAAGGTAGGTATGGATTCGTATAACTGCGTTTGTATTCCCTGAGCTATGCGCACTTGAATAGGCATGCTATCCAAGCCGCCATTGCCTGAGAGGAAATTCATCATGCCAACAAATGGAATAATATAGTCCACTGAAGGAACGAGTACAAAAAGACTGTCAGAACCTCCAAGCGCGGTTGTAATACCCAGGTATTGCCATTGGTGGCTGGCCTGAATAATAAACTTAGGCTCGCCCACAAAATTGCCGGCGGCGTAATTGAGGTTATAACGGTACCAGGTTATCAGGTCAGATGCCAGTACCTGGCTTAAAGGCAAATTGCTTAACGAAAAGTTATTGAGGTTAATTTGGGTAATGTCGTTTACATTGTTGGGATAAGAGCGGTCACCGGTGGTGGTTGTAGCAGTTGTTTGGTGCGCCCATGGGCCAATAGCTATTTTTTGTTTGTTTTTATTAGGCGAATTCAGGGCATCCATGGTATGGTTCATGGTATTAATCTGCCCTTCGGTAAAAATATCCCACCAGCCGCTAACGTGAAAAGCAGGCACATCCAGGTTGCTGTACCGGCTATAAATTAAATTAGGCAAAGGTTGCTGTGTTACAGGATCCACAGCTTCGCCATTTTCGTTTACCGGGGCCTGGCTTCCATCCATATCAGATCTTCCTGCACTGTTTGGATAAAACCCCGCAGGACTTAGTGTGCCATCTGATTTTGAAAAACGGTGAACCGTAAACTGGTCAATGGCAAGGGTGGCTGCGTCAAATTTATCTTGCTGGTAGGTTCTTAAAACACTGTTCAGGCTATCGCTTTGCGGTAGATTATAATCGGCGGAGGTATGAACCGAATTTTGCCTGTCATCATCTGTACCAATCAGGTTATCGTTAATGATGTTGAATATCTGCCCTTTTAACCATGCCGATACGATGCCGGGGCGAAACACGCCGTTATTGAAACCGGTTGCAATGTAGTGCTCGGTAGTTGCTACAATGGGCATTAAACACTTTAGTTGCGGAATAGAATCAGTTATACGATGTGCCAGGCCTAATTGTAATTGCACATTGCCGAGCGCCGAGGCACCGAACATACCCAGGCTGCCGTTCATCAGCTTCTCATTGGTATGTGGCAGGCCGTCATATAAACCGGGTATGCTCAGGTTTGCAATAAACTTAACGGAGTTGTACCCATCCTCGTGTTTGTTTGAAAAGCGCGGGTCAGTAGGCGGTAAATAATCAAGGATATGCCCGCTTGGGTGGTATGGGTTTTTATTCCAGCTATCGGAATACATAGGGAAGTAATCTCCTTCAGAACTGTACGCCCCGCGCATATCCTGCTCAATGTATATATACCCTAATAAAGGAAGCACTGCGCCCAAATCATCAAAGCTGCCTTTGTTATAGGGGGTCCGTGTAAAAATAGCTGGCAATTGGTAGGGGTTAGGGTTGGGCTGGCCGTTTAGCGAGTCGTAAAAAATGATTTGCTGGCCTGCGTGTAACAAGGTAATACTATCGGTTAATACGGTATCGTTGAGTATAACAATTTTACCAAGCGAAAGGCGCAGCGAATCGCTTAACCGGGGCAGGTAAATATCTGTCATCAGCTTAGTGCCATCGGGCATTACAAATGGCATTGTAATTTTTGTAGCAAAGGCCGTGATGCCGAGGGACGCACCGGTTTTTTGTGCCCTAAGGCCCATTGAAAATACCAGGAGCATGAAAACAATTACAGGGGTGTAAATTTTCTTCATAGTAAATTATAATTGCAGTTCAGTAAGTCAATAGCTAAATTTGAACTACTAATGTTAATGCTTTTTTTTGAGAAAAGGAAAAGGTAGCCCGGCATCCATAATACTGGCAGGATTTTACCCAGATAAAGCTCTTTTGAGTTATGAGTAGTAACCGCTATTTTTACTTAATATTATGAGAAAAACCCTTTCACTTGTCCTGTATTTTTATTTATCCTTTTCAGGTAGTTACCGGCTACATGCCCAGTCGAACGATGCTATCAGAAAACAGGCTATGCAGGAGTTTTATTTAAAGCACTATGCCCTGGCTATTTCAGAATTTGATTCCGCCATTGAATTAAATCCGCGCGATTCTATATCATATCACTTTCGAGGCAACTCAAAATATATGTCAGGCGATTATAAAGGGGCAATATTAGATTATACGAATGCGATAGAACTCAATCCTTACGACGCAAGAGCCTATAACAATAGGGGAATGGCAAAGAATTTTCTTGAAGATTATAAAGGGGGAATCAAGGATTGTCGCAAAGGCTTAAAACTGGATAAGCATGTGCCACTGGCCTATTATTTTCTGGCTTATGCCCAGAACAAAAAAGGGAAAAACTTCCTGGCATTTTTAAATGCCGGAAGAGGTACCAAGGTAATACCATGTGATACCAGTTATTGGGGACAGGGGAAAATAGACCTGATGCAGAAATATTATTACGGAGCAATTAAGAGTTTTGAAAAAGCAATAAAGTTCAATCCAGCTTATAAAGCTGCTTATATCGGGTTAGGAGATGCCTATTATGAGAGTAAGGATTATTTAAACGCCATTTTATCGTACCCGAAGGTTATTGAGTTGGATAAAGAAAACAGTTATGCGTATCAGCAAATAGCCCTGTCAAAATATTATTTGCAGGAGTATAAAGGAGCTATATTAGACTGGGATACATGTATTTTGTTAAGCAAGAATAACAGGCTTGCTTATGCCTGGCGCGGATGGACTAAATGCGCTTTAAAAGATTATGCAGGCTCTGTTAAGGATTACAGCGAAGCTATTAAAATAGACCCTAAGTCTTCAGATGATTATTGCCATCGGGGATATGTAAAAGCTTTGGCTGGTTATTATGAATCTGCTTTACCCGACTTTGATAAAGCTATCGAATTAAACCCCAACTATGCATGGGCTTATAACGAAAGGGGGCTTTCAAAACTAAAAACCGGCGATAAGGATGGTGCATGTAAAGACTTTAACAAGGCGATAGAACTTGGATGGAACGCCCGTGCAAACGCTACAGCTAATCGTTGTCCGTAAAACAGGTTGTTTATTCTTCCATCACTTTTAATAATACAGCGCCCGGTACCTAATCCTTTTTTATTTTTGAGCCATGAGTGAAAAAGGAAAAGCGAAGATTGATAACGTGAACATAAAGGAAGAAACCGCCGTGTTGGTGGGTTTAATAACCCAGGACCAAACGGAAGAGCAAACCAAAGAATACCTGGCGGAGCTGGAGTTTTTAGCCCTTACCGATGGGGTAAAAACGCTTAAAACGTTTGTGCAGAAAATGGCACACCCCGATAACAAAACCTATGTAGGCAAAGGCAAGCTGGAGGAAATAAAAGATTTTTGCGAAGCGCGCGGTGTTGACCTGGTGCTGGTGGATGATGAGATTTCGCCCTCGCAACTGCGCAACATGGAGGAGGTGCTGAAGAAAAAAGTGCTGGATAGGGCCATGCTGATACTGGATATTTTTGCCAACCGGGCACGCACAGTGCAGGCTAAAACGCAGGTAGAACTAGCACAGTTACAATATATGCTGCCTCGTTTAAAAGGGATGTGGAGCCACCTTGAAAGGCAGCGTGGTGGTGCGGGTACCAGAGGCGGAGCCGGTGAAAAGGAAATTGAAACTGACCGCCGTATAGCCTCGAAAAAAATAACCTCGCTAAAAGAAAAGCTAAAAGAGATTGACAAGCAGAATGTAGTGCGCCGCAAAAACCGGGGCGAAATGATACGTGTTGCACTGGTGGGATACACCAATGTGGGCAAGAGCACCATTATGAATTTGCTGGCCAAGGAAAATGTGTTTGCCGAAAACAAATTATTTGCCACGCTGGATACCACTGTGCGCAAAGTAACTTTTAATGCAGTGCCGTTTTTGCTTAGCGATACCGTGGGTTTTATACGCAAGCTGCCGCACCACCTGGTTGAAAGTTTTAAATCTACTTTGGATGAGGCCATTGAGGCCGATATTCTGCTGCACGTGGTAGATATAAGCCACCCGGCGTTTGAAGACCAGATGAAGGTAGTAACTGAAATTTTAAAAGAACTGCACCTGGAAGAGAAACCTGTAGTGGTTATTTTTAATAAAATGGATTTGTATGAGAAAACCCGGTTTGATGAGTTTTTACCGGCAGAAATAAAAACCGGGCTACTGAATGAGTTGCAGGAAACCTGGATGGCGCGCACACACCAAAACTGTATTTTTATTTCGGCCACCCAAAACCGGAATACCGCTGATTTGCGGCAATTGCTTTTTCAAAAGGTGAAACAGCTTTACCTGGAACGGTACCCCTATAAGGCAGGTTACTTTCAGACTTACAACGATTATGAGGGGCAGGGGGAGATGGGAGAGAATAGTGCTGACAGCACTTCTTAATTACCAGTGTCAAAAGACTTGTTTCGCACGGAGTAAACAGCCGAGAAATACATTTCAAAAAAAGGTTTGTATTCCTCTGTATTTTTCTCTATGCCCCCATGCAAAAAATTCTGAAGTTTTATAAGCACATGGCCCCTCCGCTTGCATAATGAAGGAATATTCATATTTTTCGCCCAGTTAGGCCCCCAGTTTTAAATCAATTTTTTAACCCAAAAAATTTAATCTATGGGATTTGTAAAGGAATTTAAGGAGTTTGCCATGAAGGGCAACGTTGTTGATTTGGCGGTGGGTGTTGTTATTGGTGCGGCATTTGGTAAAATAGTTACTGCGCTGGTAAGCGATATAGTTATGCCGCCAATTACGTTTTTAACATCGAAAGAAGGCGGAGACTGGCGTACTATTACTGTTGGGCCAGGTATTAAGATAGGCGATTTTGCCGGGACTGTTGTGGACTTTTTGATTGTGGCTGTTGCCATCTTTTTAGTGGTAAAAGCAATCACTACCTTTAAGAAGGAAGAGGCAGCCGATCCGGGCCCGGTTGAACCCTCTTCTACTGATAAATTGCTGATGGAAATACGGGATTCGCTAAAAAAATAAGTTGTAACAAAGGGCCGAAAGGCCCTTTGTAGTTTTATGGCATTTTGCAATTGATGTTTATAGGGAGCCTTGATTCTTTGACTGATTTGACTCCTTGTTACTTAAAAAAGCTACAGTTTTAAGCACGTCTTATCTGTATTTTGCCAACCGGGTTCTATCAAATAAGCGAAGGCGTTCGCAATTTCCGCTA
The DNA here is from genome assembly GCA_903889265.1 of uncultured Bacteroidota bacterium. Lineage (GTDB taxonomy): Bacteria > Bacteroidota > Bacteroidia > Chitinophagales > LD1 > Bog-950. The sequence continues at coordinate 11,609 of CAISWS010000464.1, forward strand.
ACACCCTTATATTTAGCCCATGGAGCATCAGTTGAAAATTTATAATAGTCTTAGCAGAGAGAAGGAATTATTTGTGCCGTTGAACCCTCCTTTTGTAGGCATGTACAGTTGCGGGCCTACTGTTTATAACGAAGTTCACCTGGGCAACCTGCGCACCTTTACCACTTTTGATGTGGTGTTCCGTTACCTGATGCATATTGGTTATAAAGTGCGCTATGTGCGCAATATTACTGATGCCGGCCACCTGACCAATGATGCCGGTGAAGGTGTTGACCGCATAGCCGATGCGGCTAAACTTGAACAACTGGAACCGATGGAAGTGGTGCAGAAATACACCAACAGCTTTCATGAAGTATGCGCCATTTTTAACCTGCTGCCGCCCAGTATAGAACCTACTGCCACGGGACATATTGTTGAGCAGATTGAAATGGTGAAGCAGATAATGAAGAATGGCTATGCCTATGAATCGAACAACTCCATCTACTTTGATGTGCGCAAATACATGGAGAAGTATAAGTATGGCGAACTAAGCGGAAGAAATGTTGATGATTTGCTGGAAGGCACACGCGATCTTGACGGGCAGGAAGAAAAAAAGAACCAGGCTGATTTTGCTATTTGGAAAAGTGTGGCGCCAAATCACCTGCAACGTTGGGTATCGCCCTGGGGCGAAGGTATACCGGGCTGGCACCTGGAGTGCTCAGCTATGGGCACTAAATACCTGGGCAAACAGTTTGATATACACGGCGGTGGCATGGATTTAAAGTTTCCGCACCATGAGTGTGAAATAGCCCAAAGCGTTGGGGCCGATGGCGTAACACCGGTGCGCATATGGATGCACGCCAACATGCTTACCGTTAATGGCGATAAAATGAGCAAAAGCAAGGGCAACTCATTTTTACCCCGCGAACTTTTTAATGGCACACACTCCTTGTTGGAAAAGGCGTATGCCCCAATGGCGGTCCGCTTTTTTATGTTACAGGCGCATTACCGGAGCACACTCGATTTTACCAATGAAGCATTGCAGGCAGCCGAGAAGGGTTTTGCACGGATTATGAATGCCTATAAGGTGCTGCAGGAACTGGTTTATGTCAATGATGCCGCTAAAAAAAGCGATGCCGAAATTACTGAGGCGAATAAACTGTGCAAAGAGATTTATGAAAGAATGGACGATGACTTTAATACGCCGGAAGCTGTAGCCGTTTTGTTTGAAATGGCTAAAAAAATAAACTCGTATAAAGAGGGCCTGATATCAGTTTCAACTTTGGATGAGGAAACTTTTAATAAGCTTAAATCAACTTTTACTATTTTCATAAAAGACATATTGGCTATTGATAAGGAAGACAAAAAAGACGATAATACCACTGAAGGGTTGATGGAATTGATACTGGAATTGCGTAAAGATGTGCGTGCTAAAAAGGATTTCGCTGCCTCTGACAAAATACGCGATCAGCTTTTGAAAGTGGGTATACAGGTGAAGGATGGAAAAGAAGGAACGAGCTGGACGAAGAATTAATATAAACAGATAACATGCACAAAATTCATTTCCGGGTATTTGCCTTTTTTGTAACAACGATATTTTTAACGGCCTGTAACAACAATAACAAACAAGCAGCCCAAACAGCGGTTGAAGCTAAAAAGGAAGTTGTAGTTAATGCTCCTTCTTTCAGTAGCGACTCTGCTTACAGCTACACCCAAACACAGTGCGATTTTGGCCCACGGAATATGAATTCAAAGGCGCATGATGCCTGTGGTAAATGGCTGATAGCAAAAATTAAAACCCTGGCCGATACAGTTTATGTTCAGAATTTTGATGTAACTGCTTTTGATGGCAAGGTTTTAAAATGCAGTAACATTATTGCCGTTTTTAACCCTAAAGCAACCAACCGTATTCTGCTTACCTCGCACTGGGACAGCCGCCCTTGGGCCGACCAGGACAAAGTGGACCGCGATAAACCTATAATCTCTGCCAGCGACGGAGCCAGCGGCTGCGGAACGTTAATGGAGATAGCACGGGCCATTAAATCAAAACCATCTTCTATTGGCGTGGATATATTTTTTAATGATGCTGAGGACTATGGTTATACAGGCACCCTATCGGATATTGTAAAGAAGAAAAGCGATGGGGATTATGAGGATACATATTGTTTAGGCGCGCAATACTGGAGCAAAACCCCTCATGTGCCTGGTTATAAAGCCGACTTTGGTGTGCTGCTGGATATGGCTGCCGGGCACGGAGCCGTTTTTACCCGCGATGGCACATCGGCTTTTAATGCCGGTTGGGTGCAGGACCTTATTTGGGGTAATGCCCAGCAGATTGGTTTCAGCAATTTTTTCAGCAACCAGAACACCCCTGCACTTACGGACGACCACTACTACATTAACCAAATTGCCAAAATACCTACGGTTGATATTATTGCTTATGATGGGCAATCGTCATCACACCTCTTTCCTGAGTACTGGCATACGCATAATGATAACATGAGTGTAATTGATAAAAACACGCTTGATGCGGTGGGTAAGACTTTGCTTTATACTATTTATAAGTATGATGGGGAGCATAAGGCACAGTAACTTCAAAACTCGGCCCGGCCATGCATATTTGAATTGCCCGTTACTAACTGTTATCTTTGATTAAAATAAGTTATAGAAATGCTTAGCAAGCAGTACATATTTAATCAACTTTCTCAGCGAAAAACTGATATTGAAAAATTTGGGGTGCACAGAATTGGCCTTTTTGGGTCGTACGTGCGCGGCGAGCAAAAGGAAAACAGCGACATTGACATTTTAATTGAATTTGACAAAGACAAAACCACCTTCGACAATTTTATGAATGTGTGTTTTTACCTGGATGATCTGTTCACTGGGAAGAAGGTTGAGGTTGTAACGACCGGCGGACTGAGCAAATACATTGGCCCATTTATTTTGAAAGAAGTGGAGTATGTCTGAAAAACACATCCAATACCTGAAGCACAT